>JBCBZH010000032.1:0-23142 GCA_039815415.1 Bacteroidota bacterium
CTATCAGGATGCTCTGGAGGCGTTTCTCGGAGACGGGCAGGGCACAGGCCGTCTCCAGACCGATGGCACGGTCGCCTCGGGCAACTGGATCGCGCTCACGTCCGTCGGGCCCTTCGTCGAGCTGGCGCCCGGCCAGAACGTAACGGTCACCTTTGCCCTCGTCGCTGCGCTCAAGCCCGACGAGTTCCAGACGGTCCCGGTCGGCCGGCAAGCCGACACACCCGCGTCCCGCGCATTCCTTCGCAACAACGTGTTCTGGGCTCAGGAGACCTTCGTTGGAGAGGATGCAGACTATGATGGCACACTTGATCCGGGCGAAGACATCAACGGCAACGGCCAGCTCGACCGCTATCTCATCCCCGAGCCGCCGTCGAGCCCCGAACTCCGCGTCGAGCTGGAGCAGGGAAAGGCCATTCTCTACTGGAATGATTTCGCGGAGCAGTCGGTCGATCCGGTGACCGGGCGTCAGGACTTCGAGGGCTACCGCATCTACCGGTCTGATCCTGGCGATGACCGGGCCGGTAACATCCTCGGCGAGGCCGGCCTGATTGCGCAGTACGACCGACCGGGCAACGAGATTGGCTTCAACAACGGGCTTGCCGCCATTCGCCTCGATTCACCGATCTCCTTCCCGGGGGACGAAACGGCGTACACCTACCGGTTCGAAGCCACGGGGCTTCTCGACGGCTGGCAGTACGCGTTCTCGGTTACGGCCTTTGACGAAGGCGACGCAGGTAGCGGGCTGGTGCCCCTGGAGTCGTCCAAGACGACCAATGCAGTCCGTGTTTTCCCGGGCCCCGAAGCCGGGAACTCTGGTGCGCCAGGCGTCTTCCCCAACCCCTATCGCGTGCAGTCGGCCTGGGATGGGCCGCTGTCCACCCAGCGCAAGCTGTACTTCTACAACCTCCCCGACCGGGCGCAAATCCGAGTGTATTCCCTCGCAGGCGAGATCGTCGCCGAGATGAATCACGACTCGGAGACCTATACCGGTGACATTCGCTGGTTCGAGGACTTCAGCGCCGACGGCCGTGAGGTTGCAGGCGGCATTCACGCCTGGGACATCCTCTCCGACAACTCGCTCCGCATCTCCAGCGGACTCTACCTCTTCTCCGTCCAGGACCTCGACACAGGCGAGGCCGAGACGGGTAAGTTCGTCATCCTCCGCTAGCCGGATCGATAACGAGTGTTGCTCCATAACACTCTCAGCAGCCTCACCAACCAGAGGCTTGTCTTTCTTCACTCTCCCCCTCCCCAATGCGCAACGTTACCCTCGCCCTCGTGGCGCTGGCGGCTGTCGCTCTCGCTCCCCAGGCGACGGCCCAGTGCTCCGGCACCGCAGGCACTGATTTTCAGCAAGTCACCGTCCGTCAGATCAACGCGATTCCGCAGACCAACATCGATGCCTTGAATTCTGCGTCTGACGCTGGCACGATCGACATCGGCCAGATCCAAACCGGCCTGACCAACGCTCTCGAAGGCGAGCTGGTGGAGTTCACCGCTGTGTTCCTCTCGGACCCGCTCCTCTCTGGTCTCGCCACGGCAACGGACGGAATCCCGAGCCGGATCCACGCCTTCTTGCGGGACACGACGGCCGCGTCGGAGGGGGTCGAAGGCATGGGCATTCAGATCGTGGACAACCGCGGCGATGGGCAGATCCAGCAGTTCTTTCCCGGAGACGAAGTCGTGGTCTGTGGAACGGTGTCGCCATTTACAGGCTCTGGAGGCAAGACCATGCAGATCGCCCCGGTGAGCATCACAGCGACAGGCAAGGCCTATGACGCCAATGATCCTCTTCGCCAGCCCGTCGTCATCAGCATCGACGACGTGCACGATGCCATGGGTCAGGACACCCAACTCGACTTCGGCGCGTTCTCGGACTTCAACAGCCAGTACGTCCGCTTCGAAGGAGCCACGCTGGTGCAGGGAATCCCTGGCACGCGTGCGGAGGCTCTGTTCTCAGACGCGGCCTCGGGTGACGCGCCACAGATTCACCTGTACGACACGTCGGTCTGCTTCCGCAACGACCGAGACGCGTCCTACTTCCCCGCCGGGCAGGTCCCGTCGTGCATCAACGATGATTTCGTTCCACCCTCCACCGGAACCGTCAACGTTCAGGGCTTCCTCACCTTCCAGGGCGATGAGGGCAACTTCGGCTATGCCACGCCGGGGGGCGCCGTGTTCTCCTTCAACCCGATGGCGGACGCCGACTTCGAGATCACGTCGGCTCCGCCCATCGTGACGCTCGATCCGATCGGTAGCATCCCGGCTCCGGCGGACAACGTGACCATCAGCGCGACGGCGGTCGCGGCTCAGGGAGCGCTCACAGGCGTGGCTGCAGCCTATCGGTATGTCCTTGATGGGACGGAGATTGGCAGCGGCAACGTTGCGCTCAGCAACACCTCGGGCGACACGTACGAGGGCACGATTCCGTCCGTCGCGGGCTCCAACGGTGCCTTCGTGGAGTTCACGGTCACCGCCACCGACGACGCTGGGGGCATGACAGACGTGGATGGCGGATACCTCGTCTTCGAGGGTGCAGTCAACTCCATCGCCCTGATTCAGACGACGGCCCCTGGCGTGGACAGCGCCAGCCCGTTGTACACCGGCGCCAACGGGGACAACAACGCGGACGATGCGCGCACGTTCGACCTCGATGCGGTTGTGCAGACCGTCTTCCAGCGTGGGTCGAGCTGGTACGGAACCCTCCAGGACGACGAGGCTCTCGGCGCATGGACGGGCATCTGGGTCTTCTTTGGCGCCGACGATCCGGGCCTCAGTGCAGGGGACCGGATCAACATCACCCAGGCTGCCATCAACGAGCGGTTCGGCGTGACCCAACTCCAGGACCTCACGTACACGACCACCAGCAGCGGCTCCCCCTACGCATACAAGAGCGTGGATACGGGCGTGCTGGCGGATGACGCCGTCGCCGAGGCTCATGAGGGGATGCTGCTCACGTTCGACAACGTGACCATCACGAACAACGACACCGGATTCGGCGAGTGGGCGATGTCCACCAACGGCACCGCGCCTGCCGAGGCCGACGACTGGTCGGATGCCTTCGCATCGGACTACAGCGCCACCACCTTCACCAATGACGAGGTGCGCGAGTTCGTCCGGGGCATCTGGTGGTTCTCGTTCGGCGAGTACAAGATGGTGCCTGTGACGCTCGACGACATCGGTGCCGTCTCGACCGCGACTGAGGGGGGCATCCAGGCCCGCTCGATCCGCATTCAGGGCTCGCACCCGAACCCAGTTTCCGGTACGGCCACGGTGGCCTTCGAGCTGGATGTGGACGGCCCTGCGGCCCTCCGCCTCTTCGACGTCACCGGCCGCCAGGTCGCGACGCTCGCTGACGGAGCCTTCACGGCGCAGAGCCACACCGCGACGCTGGACGTAGCTGGTCTGGCGCCAGGCGTCTACATCCTCCGCCTGGAGGCCGCAGGCGAGGTGGCGACGGCTCGCATCGCAGTCGTCCGCTAATTCTTCCATGGAAGGCCCGGTCTCGCCAGCTCGAGGCCGGGCCTTCGGCATTGGCGCCGATTGCTCGTGCTGAACCGAATGCTTCACACTGTCCGTTCCGCGATCCTTGTTGTTGCGTGTGGTGCTGGCCTCGTGGCCTGCGATGCAGGCTTTGAGGGGTCCCCGACAGACAACGTCACGCCCGAGACGGAACTGTCTGTCCGCTCGATGGATCTCCGGGAGGACCTCGAGGGGCGCCGTCTCGTCTCGACGGTGGAGGTCGCCTGGAGTGGGACCGACCCGGATGGCGTCGTGCTTGCCTACGACGTCCGCGCCTATGCGATTGGCGCTGGGCTACCCGAGCCTGCCTCTGAAGAGGGCTGGGAGCGGACCACTCGCCGCGACTCAACCCTACTGTTGCCCATTCCGCTGGGCGCACGCGAGGCGGATGTCGCCGTGGAAGTCCGCGCCATCGACGACGACGAGAGCGCCGATCCGACACCAGCGCGAACCGTTTTCCCGATCGTCAACTCGGATCCGACCTTCCGGCTCATCGCCGCTGAGGCGCCGCCGGACACCACGTGGCCGGTCGTCTCGTTCGCCTTCACGGCTCAGGACCCGGACGGTGAGGCCAACCTCGACGCCATCGAGCTGGCGTTGAACAGCCCTGACGGGCCCTTCACTCGCATCGCACCGGAGGCGACGTTTCTGACACTTGTCGCCGAAGACGCCAGCGCGACGGGCACGACCGGGGCGCGGCTGTTTGTCGGTCGCGGCTTCTCCAACACCGGCGTGACGCTGCCGGGCCTCGTGCTCAACGGCGACAACGTGCTCTACCTCCGCTCTGTGGATCAGGCCGGGGCAACGAGCGAGACCCTTCGCTACCCTGGCCTCGATGCGGATGGTGTGCCGCTATCCACGTTCTACGTGCGGCGCGTGACCAGCACCGTCTTGCTCGTGAATGACTTCCGCTCGGCTGGTGATGAGGCGGTCATGGGCGTCGCGAGGGAGGCGCTGACTCTCAATGGAACCGCCGGGTTCGATACGTGGGATCTCTCCGGAACCGTGCAGAGCGCCGCCGCGCCGGTCTTCTCAGAGGCGCTTCCATCCACACCCGATCCCACGCTGCGCCAGACGCTCGCGCTGTGGGATTACATCTACTGGGTCTCGAACGCCGTCACCAACCGGGTCTCGGGCAACAACTTCCCGCGGACAGCTGGGGCTCTCGACCTGTTCTTTAGTGACGGCGGGCGGCTCCTCGTTCACACCCCGATTACGCTCCCGCAGTCGGAGGAGGACGGCGCAGGCAACCCTGCCGTCGATGTCCTTCCGCTAGGTGGACTCGTGGACCTTGACGAATTCAATCCCAATGTCCGCTCGCTGCGTGCCGGTACGGGCACACCCGTTCAGCCGGGGGTGGAGGTGCCCGGGGCGGGACGGACGTTGCCACCCCTCCAGACCACCCGGTTGCTGACGAGCGCGCTCCCGTATGAGACGCGCCCGGACGACTTGGTGCTCTACCGCCTCGCGTTCTACGAGAACAACAACCCCTCCGCAGTGTGGCAGGGCAGCGAGGTGGTCGCGAGCATCCGCGCCGACCGCCGCGTGGCGCTCTTTGCGCTGCCGCTCTTCGCCGGGCCGAACGCGCTCTTTGAGCCCACCTCGGGAAGCACCGAGGGCGTCGCCAGCGCGCTGGCGGTCCTGCTCGACGGCCTCGACTTCCCTGCAACCTCGTCCACGCGCAGCCATCGCCTGGCGTTTCCTCGCTAAGCCGGGGCTCTGCCTTCTGTTCTCATGATCCTTCGCTCGCTCGCAGCTCTGCTGGTCGGTCTCCTCGCTGTCGCGTCGACGGCGTCGGCCCAGGGCACCATCGCCGGGACCGTCACGGACCAGCAGACCGGCGAGACCCTGATCGGGGCGACCGTCCTCGTCATCGGAACCACTCGGGGCGCTGCAACGGACATCGACGGCCAGTTCAGCATCGCTGAGCTTCGAGCTGGCGACTACAACGTTCGGGTGAGCTACATCGGCTACCAGACGCTGGAGTACACGGGGATCACCGTTGCCAACGGCGAGACGACAACGCTCGATGTCGAGATGACCACAGCGTCTCTGCTCGATGATGACGAGGAGATTGTCGTGGTGGGTGAGCGGCCCTTGATTGATGTGGAGCAGGCCGAGAGTGCCTACTTCGTGAGTGCGGAGGACATCGCGTCTCGCCCTGTGCGCGATGTGCAGGACGTAGTGAGCAATCAGGCGGGCGTCTTCCAGGACCCCACAGGCCTCTACATTCGCGGCGGACGGGCAACGGAGACAGGGTTTGTGGTCGATGGCGTGAACGCGAAAGATCCTCTGGCAGGGACCGGCTTCGGCCTGGACCTCGGTGCCAACGCCCTCGGGGAAGTGGAGGTCAACACAACGGGGGCTGATGCCTCGGTCGGCGAGTCCACCTCAGGCGTCATCTCCGTTCGTACCAAGGAAGGCTCCGATTCCTTCGAGGCAGCGCTGGCGCTTCAGGGCGACAGCTTCGGCAGCGGCGATCTCGCGACCTCGTTCAACGAGCAGAACGTCGAGTTGTCGCTCTCCGGGCCGGTCGTTCCGCAGCGGCTCCGCTTCTTTGTGTCGGGGCAGGCGAACGTCACCGACGGTTTCCAGGGCTTCGTTCCCGATCAGCTCGAGTCGTCCCTCGTGCAGGATGACTTCTGGGCGCCTCGGCGGGGCAACCGCTGGAATGCTCTCGGCAAGCTCGTCCTCCTCCCCCAGACGGGGATGAAGCTCGTGGGCGCCTACAACCGCTCGCTGGCCATCAACCAGGACACGCGGATGCTGCAGGTGACTGGCAACGATGCTGTGATCTCACCCGGGTTTCAGTATGCGTTCTCAGAGCAGCCCGAGCTGGCGAACACGTACACGCAGAACTCGAACCTGAGCTACCTGCAGTGGGTCCACTCGCCGACCGCGCAGTCCATCTATGAGATTCAGATCTCGCGTCTCTTTACGCAGCTCCGCGCCGACGCCAACGGGCGCGACTGGCGCCCGGACAACGTCGACACAGAGCTGGACCCCGCCTCCATCCCAGACTATCCGGGGACCATCTTCGGAAACCCGGACCTCGGCGGACTTCCTGCCGACACGGCGCTGTTCATTCTGCCCGGCCCGGGCTTCTTCAACAACGGCGGGGTCGCTACAGACTGGCACGATCACTTTGCCGAGCAGGTCACGGCTCGGGGGGAGTACACCCGCTTCGCCTCCAACGAGGCCTACGAGTTCTCCGTTGGGGGAGAGGCCACCTTCAACGATTACCAGTGGATCGACATCGTTCGGCCCTGGGTGGGGGCGCCCATTCGTTTGCCGGATGGCTCCACGACGCAGTCCAACCGTCTTGGCCAGTCGGCGGACATCTGGCGCGTGAAGCCACGCAAGACCGCCTTGTACACGACGCACCGGATTCGGTACAACGGGCTGATTGCCACGCTCGGCGCTCGCGTGGAGGGCTGGGCGACAGGTTCCTACGTCGATGGCCTCGTCGCCGACAGTGCCTTCACCATCCCAACGGCTCTGCGCGAGGCCTACCTCGACGAAACCACGAGCCTGCTCGGTCTCCGCTGGAAGGGGCGTGTGCTGCCCAAGCTGTCTGTCAGTTTCCCGGTCCGCGAGAACCAGGTGCTGTTCTTCAGCTACGGGCACTCGATGCGGCAGCCACACCCGACGTACGTCTACGCCAACCTGGACCCGTTCTACCAGGACCGGTCGTTCTTCTCTGACCTCGGCAATCCCAACCTCAACCCGGAGGTGGATGTGGCCTACGAGCTGGGGCTCCGCAACCAGCTTACCAAGAACGACGCGCTCAGCGTGACCGCCTTCTGGCGAGACAAGTACGACTTCATCACGGTCGCCCGAGCCACGATTGTGGACCCGACGGGCCGCGAAACGAGCCGAGCGCTGCGCGTCAACGGGGACTTTGCCCGTGTGCGGGGCATCGAGGCCAGCTACATCAAGCGTATTGGGACATGGTTCAACGGCACGCTGAATGCGAGCTACAGCCGCGCCACAGGCCTCAGCTCGACCAACAATGATGCGCTCCAAGACCTGATTCAGACCGGCAACGTGGACAACACGTTCGAGACGCCACTGGCTTGGGACCGGCCGCTCGACATCAAGGCCAGCATGACGCTGAGCCATGACGCTGACCGACCCTGGCTTGGGATTCCAGGCATCAACCGCGTGAAGCTGTTTGTCCAGAGCGTCTTCCGCAGCGGGCAGCGCTACACGCCAGTCGAGTTTATCGGCAACGAGCGGAACCCCTTCACCGGCGAGCGGGACTGGCGCCCGATCTATGAGCAGGTCGACGATCAGGCGCTCCGTTTCTCCGAGAGCGGCCGGCCGTGGTGGTGGTTTGACCTCCGCGCAGAGCGCCGAGTGGCGGTCGCTGGCAGCGACATCGTGCTCACGCTGGAGGTCGAGAACCTCTTCAACCAGAGGAACAGCGTCATCATCAACCCGGTGACCGGCCAGGCGTACCCCGTGTTGGATGTCAACCCGCCGGGCAACGCACCGGACCCGTCCCTCGCCGACACAGATCCTCAGGCGTATCAGGAGGCCCTGACATCGTACAACGACGCCCTCCAGACCTACAACGAGTACATCCGAGGCCTGCGTGGCAACGCGGACTTCGATGTGACTGGCTCGGTTCGTGATCCTCGGTACGAGGACCCAGACACGAGTGGACTTCCGCCACTTAACCCCGCCCGCTACCTGGCCCCCCGACACATCGTGTTTGGTCTGAGCTATACGTTCTAGCCTGTCGCTGACGGCCTCTTCGGGGTCCCCATCCATGACTCGACTTTCTCTCCGTGCCCTTCTGCCAATGGCGCTGTTCCTCGCCAGCGGGGCAGCCTCGGCGCAGTTCCTTCCGTCCTATGGCGGTGACCGCGCAGGTACGTCGGGCTTTCAGTTCCTGGAGGTCGCAGTAGATCCTCGTGGGGCGGCCTTAGGGGGCACAGCCGTCGCAACGGCGGACGATGCCAGCTCGTTGTTCTGGAACCCGGCGCTCGCAGCCCGAGGTGGAAACACGCAGGTGGGTCTTGCCCAGCTGGCGTACTACGCAGATGTGAGCATGACCTACGGTGCGGTCACACGAAAGGTGGGGCCGTTTGCTCTTGGGGCCCACGTGCAGGCGCTGGACTCTGGAGAGATGGATGTGACCGATGAGTTCTCGGGTCCAGCGGGGACGGGGCAGACCTTCTCCTACGTCGGCATCGTGGGGGGGCTGACCGTGAGTCAGGCCCTCACCGACCTGTTTGCCTACGGTGTGACCGCAAAGTTTGTCCGGGAGAGCGCTGCCGATGTGGCGATGGATGCGGCGCTGGTCGATCTCGGGGTGCACTACAAGGTGGGAACTACGGGCGCCAACATCGGCATCGCGATTCGAAACTTCGGCCTCAATGGGGTGGCGTCCGGCAACCTGCCACGCACGACGGTGGGCGGAGAAACCGTCGCTGAGGATGAGTTCGAGGATCTCGTGCCCCCCACAACGTTCCTGCTGGGGATGAGCTATGACGTGATGCGAGGGGCTGGCGATCACGCCCTGACGGTATCGGGCCAACTCACCAACCCCAACGACAACTCGGAGCAGTTCAACCTCGGCACCGAGTATGTCTTTGCAGATCTTCTCGCTGTTCGGGCAGGCTATGCCTTCGGCGTGGAGGAGGCCGATCTGCCCACGTTTGGCTTCGGCGTCAACGTCCCGGGTCTTGGCAACCGCACCGTCCGCGCGGACTACGGGTTCGCTCAGTTGAATCGTCTTGGCACTGCTCATCGCATTGGCGTCACCGCTAGCTTCTAGTTCTTGGGGCCAGACGCGCTCCGTTCTCGCATGACCTCTCCGCTTCTCCGTTCTGTATCCGGAGCCTGGCTCCTCGCAGCAGCACTTCTCCTGGCAGGGTGCGATGCGCTCTTCGGGTCGAAGGGCGACGCCACGACCGATGAGATCTTTGAGCAGGGGCAGACGGACCCCACGCTGACCGACGATGTGGGCTACGTCCCGCTGAATCCGTTCTATTCCCGAGGCTTGGATGGCACCTTCGACCGCCCGGTGGATGTCTACGTAGGGTATGATGAGTTCATCTACGTTGCGGACGCCAGAGGCCTGCACGTTCTGGACCTCGCAGGGCGCCCCCGGGCGTTGCTCCAGCAGGTGGCAGGCCAGGAGCTTCGCGACATCACCGCTGTGGTGCAGGACCGCCGACTGGATGTATACGTCGCCGCACGGCGAGACACCACGGTTGCCGGAGCGGACTGCCCTTCGGCTGGAGGTCCCGAGCAGTGTGATCTCGCGGTCGTGTACCGGATTCGCGGGCTGACGACGGGCGCGCCACGAGTGGTCGACATTCTCTGGCACCCGTTCGATGACGGAAGCCGCCGCCTGACTCGGTTCGAACTTCCAGATACGTACCCTGGCGGGACGAGCGACGAGGACGCCGTGTTTACCGGGGTGGCGCCGCTGGCTGACAACGGTGTGTACATCACCCGCAACGGGCCGGTGAATACGGCGGACACGGGGCGCCCGAGTCAGACGTTCAGCCCGTTCAACGCGTTTATCGAGTACACCGCCTCGGGCGACTACATCCAGTACCTCCGGACGCTGTCGCCGGACCGACCAAGCCTGCTCAGCGCCTACTTCCCCGTGGATGTGCTGACGTTTCTGGGGCCCCCACAGCGCGCAGGCGTCGCTCTCAATGAGGACTTCCTGATCGCACAGGCTCCGCCTGCGGGTCAGCCGACGCCGACCTATGGTGTCGTTTCGGTGCAGGTTGTGGAGACCACCGACGGAACCGTGTATCGCGTGGACAGTGGCCGCCTCAGTGCGGCGGGCAACCCGGATGCTGGCGACGGAGCCCTCTTCGAAACCGATCAGTTCGAGCAGATCTCGAGCCTCGCCTACGCTGCGGATCAGACCGGTTACATTTTCGTGCTCGACGCCCGGAAGGACAGCCTGTTCGTCTTTAACCAAGCTGGGATTGAGGGCGTTGCGCCGCCGCCAGGTGCTGGCAGCACGCGACCGGTTCGGGCGTCGTTCGGTGGGTCGGGGGGCGGTCCCCTTCAGTTCGCCAGCCCGCAGGGTGTCGCCTACTACGACCGGATTGTCTACGTGGCGGACACGGGCAACAACCGGATTAGTCGATTCCGGTTGAACACGGACTTCGAGTAGACAGGGCGTCGAACTGGCGAGCGATGAGCCTGGCGTTCGGGACTAGCCTGAACGGAACGCCAGCTCGAGGCCGGTCTGTGACGGGCACGTAGGACAAGGGAGGTAGCGCCTTGATTCCAGAGCAGCTCCGTTCTGGACGAGCGCATGAGGTGAGCGGTGCCGGCCGTCCAAGACGAAGGCCCCACCGTGGTGCCGTGCCTCGAGCTGGCGCGCGGCATTGAGGAGGCGCACCGATTCTTCGCAGGCCCAAACCGGGGTCGCCAGCGCGAGCGAGAGTTATCCCAGGGTCAAGAACCGGTGCTGCACAACTTCTGCACGTGCAGGGAAAGCAGGGACGCACTACGTTTCAGATATCACCCGGCCTCGAGCGCTTGTCTCAGGCCTCCTATGCCTCATACACACCACACCATGAGCACACGTGTCACTCGCTGGCTGACGCTCGTCACTCTTGCGGCCTTCGCGCTGGTGGCGGCCCCGTCGGCCTTCTCCCAAGCGGTTACCACAGCGGCGCTGACCGGCACCGTCATCGACGAGACCGGCGCCGGTCTCCCCGGTGCCACGGTCCTTGCGATCCACCTCCCCTCCGGATCCGAGTACGGAACCGCCACGCGCGCCGACGGCCGCTACGACCTTCGTGGCCTCCGCGTCGGTGGACCGTACCGCGTCCAGATCTCCTTTATTGGCTACACGCCCGTCGTTCGGGAGGGCCTTCGCCTGACCCTGGGCGATGCCTTTGAACTCGACGTTCAGCTCACCGACACTGCGGCCGAGTTGGGCGAGGTGACGGTCAGCGCGGGCGGCCTGTTCGACCCCAACCGCTCGGGCGTCGACACCAACATCAGCTCCGACCAGATCCTGGCAACGCCGTCGATTGGACGGGACCTCGCGGACTTCACGCGCCTCACGCCCCAGGCCTACGTCGAGAACGACGACGACGACGGCCCTTCGATCTCCATCGCTGGCCAGAGCAACCGCTACAACTCGATCTACATCGATGGCGCGGTCTCCAATGACGTGTTCGGGCTCTCGGCGCAGGGAACCAACGGCGGCCAGACCGGCTCCACGCCGATCTCCATCGACGCGATCGAGGAGTTCCAGATTGCCATCTCGCCCTTCGACGTGACGCAGTCCGGCTTTACCGGAGGGGCGATCAACGCCGTGACGCGGTCGGGCACCAACACCTTCGAAGGATCGCTCTACAGCTTCCTCCGCAACGAGACGCTTGCTGGGAAGACCCCGGGCGCGCTCATCGCTGACGGCGCTGAAGGAACCCGCCTGCCTGAGTTCTCGAACAACCGATATGGCTTCCGTCTTGGAGGGCCGATTGTCAAGGACAAGCTGTTCTTCTTCGTCAACGGCGAGATCCTCCGTGCCGAGACGCCGGCTCCGTTCAACCGAGCCTACGCTGGTGACTCCCGGGATCGCCTCGGCGACATCCGCCAGACGCTGATCGATGAACTTGGCTACGACCCCGGCGAGTTTGGCGATAAGGTCTCGTCTCTGGATGACAACAAGGCGATCGTCAAGCTGGACTGGAACGCTGCGCCGAACCATCGGGTGTCGGCCCGCTACAGCTACTCGGGTGCCGACAACACCGACCAGTTCGCGAGCAACGACGAGAACATCAACTTTACCAACAACTCCGAGTTCTTCCCGAACCGGACACACGCCTTCACGACGGAGCTGAACTCGACCTTCGGCAACCAGGCGGCGAACAAGTTGATCCTCGGCTATACCTCGGTGAGCGACGACCGTGACATCGTGGGCGACCCGTTCCCATCGGTCGAGCTGGAGGACGGTGATGGAACCATCTTCATTGGCTCGGAGCCGTTCTCGACGGCGAACGTCCTCAATCAGGACATCTTCACCGTCACGAACAACTTCAGCTACTTCCTTGGGAATCACACGCTGACAGTGGGTGCCGCGGGCGAGTTCTACTCGATCTCGAACCTGTTCATCCCGCGGAACTTCGGGACCTATGAGTACGGGTCCGTCGACGACTTCCTCCAGTCCGTCTGTGCGGCGGGCAATGGGTCCTCGGCCTACTGCGCGACGACGTTCCCGGGTGGCACGCCGGATCCCGTGACGCCTGACATCTATCAGCGCGGCTACTCGCTCGTCGATGGCGTCGCCGGGGACGGGACGGACGCTATCGGGGCCTTCGACGCGTTCCAGGTCAGCCTCTACGCCCAGGACTAGTACCGGGTCAACTCGGACCTCCGGGTCACGTTCGGTCTCCGCGCCGACATTCCCAAGATCTCGTCTGAGCCTCGGTTCGCGCCGGACGCGCTGACGACGACGATCCCTGCCATCGAGGCCGCTGGGTACGACCTCAACGGCGCGCTTCCGGGCCAGACCCCGGCCGCTGCGGTGTACCTCTCGCCCCGAGCCGGGTTCAACTATGACCTCAGCGAGATGGCGGGCCGCCGCCTCCAGCTCCGAGGCGGGAGTGGCGTATTTACGGGCCGCGTGCCCTTCGTGTGGCCCGGTGGCATGTTCCTGAACAACGGGACCAACACCGGCTTTGCGTTCCAGGCTGGCTTCCTCGGGAACAACAACATCGACGGGGACCCGATCCCGTTCGTTGCCGACCCGCAGCAGCAGTTCACCGGTGCTGACTTCGGCCAGGCTGACATTCCGAGCGGTCGCCTCGAGATCTTCGAGGATGGGTTCCGGTACCCGCGTGTCTGGCGTTCCTCGCTTGGGCTCGACACCGAGCTTCCGGGCGGCTTCGTCGGTACGCTGGAAAGTCAGTTCACCAAGACGCTCAACAACATCATCGTCACGAACGTGAACCTCAACCCGGCCGCGCTCTCGACGACAACCGGTGCAGAGAGTCGGGTGATCTACAACCCGAACCAGGACGCGTTGATCGACGATCGGTACGATGCGGTTCACCGCGTCGGGACGACGAGCGAGGGGTACACCTACGACGTGACGGCTCGCATCCAGAAGGAGCTGGCGAACGTGTTCTCGACTGGTGACAACCTCTTCCTGAACCTGAGCTACACCTTCGGCGACGCCTACGCGATCAACGACGGCACCTCGTCGCAGATCAACACAATCTGGCGGACGGTCGAGATCGGTGAGCAGGGACCGAACGACAACAACGTCCTCGCGCGGTCGGACTTCTCGATCGGCCACCGCATTCTCGGATCGGCCACGTTCCGTAAGGAGTTCCTGAACAACCTCGCGACCACCATCTCGGTGTTCTACACCGGCGAGAGCGGGCGTCCGTTCAACTACACCATCGACAACTTCGATGACCTGATCGGCGCGCCAGGCTACCGCGACTACGGCCTCGTCTACGTCCCGAACGACATCTCCGAGATGCAGTTCGTTTCCGCAGACGATGCCGCGGCGTACGACGCGTTCGTCAGCTCGAGCGAGTACCTCACGAGCCGTCGGGGAATGTTCGCGGAGCGGAACGGGAGTCGCCTTCCGTTCGAGCACATCGTGGACCTGAAGTTTGAGCAGGAGCTGTTCGCCAACCTGGGTGGAAGCGCCCGGAGCCTCAGCTTCACGCTCGACATCTTCAACTTCACGAACCTCCTCAACCGGGATTGGGGTCGTCGGTTCTTCAAGTTCACGTCGTCCAGCAACGGTGGCTTCGAGCTGCTGCGCTTCGAGGATTTCGTGGACGCGGACAACGGCAACTTCACGCCGGTCTACTCCTTCCGTGGCCGCCAGGGCACCGAGGAGGCGTTCTTCGACAACCAGATCGCCGACGAGGGCACCTATGGCTCGCGCTGGCTGATCCAGACCGGATTCCGCCTGACCTTCTAGGCTGCTTCGAGGCGTTGGTCTCCTACGGCCCCGCTCTTCTCTGGAGGGCGGGGCCGTTTGCATTGCATGACGCTGCCCCTGTGGGGTGGCGCTCTCGAGCTGGCGTCGGCTACGTTCCGGTTCCGTCCCCTTTGCAGGGGTCTCCGGCAGCAGACGCACTCGCCAGCCCGCGGCCTGGCATCGAGCTGGCGGGCCGCCGGTTCTATCGACATCTTTCCGCAATCCCCACTCCCGAATCCTATGCGCGTAGGCGTTCTCACTGGCGGCGGCGACTGCCCCGGCCTCAATGCCGTCATCCGAGCGGTCACCAAAAGCCTCATCAGCCGACACGGCGCGGAGGTCATTGGCTTCATCGACGGATTCGACGGGCTCATCCAGAACGACACGCGCCCGCTCACGTGGCGCGAGGCCAGCGGCATCCTGGACCAGGGCGGCACCATCCTGGGCACGTCCAACAAGGCCAACCCGATGCGCTACTACCGCGAGAACGACGCCGACGTGTCGGACCGCGCGGCGGGCGTCTACCACGAGCACCAGCTCGACGCGCTGGTGGTCATCGGGGGCGACGGCACCATGTCTGTGGCGCACCAGCTGGAACAGAGCCAGGGGCTCCGCATGGTGGGCGTCCCCAAGACCATCGACAACGACCTGGTGGGGACCGACCGCACGTTCGGGTTCGACACGGCTGTCACCATTGCCACGGAGGCACTGGACCGGCTCCAGACGACTGCGCAGAGCCACCACCGCGTGATGATCTGCGAGACGATGGGCCGCTACGCGGGCTGGATCGCCCTCCACGCGGGCGTAGCTGGAGGCGCCGACGTGATTCTGATCCCCGAGTTTCCCTACCATCTGGAGGAGGTGGTGCGCGTCTGCAAGGAGCGCGAGGCCGGAGGGCAGAAGTTCACGATCCTCGCCATTGCCGAGGGCGCGCACGCCGAGGGGGGAGATATGGCTGTGGCGAAGACCATCCCAGGATCGCCCGACCCCATCCGGCTGGGCGGGTCCTGCCAGGTGCTCGGCGCGGCGCTGGAGGCACACCTCGACAGTGAGGTTCGGACGACGATCCTCGGCCACATCCAGCGCGGGGGCTCCCCGACGCCCTTCGACCGCATTCTCTCCACCCACTACGGCAGCTACGCCGCGGACGTGGTCGCCCAGGGCCGACACGGCGTGATGGTCGCCCTCACGGATGGGCGCATGACGACGGTACCGTTCGCGGACATCGCGGAAAAGACGAAGACCGTCCGTCCCGACCACCCACTGGTCCGAGCCGCGATGGATGTGGGCACGAGCTTCGGGGTTCCGAGGGACGTCATCGCCAGCGCGTAGGTCAGCGCATCACGGTAAACGACAGCGTCTCCGTCGCCCCAGGGACCTCCACACGCAGCCGGTACGTCCCCGGCGCCAGCTCGCGGGGGAGCGTCAGCACCGACTCGCCCTCCGCCAGCTCGCCATCCACGACGACCTCGAGCTGGCGACCCAGCGCGTCGAGCACTGTCGCGCGGACGGGTGTGGCCTCGGGGAGCGTGAGGAGGGCCTCGGGCTGGCGAGAGGGGTTTGGGCGGACGCGGGACAGTGCCAGCTCGAAGGCGGGGCCGAGAGCGGACGCATCAACGGGGCGACTTGCGAAGAAGCCCTCAGCCGTGAGTCGTTGCAGTGCGGCTGCGCGGCCCTGAAGGACGGCGACAGATTGCAGATGGCTGCTTCCTTGCCCAAAAGGGAACGCATAGAGGAGCGTATCGGAGGCGCCTGGCTCGAGGCGGAACGGTCCCGTCGAAATCGCCATCCGCCGGTCGCCCTGAGGGTTGTCAGTCCCGTTGCCATCAACGTTGACCTCGCTGAAGTACGACTCGGTGACTGGGTCCCCTGCGTAGATGAACTTGGTAATGGGTGCACCAGACGCCGATTGAAGGTATCCGGTACCGAACTCGTAGTACGGCGTACCGTCGCCCCAGAGGCCCTGCATGAAGTTGTAGTAGCGATCCGGAGTTCCTGGGTCTTCGGTGCCAGATGGTCCCCCGCCGATGAACGTGCTCGTTGCAGTCATTCGGAGCCGCTCGTCGGCCTCGTCCACCACGCCATCTTGGTCGTCGTCGCGGCCATTCGCCAGCCCTATGGGACCCCGTAGCACCTGAATCCCGATGGCTGGGGGCGGTGATCCGTAGATGCGGTCTCCGTTCGAGTCGTTGTAGACGACCCCCATGTTGCGCAGCGTGTCGGCGCCGATGTAATCATCTCCTGCGTCTCCAAGATCTGGATCCACAAACATCGAGGCATACATCGGCTCGATGACAGAGTCGCCCCGATTGATGACCTCATAACGGATGAATGTGGTCTGCGAAAGCACGGGGCTGCGTGTTTCCGGTGTCCAGCCATAGACAAACGCCTGGGCCCGCACTTCCACGCCCAGTGGCAATCCAGGATTGTGGTTGTTGCCCGCGTCGTTCATGACCCACCACGCGGCTACGTCGCCGATCAGGTCGGGCTGGTCGCCAGCTCGAAGGTCGTAGTTGGTTGGGTTGCCGTCGCCGTCAATGACGGGAGCGCCGAGCTGGTGCGGCCAGTCGGCGAGGTCGGGCGCCAGCTCGCCGGTCGCGTAGTAGTGTGCGATGTCCTCGCGCGAAACGACAAAGATGCGGTCGTGGGCCGAGCAGTCCTGCGGTGGTGGCGTGGCTGCGTCGTTGAGTGGCCCGGGCCAGAAGTCGTGCCCTCCGTAGCGAGCTGCAGCGATTCGCATTTCGCCTCCCACCTCTCCACCGAGCCAGAGAACCGCGGCGAAGATTGGTGACAGAGGCCGTTCTCCGAACTGTGTCTGAACCGTTTGACCCTTTGGGATGCGGTAGCCGTCGGCCGAGGTGGTGGAGCCGCCGAAGAACAGGCTGCCTGTGTTGAACAGGGAGACTCTCAAATCAGGGTTCTCGATGAACTGCTGGGCTGTCCCGGTCGTGCAGGACCCGGCCGTCTGGGGCTGTGCCGAGCTGGCGAGCGCGGTCGCCAGCCCGAGGAGCAGGAGCCTGTGCATGGTCATCGGGTTACCGTGAACGTGAGCGTCTCCTCTCCGCCGGGCGCCACGCGCACGCGCAAGAGGTACGTCCCCGACGCCAGCCGGTCCGGCATCGTGAGCACCGTTTCTCCCCCCGCCAGCTCGCCATTGACGACCACCTCGAGCTGGCGACCGAGTGCGTCGTAGACGGCGGCGCGGACGTGGGCGCCTTCAGGGAGCGTCAGCACCACTTGGGGGCGGGGAGATGGGTTGGGGCGGACACGGGACAGCGCCAGCTCGAAGGCGGAGCCGAGCGTGGACGCATCGACCGGTCGGCTCGTGAAGAAGCCGTCGGCCGCAAGTCGTTGCAGGGCGGCTGCACGGCCTTGCAAGACGGCGACGGAGTTGAGGTGGCTGCTGCCTCTTCCGTAGGGGAACGCGACCCAAAGGGTCTGGGAAGCCCCCGCCTCGATCTGAAACGGACCCGTGGAGACCACCAGTCGCCGATCCCCTTGCGGACTGTCCGATCCGTTGCCATCCGTGTTGACTTCGCTCCAGAAGGACTCCGTGACGGGATCTCCCGGATACATGTACCGAGTCGTCGGAACGCCCGCTTGCTCGTAGCCCCACTCGCGTTCGTGGTACGGCTCCCCGTTGGACCAGAACCCCTGCATGTAGTTGTAGAACTCGTCTCGCGTCGAGGGGTCCTGGGCAAAGTCGGCTCCGCCGCCAACAAACGTGCTGACGGATGTCGTCCCAAGCGTGTCCCCGCCCACCACCGGGCCTGTCAGGATCTGCATGCCCACCGCCGGAGGGGCTTCGCCGTAGGCCGAGTCTCGATTGGAGTCGTTGTAGACGATTCCCATGTTTCGGAGTGTGTCGGCCCCGACGTAGTCATCGCCTGCATCGCCCAGGTCTGGGTCCGCGAACATCGACGCATACATCTCGTCAATGGGCGCGTCGTTGCGGTTCACGATCTCGTAGCGGATGAACGTGGTCTGCGTCAGCACGGGGCTTTGGAGGGGCTGTCCTACGCCCCCATAGACGAACGCCAGCACGCGGACCTCCACACCAATGGGCCCGGTCGGGCTGGAGGCGCCGTGGTCGTTTCCAGCGTCGTTCATGACCCACCACGCGGCGACATCCCCAATCAGATCGGGCTGGTCGCCAGCGCGCAGGTCGTAGTTGTCTGGATCGCCATCCCCGTCGATGACGGGGGCGCCGAGGTGATGCGGCCACTCGCGGAGGTCATCGGTCAGGTCCCCAGTGAGGTAGAACTGCCGGATGTCCTCGCGGGAGACGACGTAGATCCGGTCGTAGGGCGAGCAGTCCTGCGGTGGGGTGGCCGCGTCCTCCAACGGTCCCGGCCAGAAGTCCCAGTCGCCGTAGCGCGCGCCTGCCACCCGCACGTCCCCATTCACCTGACCGCCCAGCCACACGCCTGCGACAAGGAACGGGGAGGTTCCTTCTTGCCTCGGGATGAGGTAGCCGTCGCCCGACGTCGTGGACCCGCCAAAGAACAGGCCGCCTGTGTTGAACACGGAGGCCTGCAGCTCGGTGTTTTCGAGTAACCGCTCGGCGGTGCCGGTGTCGCACGAGCCGACCGTCTGGGCGCGAGCGGGCATCGCGAGGACGACCCAGACCACGAGAAGAGAGACAAGGCGCATAGACGGACGGGCAGGGGACCGTGAGGCTACCGCCCCCAAACCGTCGCTGACAAGGCGAAACGGGGTCCCTGTTTAGGCGTCTGCGCGCAGCCGTTCCCCGATCTCCTCCGCGATCCGGAGCACGCGCAGCGCGTTGCCGCCCAGGATTTTGCGAACATCCTCTTCGGTATAGCCTCGGGCAAGGAGGCCGTGCGTGATCCACGGCAGACGTGTCACATCGTCCAGACCGTCCGGGGTCAGCGGGATGCCGTCGAAGTCGGTCCCCAGCCCGACGTGGTCAATGCCTGCCACCTGCACGGCATGGTCGATGTGGTCCAGCACGTTGGAGAGGGTGGCGTTGCCAAGGCCGCGTGCCTGGCGCTCCGCCTCCACGGCCGTCCAGAGGCCTGCGAGGTCGCCGCCGTCCGCCTCGATGCGGGCATACGCCCCCGCCATCACCTCCGGGGTCAGGTGAGAGTTGACGAGCGGGCTGTAGACGTTGATCATCACCAGCCCATCGTTGCGGTCGAGCTGGCGAAGCTGGGCATCGGTCACGTTGCGGATGTTCTCCACGAGCGCCCGGCAGGAGGAGTGGCTGAAGATCACCGGGGCTCGCGTGACGTCGAATACGTCAGAGACCACGGCGTCAGCGCTGTGCGAGAGGTCCACCAGCACGCCGAGCCGGTTCATCTCGGCCACGAGCTGGCGACCCACGTCGGTCAGACCATCGTGCAGCGCCTCATCCTGCGACGAATCCGACCACGAGTTGGTATTGGTGTGGTTGAGCGTGACGTAGCGGACGCCCCGGTCGGCCAGCTCGCGAAGCACCTCAGGAGACGCCTGCAGCGCGTGCCCTCCCTCCAGCCCGATCAGGATGGCGTGGCGTCCCTCGTCCGCGATGCGCGTCACGTCGGCGGCGGTCCGGGCGATCTCTGCCGCGTCCAGACCCTCGAGCTGGCGCTCCACCTCGCGGAGCAGCTCGAGAGCACGGTCGGTGGCGTCGGGGCTTTCGCCGTAGGTGCGCGAGACGAACAGCGCGAAGAACACGGCATCGAGGCCGCCCTCGGCCATGCGCGGCACGTCGAGATGGTGATCGGCGTTGCGCTGGCGGATGTCGAGCCCGTCGTCGATCATGCGCCAGGGGGTGTCCACGTGGCCGTCGATCACCAGCGCGTCGTAGTGGATGCGGAGGGCGTCCTCCCAGAGTGGGTCCTCGGCTACCAGCGCGGCGATGAGCGAATCCGGAAGTCCGATGACGGGGGAACGAGAAACGGTCTCGAGCGGACGATCAGGCGGCGCGTCAGGCACGGGCGAGGGGTCGGTGCAGGCCGCCAGCGCGACGGCGAGGACGACAAGGCGAGGGTGAAGCATCGGGGACGGCGGAACGCCTTGCTCGGCGAGTCCATCGAAGGATACCATGACGCCTTCATTCTCATCCCCCCGAATGCTTCTGGTTACTCGTCTGGTCGCCTGCTTCCTGATCGCCAGCTCGGCCCTTGTGGTTCGGGCCCAGGACACAGGTACATTCGCGACCGGCACAGCGCAGGCTTTCCTCGAGACAGATCAGCTGCAGGTCGCTCTGTACAACACCGGGACACTGTTTTTTGGCGGCTCCACCACCTCCGGCGATGGCTACCTCGTCCCGAAGCACACGGGCAACTCGCCGGTGTTCGCAGCTAGCCTCTGGCTAGGGGGCAAGGTCAATGGCGGCCTGCGGATGACTGCTGCTCGCTATGGCGGCTATGACTTTCGCCCGGGTCCTCTTGAGGATGCGGCCCAGCCGCCGACCGACTGCACTACCTACGACCGCATCTACACGGTATCGCGGCAGGATGTGGCTCGCTACCTCGCCACGGGCCGGGTCACGGACGACCTCCGCGACTGGCCCGTAGAGGCTGGTGCGCCCGTTGTGGATGGCGACGGCGTGGCGGGCAACTACAACCTTGAGGGCGGCGACCAGCCCGAGATCCTGGGCGACGTGAACGCCTTCTGGGTGATGAATGACGTGGGCCGCCTCCGCGACACGACCCGGACGCGCTCGTGGGTGGAGCCGCTGGGTGTGGAGGTCCGCGCTCTGGCCTTCGCCTTCGATCCAGTCGGTCGGAATGCGCTCTCGACACCGACGTTCTACCGCTATGAGATCGGCAACCGGAGCGCACAATCCATCGACAGCTTGTACGTGTCCATCTGGGCGGATGCCGAGATTGGCGATGCTGGGGATGATTACGCTGGCACCGACACACTCCGTAGCATGGTCTACATGTACAATGAGTCCAACGAGGACTCGGCCTACGGTGTGGCTCCGCCTGCGTGGGGCGTGCAGCTCCTGAAGGGTCCAGTGATAGGGGACGACTCGCTGGGCATGACATCAGCTGGTAGACATTACGGGAGCGGTCCCACAGGGCAGGGGGATCCCAATGGAGCTCAACAGTTCTACAACTACATGCAGGGGCTGTGGGCTGATGGAACGCCTGTCACGGCCACTGGGACCGGGTATGGGACAGATGGTCCCGTGACCCGATTCATCTTTCCTGGTGACCCGGTGACGGAGACCTTCTGGAGTGAGGTGAACACAGACGGGAGTGGCACGGATGGCTTCCAGGGGGACCGGCGGATTGTCCTGTCATCTGGGCCCGGTCGCCTCGGACCCGGGGAGTCCGTCGAACTGGTGTACGCGATGCCGTTCGGGCAGGGCGCGGATCATCTCGATTCCATCACGGCACTTCGGGCTCAGGCAGACGTGTTGAGACGCGTGTTCGAGAATGGCGGATTCGCGTTCCGCCCTGTGGTCGCGGGCGAGTATCAGGGCAACGAGGTCCTGCTCCCAGAACGCCAGCTCGAGGTGTCTCGGGTGAATCCCAACCCCTCGAGCGGTGCCGCGTCGGCAGTGCTGGCACTCCCCATAGAGGCCCGCGTTCGTGCCGCCATCTACGATGCCCTCGGCCGCCAGCTCGAGATCGTCGTGGATGGCGAGCTGGCGGGGGGCGAAACGGTGCTAACCCTGCCGGACGGGCTGGCGCCGGGGACCTACCTGCTGCGGGTGGAGGTGGCGCCGGGTGGAGAGGAAACGCTCACGTTCACGGTGGCTCGATGAGGTGGGGTGGGCTCCTGCTCCTCGGGCTGGCAGTGGCATTTGCCAGCCCGATGTGGGCGCAACCGGTGGAGCCAGGCGATGAGCCGTGTGAGCTGGGAACGGCACGTCGCACCCTCACCAGTTCGAGCGTGCAGGCCACGGTGTACAACACCGGTGGGCTCTTCTTTGGCAGCCAAACGAGCGCCGGTGGCGGATACCTTCTGCCAACAGACACTGGCAACTCGCCTACATTCGCCGCGTCGCTCTGGCTTGGTGGAACGGTCGGTGGAGACCTGCGAGTCGCGGCTTCGCGGTGGGGAGGCTGGGACTTCTTCCCTGGCCCTCTGGAGGATGCAGAGGCCCCACCTACCAATTGTTCAGCCTACGACCGCATCTATGTCGTCTCCCGCGACGACATTCGTCGCTACTACCAGACTGGTGAGGCCACGAAGGATCTCCGGGATTGGCCGTATCAGCTTGGCGCTCCAGTTCTCGACGGCGATGGGGTAGAGGGCAACTACAACCTGGCAGGTGGCGACCAACCCGACCTGATTGGCGACCAGGCTGCGTGGTGGGTCATGAACGACGCCTCAGGCGACCACGGAGCGTCGAGTGTAAATGGCCCTCTCGGCGTGGAGGTCCGTGTGCTGGCCTTCGTGTACGGACAACGGCGTGCGACAGCGAGTCCAGTGCTCGATCAGACGTCCTTCTATCGCTACGAGATCATTAACCGAAGGGGCCAGCCCATCGAGCAGATGTACGCATCGCTCTGGAATGGTGGCCCTCTCGGCGATGGAGGCGATGACTACATCGGGACGGACTCGCTGCTGAGCATGGGAATCATGTACAACGATTCGAACGAAGACGCGGCATACGGCTCGCCGCCGCCCGCCATAGGGGTGCAGTTTCTCCAGGGCCCGATCGGGCTGGCGAACGGGCGCGATGACGATTTCGATGGGGAGGTCGACGAGCCCGAAGA
>JBCBZH010000293.1:0-5090 GCA_039815415.1 Bacteroidota bacterium
ACTTGACGGCATTGGAGACCAGATTGGAGAGCACCTGGTGGAGCCGCTTATCATCTCCGATGATGCGCGGAAGCTGCCCCCTCGCCGGAGGGACATACGTCAGCTCGACCCCCTTATCGCCAGCTCGAGGAGCGAACTGCTCGAGAACGCTCAGGACGAGCGGCTGGAGGTCGACTGGCTTCTCCTCGAGGTCAACCCGGTCGGCCTCGATCTTCGAGAAGTCCAGCACCTCATCAATGAGCTGGAGCAAGCGCTCGCTCGCCCTCTGGATGGTGTCGACGTAATCCGTCTGTACGGAGTCCAGGCCTGTCGTCCCGAGCAGGTCGCTGTACCCGACCACGGCATTCATCGGGGTTCGAATCTCATGACTCATGGCCGCGAGGAACGCACTCTTGGCCCGGTTCGCGGCCTCTGCCTCGTCTCGGGCAAGCACCAGGGCCTCTACAGTTCCTCGCAGCTTGGCCTCCGATGCTCGAAGGCGCTTTTCTCGGAGGTCGCGAGAGAGAAGAGCGCCGGCCCATTGCGCGGCCAGGCGAATCAGCCTCCGCTCCGCATCTGAGAAGGGCTCTGCACTCGGCTGGGAGGAATAAAAGCTGATGACGGCTCGAACCTCCCCGTCGACGACAACGGGCGCTCCGATGTACGCCTCATGGCCGAAGACTTGGTAACACCGATGAGAGGCAAACTCTGACTCGGCCATGTGACCGATCGCAACCACGTTGCTCCGCTCGAATGGGAGTTCGCAGTACATGTCCTCCGCCGGTATCGTTCGCCCTGGCGGATTTGCGGCCACCCCAACCTCATCGATGACCAAAAATTGTCCGTCCTCGACACGAGCCAGCATCCCGCCTTCTAGAGACAGGATATCCTTCATCTCGTCTAATACACGTCGGACCTGCTGCGCAACGTCTCCACTCTTCGACGTTGCAGAAAGCAGCCGTTCGAGGTTGTCGGCCTGCACCTTTACACTCTCGCGGGCCAGATTTCTATCCGTGACATCGAGGCTGATGCCGACGCCTCCTTCAACGAGGCCGTCCGCACCCTTGACCGGAGACACCACGGTCTCAAAGGTTCGTCCATTGACCTCGACCAGTTGCCGTTCCTGGGCCCCTTTGAGAACAAGGCGGAGCATATCGATGAACCCTGGGAGTTCACCATACACCTCCGCCATGTTGTTGCCGACGTTCCAGCCTTGCCCTACACCGAGGGTTTCCAGCGGCGCCCCCACGTGGAGCGTCATGGTGAGATCTGCGTCGAAGGCCCAGATGGTTGCTTCGGCGTCTCGGGCCGCTTCGTAGAGCGCAACCTGTTGGGCCTGCGCGCTGGCGACCGACCGCTTGGCCGCCTCGGTCTGATTGAGAGCCTCCACATTCGCCGTCAGGTCTTCGGTGAGCATCACAATCCCTCCGATCTGCCCGCCCGTATACCACGGGCGGACCTCATAGCGGATGTACTGCGTCGATCCGTCCAGTCGCTCAAAGGCCTCGAGATCCGACTTCACGACGCCGCCTGCTAGCGCGTGCTGGTGATGATTCACCTTCCAATCCTCCGGGATATCTGGGAATACATCGTAGTGGGAACGCCCATGAAGATCTCCTCTGTCTTCAATCTTGTAATCGCTCACCCACCGCTCACTGTACGCGAGGTACTTCATCTCATTGTCGAACAGTGCCATTGCTGCAGGTGACCGTTCAACAAATACCAGGAGATCAGAGTGTGGCACGATGTTTTTCTGGCTACCCAATGAGGAGACAGTTAAGGTACACTATGGCATGAGCCAGCGAAAACTTGTGACGCCCACATCTTTCACTGTTTTGTAGATCAAACACTTCCCGGAACGGCCCCTCCAATCATCCCCCTTCGCTGCAGCTTCACTACAGTCGCCTGCACGAAACGCACCTCCGTGCCGTATCCTCCCTGCCCTCCTGCATGACTCTGGCCGTTTCGGCACAGTCCGGCCCCACTTCGGGATGTGGCGCAGCCCGGTAGCGCGCCTCGTTCGGGACGAGGAGGTCGTGGGTTCAAATCCCGCCATCCCGACACAGCGCCCCTCTGGCCTCACGGCTGGTGGGGCGCTTCGCTATGGCCACAAGGCGTAGGCGCCAAGCTGGCGACCGGCGAACTCTCGCCATCGACCCCTATGTTCCGGGTGGATCTCGAAGAGCAACCATGCGAAACCTGCTCGGCATTCTCACCGCCCTCGTCGGCTTCGCGGCCTTCATGAGCATCGTCTGGGTGGGGTGTGGCACGTTCCTGAAGAACAACGAGGCCTACGAGCGCGGGCTGGCGACGGCCCTGGACGACCCGACCGTCAACGAGCTTCTAGGGCCCCCGGTGGCGGAGAGCTGGTTTCTCAACGGGTCGGTGGAAAGCGGCGGCGGCCAGGCGCATGGGTCCTGGTCCACCCGAATCCGGGGCAGCGAGCGCTCCGGCACGCTCTACATCACGGGATACAAGCAGGGCGGCGCGTGGGGCGTGGTCAGCATGCGGCTCTCAGTCAGCGGCGAGAGCTACGACTACCTGCCCAGCCAGGGCTTCGTGCGCGAGTCCCAGGACGACGCTCCCGACTTCGACATCCTCCCCGGCTGACGCCCCTCGCCAGCTCGACGGGCGAACCGGTCTCGAGCTGGCGCACCCGTTGACGTCGTCAGCTCGATGCACCCGGAAGCGTCACGGTCAGGGTCGTGCCCGTCCCTTCGATACTGTCTATCGAGAGGGTTCCTTCGTGCCCGTGCGTCACGATGTCGTGGCTCAGGCTGAGGCCCAGGCCCGTCCCCTCTCCCGTCGGCTTCGTCGTGAAGAACGGCTCGAACACATTGGCCTGCACCGCTTCCGGCATTCCCAGCCCGTTGTCTACCACCCGGATCTCCACACCATCGGCCGTTTGATGCGTGGAGACCGTGACGGTGGGCGTGTAGCTGTCCGGTGCCTCGGCTGCGCGCTGGCGGACGGCATCGAAGGCATTGTCGAGCAGGTTGATGAGCACGCGCCCGATTTCCTGCGCCGCCAGCTCGACCGTCCCAACGGCATCGTCGAGCTGGAGATTGAATGTCGGGTTGGCGTCCGGGTGATGCGCCCGCATTCCGTGATAGGCCAGGTTGGCGTACTCCTCCACCAGCGCGTTGAGAGCGACGGGCTGGTGCTCGCCGGAGCCGCTGCGCGCGTGGGCCATCATGGCGCGTACGATGGCGTCGGCGCGGCGCCCGTGATGCTCGATCTTGGCCGCGTTGGTCTTCAGGTCGTCGAGCAACGCGTCGCGCTCCTCTGGGTCGGCTTCCGTCGTCAGCTCGTCGATGAGTTCCTGGGAGAGGCTGGCAAAGTTGGTAACGAAGTTGAGCGGGTTCTTGATCTCGTGCGCGATGCCCGCGGTGAGCTGCCCGAGCGAGGCCAGCTTCTCCTGCTGGACAAGCCGCGCCTGAGCCGCCTTGAGTTCGATGAGGGAGTGTTCCAGCTCCGCCGTTCGTTCCGCCACCTCGATCTCAAGAATGCTGGTGCGTCGCTTCAGAGTCTCCGCGAGGGTATCGCCTTCTTCTTGCCGAGCGTCGGCCATCGAGAAGTGCACGTTGAGGATGAGCCAGCGCTCTGCTTGCTTCTCCAACACGTACGTCGCCCGGGGGTTGACCTGATGCCGTGTGCCATCCACGATTACCTCGGACCGAATCTGACACTCGGCCAACGCAAGGTCAGTGCGTAGCATCCGCACGTTGACCCAGGGGAGGTCAAACGACGTCGGCGCATCGGGCATCTCCGCCTTCTCGCGGCGGAACAGCTCGGCCATCGCCTCCCGATTGGGATAGTATTCCCCCATCCCGGTCCCAAGACCCGTGAAGTCCTCCGCGATGTACGAGAGCGTGTCTTCTACGGCCTGATCTCTCGGATCGGACCATGTCTCGAGGTAGGCGCGGATCGTTGCAGCGACCTCTTTCTCAGCTGGAGACGGCGTGGACATGGACAACGGGATACCTGGGCTCAGGGTCTACACGAGTCACCCGCTCGACGCCATGCATTCCGGCGCCCTCGAGCTGGTGACAGACCTACTCGGTGCGCAGGTCCGTCGCCGGGGTCGCAGGCGGCGAGGGCGAGGAACGGGGCGAGCAGCAGGCGGCGCATGAACCGTGGGGGAGTCTGCCCAGAGTCTACGTCCCCTGAGCTGGTGACAGGCTTGAACTCACCACGCGCCCCTAGGAGTCGACGACGTCTGGCAGGGCTTCCGTCCACTGCCGGAGTTCGTCGAGGAACCCAAGACACGTTGCCCCAAGTGGAGTGATGGAATATGCCACCCCTGGGGGCCGGGTCTCGACAACCTCACGGGTGACCAGACCGTGGGCCTCGAGATGCCGGAGCCGCTCTGAGATCATCTTCTTGCTCGCGCCGCCGACCATCCGAGCAAGGTCGTTGAACCGCACAGGGCCATCCTTTAGGTGCCACAGGATCGACCCCGTCCACTTCCCACCGAGAAGGCGCATGCCGCGTTCGATTGAGCAGGGCTCATTGCACGCGTCCACCGCGGTCTTCCGGCCTCTCTTGTCTGTTTCGATTCGCGCATCCATAAGACTGGTTACAAAAAGTATACTAGTTGATAGTCGTAACCAAGATAGCGAGGTTGGCGCGGACCGAAACCTGTCTCCACGATCGATGCCCACCACACCAGTTCCACGCCAGCCCGCTCCCTCCCTCTCCGTTCCTTTGGTTGGAGGCGGAACCTGGATCCTCGCAGATCAAACACCAGAGACGTTCACACTCATCGTGTTCTACCGAGGTCTCCACTGTCCTGTCTGCAAGCGATACCTCCAGTCGCTTGCCGAGCTCCAAGCGGAGTACGCCGAGATTGGCGTCGAGGCCGTAGCCATCAGCATGGACTCTGAGGTCCGGGCGCGGAAGGCGCGGATGGGATGGGACACCGGAGCGGTTCCCATTGGCCACAGTCTGAGTGCCAATACCGCTCGCGCCTGGGGGCTGTATCTCAGTGAGGCCGTGAAGGAGGGTGAACCCGACCTGTTCTCCGAACCTGGGCTCTTCCTCGTTCGCCCGGACGGGACTCTCTACTACGCGGCCATTAACTCCGAGCCATGGGGCCGCCCCTACCTCCC
>JBCBZH010000283.1:0-5478 GCA_039815415.1 Bacteroidota bacterium
CACGCTCTTCGGAGCCTTCGCTTCGGGTTGACTTCCTTCGGGAGTGCGCCTCACTCGCTCGCGGAACGCGAAAATCCGGTACACAAATTTGGTCGATGACGAGCGTTTCGCTTTCCGGCGCATCCAAAAGGCCTGCAGCGTACGGGCGTCCGATGAGCTGCTCGCCCACCCACTGAACGATCTCCCCGAACGGCTTGTCTGCCACGGCCTCCGCTGCGGCTGCATCGCGGATCCGAAGGAAGGTGGCGACGGTCTCGGGATCCGCAGACGACGTATCCGCCGTCACAGGCTCGGGCGTTGTGGTGAGTCCGGTGGTGGAGGCTGGAAGCGTCTCGGCAGACGCCAGCACACCCTCGCGCTCATCAGACAGGGCCGGTTCAGGATCGGAGCAGGCGGCTGCTAGAGACAGCAGAGACGCGGCGAGAACAAAGCGGATCATGGCGTGAGAACGTCCGAAACCGTTCGGTGGTGCTGGGAGGCTCAAGAAAGCGGATCGTCGGGAAGAGCATCCCACGTGGCGTCCACGTGGAGTGCCGCGTCGAGCCGGCGTTCATACTCTTCCCGTGAGATCTCGACGACGCCAAAGCGCTCGAGGTGAGGCGTCGTCATCTGGGTGTCGAGCAACACGAAGCCTCCTGCCCTGAGCCGGTCCACGAGGTGGACCAGCGCCACCTTGGACGCGTCGCGCTGGCGGTGAAACATACTCTCTCCGAAGAATGCTCCGCCGAGCGCCACGCCGTAGAGCCCCCCTGCCAGCTCGAGCTGGCCGTCGGCCCCCTCTGCCCAGCACTCGACGCTGTGCGCGACGCCTCTGCGCCAGAGAGCCGTGTAGCCCTGAACAATCTCCTCCGAGATCCACGTCACCTCGCGCCCTCGAGCTGGCGTGGCACATCCCCGCATCACCTCTTCAAAAGCTCGGTCTGTCGTGATCCGAAAGCGGCCGTGACGCACCACTCGCGCCAGAGACTTGGGGATGTGAACGGCATCCAGGGGAAGCACGCCCCGTGGGTCTGGTGCATACCACCCAACCTGACCCAACTCGTCGGCCATTGGGAACACGCCAAGCCGGTAGGCATGGATCAGCAGGTCAGGGGTGAGAGGCATCGTGGACACGCCGGAAGCTGCAGCGCGACGCGAGCGCACGCAAGCGCAGCCGGTATCTTCCCCCACGCCCCCTCCAGACATGGCCCTCGACGTTCGTACTGGCGACCTCTCGCTTTCCCTTGACATCCAGGATGGCTCGCTCCACGTAGACGGCCAGCCCGTGGACGCGCGGATCTCGCAGATCTCTGAACACTCCGTCCTTCTCGTCCTCGACGGGCGCCCGCACGTCCTCACCCTACAGCGCGACGGCAGCACGGCCCACGTCACCCAGGGCGGCACCGACGTGGAGGTCACCGTCAAGACGGAAACAGACCTGCTCCTCGAACGCTTCGGCCTGGACGCAGGCGATAGTGCTGCCGAGCGCGAGATTCGCGCCCCCATGCCTGGCCTCGTTCTACGCGTACTCGCCGAACCCGGCCAGACCGTCGTAGCGGGACAAGGCCTTGTGGTGCTGGAAGCGATGAAAATGGAAAACGAGCTGAAGGCGCCTGCTGATGGCACCATCGCAGCCGTCTACACAGAGGCCGGGGCAGCCGTCGGAAAGAACGACTTGCTGGTTGAGTTGGAGGGATAGGCTGCGTTTGCCGCGTCCCACTCGCCAGCTCAAGGTGCAGTCGGGCGGGCCAGGCAAGGCTGCCTGAGAATGGCCGCTTCCCCGCTCTACGCTGCCGCGCAAACCCAGCCGAAACAGCCTCAGTGCCAGAGCAGCGGCAGCGCCATCACGGCCACGCCGAGGAGCATCATCAGCAGCTGCAAGACGGCCTTGGTCGCCGGGTAGCTGTGACGCCGGTTTAGCTCTGGAATAAGGTCGCTCCCGGCGATATAAAGAAAGGCGCCTGCGGTGATGGGCAGCAGCCAGTCCGCAAGCCCCTGGACCTGCCCTCCAATCACCAGCACGAGGATTGCGCTGACGACTCCGGCCATGCCCGCGGCAAAGTTGTAGAGCAGCGCCTTGCGAGGGGTATAGCCGCCATAAACGAGAATCCCAAAGTTGCCGATCTCCTGCGGGATCTCGTGCAGCATGACGGCCAGCGTGGTTACAACCCCTGTCGGAATCGAGACCAGGTATGCCGCTGCGACGATGGCACCATCGATGGCATTGTGAGCCACGGTCCCCACAAGATTGATGAGCGTGAAGGGCGCCTCTCCCCCGACATAGCTGTGGTGCCCATGCGAATGACCCGCCAGCCCGTGCGAGTGTCCTGTGGCTCCCTCAATGGCCTCCGGTGCGCCGTGCTGGTGGCGCCAGTGGAGGAACTTCTCGAGGACGAAAAACGCCAGCACGCCCCCAAGAACCAGGGATCCGGTCATGGGTCCTTCTCCCAGCGTTTCGTAGGCCTCAGGAATGAGATGCAGCAGAGCCCCGCCAAGCATCGCTCCCACCGCAAACGCCACAAGCAAAAAAATCACGCGTTCCAGCCGTTCTCGCCCCAGTGCTAGCGTGAAGGCACCGGCCAGCGACAGCAGAGAGATGAGGAGAACGCTGAGAAGCGCGGCGGCCCAGGCAGGCACGGCAAACAGGTTTTCCAGGCTTCAGCCCGAGGAGCGACCAAAACGCTCGGGAAGTCGTGATGGTGACGACGAGCGATCTGGGAAAAGAGCGTGATGGTACGGCCTATCCAAGGCAGGGTTCGCCCGCTGCTATGCAGGAGGCTGAATGAGATACTCTGCCTCAACCTCCCCTCGCGCCATGGCCCTGAGGCGGCGCTGAAGCATGCGCTTGCGGAGCGCAGTGATGTGATCTACAAACAGCACACCTTCCACGTGATCGTACTCGTGCTGGATCACCCGAGCGAGCGAGCCGTCCACGTCCTGCTCGTGCGTTTCAAAGGCCCGGTCCTGATACCGGATGCGAATCCGTTCCGGGCGCCAGACTGTCTCACGTAGGTCGGGAATGGAGAGGCAACCTTCTTCCCAGTCAACGGCCTCCGAGTCGTCGTCCAGCACCACCTCGGGGTTGATGAACACTAGAGGCCCCTGAGCATAGTCTGGCACCACACCGCCGTTGTCCTCAGCCAGATCCTCAGCCATCCCGGAGAGGTCAGCTACGAACAACCGTAGTGCCTTCCCGACCTGAGGTGCCGCCAGCCCGAGGCCAGAGGCCCCATGCATGGTCTCGATCATGTCATCGATGAGCGTCTGGAGTTCAGGGCTGTCGCCCGCAATTGTCTCCGCGCGCTGGCGCAACACGGGCTGGCCGTAGGTGTAAATCGGCAGGATCATGGAGCACAGAATCAGATGGCTCCGAAGCTAGATGCGCACGTCGAGCTGGCGAAAGAAAGCCTGTTGAGTTTGCAGGGGGGTGGCAGGACTGGCCCTCGCTCAGGCCCGCTCATCCAAATAGTCCTGCAGAATGACCGCAGCAGCAGCGGCATCGATGCGCGACTTGTCGCGCCGCTTCTTCCGCCTCACCCCTGCCTTCACCAGCTCGTCGACGGCTCGTCGGGACGAGTACCGTTCGTCCTGCGTCTCAATGGGAACTCCTGGCAGCGCCTTCTTGAGACGACCGATGTACGGTCGGACACGAGCCACGGCCTCGGCTTCCCCCCCAGCCTCGGTCAACGGCCAGCCCACCACCACTGCCTCGAGCCCGATCTCCGCATGCACTGCCACCAGCCGCTCGATGGATGCTGCAGGAGGCAAGGTGTCCAGCGGCTGTGCAAACATCTGGAGGGGGTCGGTGATCGCCAGCCCGACGCGTCGGCTGCCGTAGTCCACAGCCACAATGCGGGGGTGGGAGGCCATCACGGGGCGAGAAGACAACGACGGGGCCGAGCTCGCATGCCCGGCCCCGTCGGAAGGGAGAAACCAGCGGAGCTAGGCCGCACGGCGCTGGGCCGGGTGATCGGCACTGCCTTCCGGGATCTCGTAGCCGAGATCGGAGAGGGGCTTCTGAAGCTCCGTGCGCAGCCGCTTGCTGGGCTTGAAATGCGTCTTTCGACGAGCAGGAATAAAGACCGTTTCATTGGTCTTCGGGTTGCGCGCCTTCGGCTTGGCCTTCGTCTTCTTGACCTCGAACACGCCGAAGTCTCGCAGCTCAATGCGCACTTCGGGATCGGCCTCTTCCATCAGCTCCCGGATGGACTCGATGACAGCCTGAACCCAAGGCTCGCACTTGTAGAGAGGCTCACCGATCAGGTCCGAGACACGGCGGGCAACGTCTTTCTTGGTCAGCGTGGGAGCACGCTCTGTGGTGGTTTCCATGTGTGGTGGGTATGGTGGTCTGCGCGTACCGAGTTCCACGAATGCCAATGGTTCAGCAGCGAGGGTGGATCCTTGCGAAAGCGCTTACCTAAAGGATACGCTATGACGTTCCTACAAACGAATTGGTCTCTCAAACTTCTGATTGATCCCGTTCTTCGCGATGCCCTCAAAGCATCCTCACGAGAGCCCAGCCGGGGCGAGCTGGCGGCGCCAGATTCCGCAACCACACACATGTGAAACGAGGATCACTCCTCCGAACGATAGACCCCATAGATCCCGTCCAATCGTTCCAGCCGCTTCATGATGCGGCGAAGCTGCTTGAGGTCGCTCACGTAGAGCGTGATGCGTCCCTCAAACATGCCGTCCTCACTCCCCACGGTGATGGATCGGATGTTGGTCTTGAGGCTTTTTGAAATGACCGTCGTGATGTCGGAGACGATTCCGACCCGATCTTCTCCGACCAACCGGAGCGATGCGACAAACTGGATGTCCTTCTGCCGTGCCCACTCGACCGGGATCACCCGCTCCGCTTGGCGGAGCAACAGATTGGGCGCATTCCGGCAGTCCTTGCGGTGAATCTTGACCGTCCCGGTTTTGGAGAGGAACCCAAACACACTGTCGCCCGGCACTGGCGTACAGCAGGTTGCGTAATCGATGGCGAGATCCGTATGGCGCTCCCCATCGATCACCAGCGCGGTCCGGCCCTGCTCACGCGCGCTCTCGCGCGCGATGTTCGCCATCTCGTCGACTTCCAGCAAGGCTGGCGACTCTCCGGGCGGGACGGCCGGAGTGTCTGCTTCCGCAGGCAGGCGACCCCGCACGTAGGCCACGAAGTCTGAGGGGTTGAAGAGACCCGTTCCGATCTCAAAAAAGAGCTGGCGCGCGGTGGAGTATTTCAGCCCGGCCGCTGCTTTGTTGATCTGCTGCTCGTCGAGCGCCAACTTGGCCCTCTTCAGCTTCTTGTCGAGGAGCTGGCGACCGTGTGTCACGGCTTTGCGCCGCCGTTCGTTGATCCAGTGGCGGATCCGGGAACTGGCCTTGTGGGTGACCACAAACGAGATCCAGTCCGGATTGGGCGTCTGCTTCTTGGAGGTTAGAATCTCGACCTGATCGCCGCTCTGGAGGGGGTAGCTGAGCGGGACCATCTTGCCATCCACCTTCGCCCCGATG
>JBCBZH010000165.1:0-9535 GCA_039815415.1 Bacteroidota bacterium
CAGCACCACACCCGGCTGAACGGTCGCCGTCCGCGCCTCGGGATTGAGATCGACGACCTGGCGGAGGTGCTTCGTGGTGTCGATCACCAGCCCGCCGCCGACAGCACTGCCTGCGAGCGAGGACCCAGAGCCGCGCGGGAGGATCGGCAGGTCGAAGCGGGCGGCTTCCTCGATGGCCGCTTGAACATCGTCGGCGTGGCGCGGGATCAGGACGCCGAGTGGCCTCTCGCGGTAGAGCGAGGCGTCGGTGGCGTAGAGGGCGCGATGGAGGTCATCGAGGCGGAGATCGCCAGAGATCCGAGGCCGAAGGGCGGCGGCGAAATCGGCGAGGCGGGCGGGCTCAGGGCTCATGCCCGGAGTCTACCGCTGTCTGAGAGACGGATTGAGGGATGTAGGATGGAAGAGGGATGCGGAGAGATCAGCCCCTTAGAGAATCTGTTTCTCCCTCTATTCCGCCTCCCTCTCACCTCAGTCCGTCGCCACGCGGAGGCCAACGAGGTAGACCGGCGCATCCTGGATGTTGTCCACCACGATCTGGAGGCGCACATCCTGGCCGAAGTCCGCATCCGAGGCCGTCGCCACCAGCGCGTCGCCGAGGTACAGGCTTGCCTCTGATCTGTAGACAGCCAGCCGGACCGGGATCTCGGCGGCCCCGACGATCTCTTCGGCCACGTAGTCGCCGCCGCTATCGGAACCGAGGGCCATCCCGCTCTCGCCGTCGATGACCACGTAACTCCCTCCGGCCGGCTCTCCCGACTCGTTGGCGACCGAGATCTGCACAAACGGCACCGCACCCTCGGCCAGCAGGTCGAACTCAACCGTGAAGGACTCCGGCATCGGCTCGTCCAGAACCACGTCGAACGCGCCAGACTCTGAAACCACGATCGAGAACGGCTCGTCCGCCAGCTCGATGGTTCCCCCCCAGATGTGGAGGCCGTCCGGGACGGTCCCGGCATCACCACCCACCTCATCGGTAGCGAACAGGGTCACAGAGCCTGGTGTGAACGCCTCGCCCTCGAGAGCGCCACCCGAGCTGGCGGCGGTGCTGTCTGTGTCGCCCATGAAGCCGCTGATGGCGGCACTGCTGCGGCGCTGCACATCCTTCTTGACGGCATTGACGCCCGCCTGGATGGTCTGCTGGGCGGCGGCACGTGCCCGCTGCCAGAACGACTGGGCCTCGGCAGGTGGCGCGGCACACGCAACGGCGAGAAGGATCAGAGCGGAAACGAGCGGGCGGCGAATCATGGCATCGCAAAGAAGGACTCACTCCTTCATGCGACGTTCTGCCGCGTCCAGGGTCATTGCCAGTTCGAGGCGTCAAGCCGATCTAGAACGCGTTGCCCCGATCTGGGCGCGTTCTCTGCCAGGTTGGTGGCTGCCTCGAGCGGGCGAGACGCTCTGCCCACCGCTTCAGCCTGCAGCCTTCAGCGGTTGGATGACGTGGGTCACCAGGGCGGTCTCCAGATCCTCCTCCTCATACAGACTCCCGTTGATCCACAGGTTGAGCGTGGACCCGACGCCTGCATGGACCCCGGCCTTCTTCTGCGCGAGGATCTCGGCCTTGCTCGTCTCGTTGTCCAGCGCGATCTGCATCGCCCGGGCGTCCAGCCCGAGGGCTTCGGCATGGCCCACGAGCTGATCTGCCCGAAGCTTGAGTTGATGATCGAACAGGCGGTCGTGGAAGGGCCAGAACGCACCTTGCCGCCCGGCCTCTTCCGCAGCGATTGCTGCGCGAAGTGCATTTGGGTGGTACCGAAGCGGAAAGTGCCGGAACACGAGCCGGATCCGGTCCGGAAATCGGGTCCGAACATCTTGAACCACGGCCTGAACGTCTTTCGAGTAGGGACACTCGAGATCCCCGTACTGGACCAAGGTGATGGCCGCATCTGAAGGGCCGGCCGCGTGGTCCGTGGGTCCAAGAGGGGGATCGAGAGGCATCGGGAAAGGCTTGCGTGGGAGACGATCTTAACAACGCCAGCTCGGACCGACGAACGTCGAGCTGGTGAGGGCGCGCGCAACGAGCCTCAGAGAGACGATGCGGCATTCTTAGGAGGGATGGAGGGCAACGCTGGACGGCCTGAACCGCACCCATTCGTAGCCCTCGATCTCTCGTCCCAGGCAGGCGCTTACGCCACTCCTCCTGCGACGGACTCCATCAGGGTCAGGATCTCGTGGAGGGTGGTGCGGCCCTTGTCCCGGGCGAACCACTGGCGGGCCCGCTTGTAGCGCTCGTCGTTCTCCATCGCCTGGGCCTCATCGGACATCACCCAGGCCTGCAACTCGGCAGGGCGCGGCCCCCACCACCCTCTCTCCTGCCCGTTTCCATCGAGCAGAATCACGATGGGAATGGACCGGGACCGACCATTGGTGAGGTGCTCGTCCATCAGCTCGAGGTGGTCGTCACGCTCGAGCTGTCGGTACTCCAGCGTCGGCAGCGCCTCGGCGAGACGAACGACAAACGGCAGCACCGGCGCCGCGTCGATGCACCAGTCGGCGGCCATCGCGAGCAGCTTCCACTCGCCGGGGAGAGCCTCGGCGCGCTCGATGATCTCATCGGGGACCGTGGCGCGCGTGTAGGTGCTCGTCCACAGCGCGACGAGGTCCTCGGCAGACCCAAGGAACGACGCAAAGGACTCGGCGGCGTCCCAGTCGGCGGAGCGGTCGGGAGCGTCGAGCGTGGTGTGGAGGGTGGGAATGGACATAAGCCGAAGAGAGAGTGGGAGCGTCAACCGCGATCACAGCGTGAGGTTCATGCGCCGGAGACGAAAACGAGCTGGCGGTTCTTGCAGGGGCAGATACAGCGTTCCCGGTCGCCAGCTCGACGAACCGACCTCTGCCTCCGAACGCGACGCCTTACAGGTCAACCTCCTGCCCCTGCTCCGGGATAATGACACGCACCTCCGGGTGGAAGAACTCGATGTTGTCCTTCATCCACTGCTTCGCCGCCGACTCTCCATGCACGAGCACGATGGTCTTGGGCTGGAGGCGCTCCACGACTTCGATCAGCTCGCGGCGGTGCGAGTGGCCGGAGAAGCGGAACCGGGCAACTTCGGCGCGGATCGTCTGCGGACCGCGTGTGGAGTCCAGCGTGATGGGCTCTCCGGCCTCAGCGGCCTCTTGCAGTTTGGCTCCTGGCGAGTCCTCTTTCGAGTAGCCCACGAAGAACACGCCGTTCTTCTCGTCCTCGATCACCTGTTGCGCCAGCGCGTGAGACGGCGTCCGCTCGAACAGCATCCCGGAGGACACCACGAAGATGCCCGGCTTCCCGAGGGCCTCCGCCAGCCGGGCGCCGCTGCGCGGCAACCGCTCTTGGTCCACCCCATACACCTCGAAGTCGGGGTCGAGCCGGGGCGAGGACTCTCGAGTGGCATCGTACACACTCGCGATGGCCCGCATGGACCCGGCGGTGTAGACCAGCGTCTCGTCCGGAATCACACCGCGCCGCTTGAAGCGGTCGATGAGAGCCAGCATGTCCTGGCTCCGCCCGAGCGCAAAGACCGGCACGAGCACCACGCCTCCGCGGTCGATCACGCGGGCCATCGCCGCCGCCAGATCGGCCTCCTGGTCTTGCCGCGTCGTGTTCTCCGCCTCCGGGTCTGCGCCCAGCGTGGACTCCAGAAGGAGCACATCCATAGGTGCCTCCGGGTAGTCTGCAGCGGGCAGAATCGTCTGCGGACTCAGGCTAGTATCGGACGTATAGAACACGCGCCGCATTTCCCCGCCTTCTTCGGCTTCGATCAGCAGCCCGACGGCACCCAGAACATGGCTGGCGTGGAAGAAGGTGCCGGTCGCCTTGCCCTCCGCATTCAGCCCATCGAGATCAAACGGGGTATCGAGCAGGTGCGGCTCGAAGACATAGCCGAGCGCTTCCGCCGCCTCGACGTCGAACACAGGCGCGGCGTCGGTGCTGCCCTCCCGGACCCGTCGCTTCTGCAACCGAGCGGACGACGGCAGCAGAATCTCGGCCAGCATGGCCGTCGGACGCGAGACGTGCAGCCGTGCATGAGGTATTTCCTGCATCAGCACAGGCAACGATCCAAGGTGATCGTGATGCGCATGTGTGACCACGATGTGATCCACTGGGCGATCGCGCAGCAGCTCAAACGGGGGGACCGCAGCGTAGCCGTCTTCGTTGGGGTCCATGCCCGCATCCAGTACCAGCCCAGTCCCTCCAATCTCAAGGTGGTGGCAGGAGGCCGCAATGTCGTCAGTGTCGCCGAGAGAGAGGTATCGCATAAATGGGGGTGGTTCTACCCAAGATTACCGTTGTGCCGCGTCCTCCGCTCTGCGCTTTCGATGAGAAAAGCTGTCCCTATCCGGCATTCACTCAGTGCCCCGGATCACAGACTCGACACGGAGCGCCTTCGGCCCTTTCGGCGTCTGCAGCGGCGCCTCGTCGCCAGCTCGAAGTCCCATCACAGCTCGCGCGATGGGAGCTGTGAACGCCACTCGCCCCTCACGGGCCTTCGCCTCGTCCACGCCCACAATGGTAAACGTGCGAGCCGTGCCCTCAGGCTGACCGCCGACGACCGTCTGGACCGTCACCCTCGTCCCAAAGCGCACCTCTGCTGGATCGTCGATGGGCTCGATGAGCTTCGCACTGGCGATGCGCTCGTTGAGCTGCGTCAGGCGCGTGCTAAGGGCCTGCATCTCGCGCTGACGCCCATCGGCATCGGTGTCTGCGGCGAGGCGAGAGCGCTCGGCATCCAGCGCCTCCCGCTCGGAGCGGAGCGCCGCCAGCCCGCGCGGCGTGACGTAGTTGGGCACGCCTGGCGGCAGCGCCGCACGTGGCGGGACGATGATGGGCCCTTCAGGGGCTTCCTCTTTGGTAAAGGCTCGGCTCATGGGGGTAGAACGCCCTCGAGCTGGCACGGTGCCCGAATCGCCAGCTCGCTACCGCCCGAGTGCGGCTGCCGCGAGGTCTGGATGATCGGAAAACAACCCATCCACGCGTGCGGCCACCAGTGCGCGGACCTCAGCAGCGAGGTCGCCATGCCCTGCGTCATTCGCGGACGATCGGAGCGCAGGCGGTAGAAAGACGTTCTCGGCGCGAACGGTCCACGGATGCACCTCCAGCCCAGTAGCGTGCGCATCCCGTACCAACGTCGTCGGGCTGGCGAGGGCGCCGTCCTCACCTAAGGGCACCACGAGGTGCTTGTGCGGCCCGAGCACATCGGCGACGGGGACGATCTCCGCCAGTGCGTCGGGTGTGAGGCCGTCTCCATCGGGAAAATCCACGAGATAGACCAGGCGCAAGTCCGTCAGGTCGCGCAGCGCGCGGAGCGACGCCAGCTCGAAGGACTGAATCCACGCGAGGTCCGAGCGCTTTCGGTACCCTGCCGTCGCCAGCGCGCCGACCACGCGTGGCTCCAGGTCCAGCCCGAGGCTCGCGAAATACGCCGGATGCTTGATCTCGGGATAGACCCCGATGGCACGCCCGTGCTCGGCCTCGAGCTGGCGAACGTGGTCCAGGATCTCCGCGAGCGTCGGGATTCCGAACTGGCCGTCGTAGGCCGCACTCTCGGGCCGAAGGTGCGGCAGGCGCTCGCTGGCCTTCAGCGTGCGGATCTCCGCCAGCTCGAAGTCTTCGGTGAACCAACCGGTGTGCTCCACGCCGTCGATGACTTTCGTCGTTCGGCGGTCGGCGAACTCGGGGTGGCGCGCCACATCGGTGGTCTCCGAAATCTCGTTCTCGTGCCGGGCGATGAGGTGGCCATCGCGCGTCGGCACGAGGTCGGGTTCGATGGCGTCGGCACCCATCTCGGCGCCCAGGGCATAGGCCTCGAGGGTGTGCTCGGGGCGGTAGCCGCTCGCCCCTCGGTGGGAGATCAGGAGAGGACGTTCCACGACAGATGCGTAAAGCAGCGGCCCCCTCCCCTGTTGTCATCCTGAGGAACAACGTGACGAAGGATCTCAACGCAAACGCAGAGACTCTGGCTGTCGCTAGCTATGCTCGATACGTTTGCATTGAGATCCTTCACTCCGTTCAGGATGACATCTCAGAAGGGTTATGCAGCGCCGTCGCCGCTGGCGGCCAACTCACGCTGGAGCGCCTCGTTGTCGGCCAGGAATTTCGCCAGCCCGTTGTCGGTCAGCGGGTGCGAGAGCAGCTTCTTGATGACGCCCAGCGGCATGGTCGCCACATCGGCGCCCATCATGGCACTCTCCACCACGTGCATCGGGTGGCGGATGGAGGCGGCCAGCACTTCGGTCTCGTAGCCGTAGGTGTCGTAGATCTGCACGATCTGCTGGATCAGCTCCATGCCGTTGGTCGAGATGTCGTCCAGGCGACCGATGAACGGGCTGATGTAGGTGGCCCCGGCCTTGGCGGCGATGAGCGCCTGCGTGGGCGAGAAACAGAGTGTGCAGTTGGTACGGATGCCCTCGTTGGAGAGCGTGTTGATGGCCTTGATGCCGTCGAGGATGAGCGGCACCTTCACGACCACGTTGTCGTGGATCTGGGCCACGTGGTGCGCCTCCTCCATCATCGCGTCGTACTCGGTCGCCACGATCTCTGCCGACACGTCGCCATCAACGATCTCGCAGATCTGGTGGATGTGGTCGTCGAAGTCCCGCACACCCGCCTTCTTCATCAGCGACGGGTTGGTGGTGACGCCGTCGAGGACGCCCATGTCGTTTGCCTCGCGGATCTCATCGAGGTCGGCAGTGTCGATAAAGAACTTCATGTCGGTGCGGTCGGGAGGAAAAGAGGCAGAGTGGGATGTACGACGCTCAGAGCGGCGGGGTCCGGTAGAATATCCCCAACGAAGAAGTGCCGGACTCGGAAGAGAGATGTAGCCCGATCCACTCGACCGAGCTTATCCGGTTCCTCTCCCTGACGCAGCGTGTCTACCGGCCCAGAATGCGGTCCATCAGACGTCCCCACTCGCCCTCCTCGAAGCCCAGCTGGCGGTCGAGCTGGCGTGCGCTGTAGGGAGGCTCGTCGTCAAACGCCCAGGCGAATACGAACGGGTCGGTAGCATCCAGACCGGCACGCCCGAAGCGGACATCGGCCACCGCCAGGTCGTCGCCTGAGGAGATCTCAGCCAGCCAGCCACGCGAGAACCACCGCAGCGCGGTTCCATCGCGCCCGTTCCGAACGGCATCCGGCCATCGAGCTGGCGTGAGGGCGGGCTCGATCGTCACGTCGGCGGGCGCATCCGTCAGGTGCAGATGGAACGGCTCGAGGGTCTCTCCGAGATCGGCCAGACCACGCCAGTGGAACGACGACAGCGGCCCCGCCGCCACCAGAACCCGCTCCGGATCGACGCCTCGCTCGGCATAGGCGGCCTCCACGGTTGCACGTGCATGCGTCTGAGCGGCCACCCCAAACCCGATGTACCCGACGGCTATCGCCAGCCCGGCTCCCACCCATGCTCGGCGGCGTTCGGGGCGCGCACGCAGCGCAACGATGAGTGTGACGACCAGCGGAACCGTCACCAGGGGGTCGAGAATGAAGAGGCTCCCGACGGCGAACGGGTGATTTGAGAACGGGGCCAGAAGTTGCGTGCCGTAGATGGTGAACACGTCCAGAAGCGGATGCGTCACCAGCCCGAGGGCCATCGCCCACGCCCAGAGGCGCCACGTCCCGGCATCGCGCTCAGGATCGGTGCGCCCACGCCACCGCTCGATGCGCCAGACGATCCACCCGAGAAGCGGCCCCATCACCAGCCCGAACGCCAGCCCGTGGGTGACACCCCGGTGGATGTAGAGCTGCCCCGCGAGATCGAGAAACGGGTACGTCACCACGTCGAGATCCGGGAGCGTGCCTGCGAGGGCGCCCCAGAAGACCGCCCGGCGCCCCACCCGAGGCCCGGCGACGGCTTGCCCCACCGCGGCTCCGAATGCAGCTTGCGTCAACGAGTCCATTAGCGAGGGCGATACTGGCGGCGAGGGCGATACTGAGTTCGCCGCCCCCAACGCCGAGCCCGCGTCGGCGATTCGCCTTCTCCCATTCTCTGCTCATGTCGCTCTGTCTGTTCGAGGACGCCCGTGTCGCTCACCTCACCCCGCTCACGCTGACGCGCGCCGCATTCGACCTGCGCGTTGGCGCTCGGACGATTCTGGAGGCCGCCGTCTCGGCTTTTCCCCCCAGCTCGCTGGCCTTCCGCACACGCCCGTCAGTGGCGCGTGTCACAGCCCAGGAGCATCCGGACGCCTTGACGGATGCCCCCGTTGGCGGCACGCTGTTCCTGAACGCCCGGTGGCTCGTCCGCGAGAACGAAGTCACACGCGCCATCCAGTCGGCCGGACATACCGGGGAGGCGCGCGCCTTCGTGCAAGGTGACACGCTGCTCGCCCTCTGGCATCCCGATGCTCGCCAGCTCAACGGCCGTGAGGTTGGCCTCGAGCTGACGGAGGGTATTCCGCAGGAACCCGTGAGTGGCGAGACCGTGGTGACGCACCTCTGGGATCTCCTGACGGACCTCTCCGAACGCATCGCCACCGATGCTCACCAGCTCGGTGGATTGGGCACCATCGCGGGACACGTGCAGGACGGGGCGATCCTGGTGGAGCGGGATCAGATCCACCTCGCCGAGGGCGCAACGGTTCGAGCGGGTGCCGTGGTGAACGCTGACGAGGGACCGGTGTGGATTGGGCCAGGCGCGACGGTGGAGGAGAACGCGGTCGTGCGTGGGCCGGTGGTCCTCGGTCCGAAGGTGACGGTGAAGGCTGCGGCGCGAGTCGACAACAGCGCCATCGGCTATTGGTCGAAGGTGGGTGGCGAGGTCCACGAGAGCATCGTCCACAGCCTCTCCTCGAAGGGCCACGATGGCTACCTCGGCAACAGCTACCTCGGTCGCTGGTGCAACCTCGGCGCGGACACCAACACGTCCAACCTCAAGAACGACTACGGCGAGGTGACGATGCACGATGCCGTCGCAGGCACTGCCATCCCGACGGGCCGCCAGTTTCTCGGGCTGGTGATGGGCGACCACTCGAAGTGCTCCATCAACACCATGTTCAACACGGGCACCGTGGTGGGTGTCTCGTGCAATCTCTACGGCTCGGGCTTTCCGCCGCGCCATGTTCCGTCATTCGCCTGGGGTGGCTCGGATGGGTTGGTGCCGTACCGTGCGGAGAAAGCCCTACGCGTTGCGGAAGCGGTGATGGCCCGGCGCACCCGCGAGCTGACGGAGGCGGATCGGGCGCTCCTCGAGGACATCGCGCGAGACCACGGGCTGGTGGGTGGATGATGGGCAATGGGTGATGAGCATTGCGCATCGGAATCGAGTGCCCGTCACTCATCTCCCATCACTCGTACAGCCACGAGCGTGAGATCGTCGGCCTCCGTCGGGGCGCAGTCGGCGAAGCGCGTCACGGCGTCCACCAGCGCGTCAAGTGCGTTCCCAGCGTCCCCGCGCGGACCAGACTGAAGAGCTGCGTCCAGGCCGGGGATGTCGAACTCCTCGGCGGCCTCATTCTCGGCTTCCGTGATGCCATCGCTGTAGAGCACCAGCAGATCGCCCGTCGCCAGCTCCACCTCGCCGGTCTGGAACACAGCTCCAGGCACCACGCCCAGCAACGGTCCGCC
>JBCBZH010000150.1:0-10427 GCA_039815415.1 Bacteroidota bacterium
AGCGGTTGACCGCGCCCACTGTCAGTTGCTGGACCGCGTCAGCAGCGCGCCGATGCCCCAACGGTTATTCTGTCACTGCACCTTGTAATCGGGGCATATGCGCGTCCTACCTGTGGTCCTCAGCCTCTTGATGCTGCCATCCATCGCATCCGCTACGGGGACCGATGCTGGAGCGGCACCGGATACCATCCGCGTCGAAATGACCACCGAGCATGGCGTGATCACGGTGGAACTCTACGAGGAGGCCGCTCCACTCACGGTGGCCAACTTTCTGCGGTACGTCGATGCCCGGCACTTTGATGGCGCGACGTTCTACCGCACGGTCCGCTATGCCACCGACAACGGCTCCCCAACCATCGAGGTCATCCAAGGAGGCCGCGGAGGACAAGAAGCGGTGTTCGAGCCAATCGCTCACGAGAGCACCAAACAGACTGGCATTCTCCACACCGACGGTGTGATTTCGATGGCCCGAGGCGGCATCGGAACGGCCTCGTCTGAGTTTTTCATCTGTGTTGGGGATCAGCCGGGACTGGACTACGGCCAACCGAGGAACGCCGATGAACAGGGGTTTGCGGCGTTCGGACGAGTGGTGCGTGGCATGGAGGTCGTCCGCACGATCCACAGCCTTCCGTCGGACGCGCCTACGGACAGTGACTATACCCGAGGGCAGATCCTTGAAGACCCTGTCGTGATCGAGCGGGTCACGCGCGCGCCGGGCGAATAACGCTCCACGGGCAGTGAGCTTGACTCCGTTCCAGGCCCTCCCCTACCTGGTGGTACTCACCAGCTCGAGTCGGCGACCTTCTTGAAATCCCTCTCAAAGGCCGTCATCCCGGACTTGATCCGGGATCCACGGACTGGCGTGAACGCTGCAACGTGGATTCCCGCCTTCGCGGGAATGACGGCATGAATGGAGGATGGGTTTATCGAGGGAGCAGGTAACGGCTCGTTGGTGCTTCTGACATCGCTAGCTCGAGCTGGCGAGATGCTAAAACGCCCCCCGCGCCTTGAGCTGGAGGTAGCGGTTGACCGCGTCCACCGTCAGCGACTCCGGCCGCGTCAGCAGTGCGCCGATGCCCCAGCGCTCTAGCGTCCGCGCGATCTCGCGCTTCTCCATCGCCAGCCCCTCGGCCACGGTCTTGGCATACACGTCCTCCAGGCGCTCCGAGCGGGCCGCCAGCAGCTCGCGGATGCCCGTGTTCTCGAACAGCACCACCACCAGCCGGTGCAGCTTGGCGATCTGGCGCAGTGCCGGGAGCTGCCGCTCCAGCCCCGCCACAGTGTCGAAGTTGGTGAACAGCAGCACGAGAGACCGCTGCCGGAGGTCACCCCGGAGCGTGCGGTAGAGGCCCTCGTAGTCCGGGTCGCGAAAGCCAGGCTCTTGGCGATAGAGCGCCTCAAGAATGGCCGGAAGCGTGCCAGGCCGCCGCGAGGGGCGGAGCACCGTCCGCACCTGCTGATCGAACGTCACCAGCCCCGCCTTGTCGGTCTTGATGAGCGCCGTGTTGAGCAGCACCAGCGACGTGTTGATGGCGTGATCCAAGAGCGTCAGGCCCTCGAACGGGGAGCGCATGGTGCGGCCCATGTCGAGCGCTGCCACCACGGGCTGGGCGCGCTCTTCCTGGTACTGGTTCACCATCAGCTCGACGGCCGCGCCCACGCCGCCGCGCCGCGCGGTGGCCTTCCAGTTGACCGTCCGGCGGTCATCGCCCGGCACGTAGGCGCGGATCTGGTCGAACTCCATCGTCTGCCCCAGCCGCCGGACGCGCTTGACGCCCACCTCCTCCAGCCGGTTGGAGGTCGCCAGAAACGCAAACCGCTGCATCTGGAGAATGGACGGATACACCTTGGCGTCCTGCGGCTTTGACTCGCGGAAGCGCCGGAGCACCAGCCCGAGAGGCGAGCTGGCGAACAGGTTCAGGTGCCCGAACGCATAGGAGCCGCGCTCGGTTGGGCGCAGCGTGTACGTCATCGACGCCTCGGAGCGGCCCTCGACGCGGATCTCGGTTCCGGCATCGCGCTTCTGGAACTGGATGGGCACCTCGTCCAGCACCGCCACACGCGACACGAACGGGTAGCCATTGAAGACCGAGAGTTGGATCGGGTTGGGGTCACCGAGCGAGAGCTTGTCGGGTACCTCTCGTTTGCCCACCAGCGTACCGCCGCGGGTGGTCCAGAGCAGCAGTACATCGGCCGCCAGAGCCAGTGCCACCCCGAGAGTGGCCCATGCGCCCACCGCCCAGAGCGGCTCCCAGAAGTAGGACACGATGAACACAATCACCAGCCCGGCCAGAATCCAGAACGGGCGGCTCGTGAGGTAGAGGTTGCGGAGGAATCCGAGCGGGACGTGGACCTTCGTCTTGGGCTTCCGCTTCACCCGGACGCGCTGGCGATGCGCTGCCTGACGCCGCCGGTCCCGGACACGGTCCGACGGTCGAGCGGGCGCTCCGGGTGGTCGGTACGTGGCGATATCAGTCATTTACACCTCTGCCGTTGAGGTACAGGGTGCTCTCTCCACCCCTTCCATCCTCTCCACCCTCGCAAAGGGTGGAAGGTGCGGAAGGGATGGAGGGGAATACCTCTGCTGCGGAGAAGCGAGACACCTACCGCGGCACCTCCACCTCTTCAACGATCCGCCGGAGCACGGAGCCGGGGCGGACGCCCTCGATCTCGCGCTCGGGCGTGAGCTGGATGCGGTGGCGCAGCGCGGGGCCGACTACAGCACGCACGTCGTCGGGCGTCGCAAAGTCCCGGCCGGACATGGAAGCGACGGCCTTGGCGCCGGTCACCAGCGCGATGGACGCCCTCGGGCTGGCGCCGAGCGACAGCGCCGGATGGCTCCGCGTGGCCGACACGATCTCGGCGGCGTAGCGCAGCACCTTCGGATCGACGCGGATGGTGCGAACGGCGGCACGAGCCTGCTCGATTTCCTCCGCTGTCAGGATGGTGCCCACACGGTCGAGGTCCACCTTGCCGCCGTGATCCTGGAAGCGCTGCAGGATCTCGGACTCCTCGTCCACCGAAGGATAGCCGACGAGCACCTTGAACAGGAAGCGGTCGAGCTGTGCTTCGGGAAGCCGGTACGTGCCCTCGTGCTCCACCGGGTTCTGGGTCGCCAGCACGACGAACGGCGCCGGGAGCGGATACGTCACGCCATCGACCGTCGCTTGCCGCTCCTCCATCGTCTCGAACAGCGCCGCTTGCGTCTTGGCAGGCGCGCGGTTGATCTCGTCGATGAGGACGATCTGTGCGAAGATGGGGCCTTTGTGGAACGCGAATTCGCCCGTCTTGGGGCTGAACACGGACGTGCCCAGCACATCGGCGGGCATCAGGTCCGGCGTGAACTGGATGCGGTTGTAGTCCAGTCCGCTGGCCTTCGCGATGAGCTTGGCCGTGAGCGTCTTCGCCACCCCCGGCACGCCCTCGATCAGCACATGGCCGCCCGCCAGGATGGCCGCTAGCACCTCGTCTACGAACCCGGCTTGCCCCACGATCAGCTTGCCGATCTCGTCGCGTAGCCGGTCAATGGTCTGCGCCAGCGGCTTCAGGTCGATGGAGGGCGCGAACTCATCGGTGGGGCCGGTCGCCAGCTCGTTTGCAGCCCCACCTTCCCCAATGCCGTCATTCCCGCGAAGGCGAGAATCCATGTGGCCTGGGTTCGCAGCACTGTCGGAAGAGTGTGGCGATGCATCATGGGGCATGCTCGAGCTGGCGCCAGATGACGGATCGCTAGCTCGTTGGAGGCCTTCAGACCCCTCACTCCGGCCCTCTCCCCCAGGGAGCGGTGGGCTGGATTGGGGCGTCGAGCTGGCGTCGGGCGTCGCGTCGGGTCGGGAGGGGTCGTCGGGCGTCATGCGGTTGGAGCGGCAGCGGGGGAAGCTACGGGCGAGCGCCGGGAGGGCACGTCCGGGTCAGGGTCGTCGAAGCGGGCGTGCTGGGCAGCAGTGGCGCGCTGGAAGAACGCGTCGATGTCTTGGTCGGCAGCGACGAGTCGGTCCGGCTCTGGCGAGGGGTCGGCGCGGAGGTTGCGGAGGCGACGGAACAGGGAGAGGGCCTCCTCGGGGTCCACGCCAGCTCGAGCCGCAGCCCGCTTCGCGCTGGCGTCGGAGAGGTCAGCGTCGGGCAGGCCGAGGCGGGTGCGGATGTGGTCTTCGAACACACGGGCCTTGCGACGGGCCAGCCAACCCCTGTCGCCGTTGACGAAGTGCAGCCGCCCGATGGTCCGGGCGAACTCCCGCTGCACGTTGGGCGGCGGGGCCACAACGGGAATCGGGCGTTGCCAGCGGCGGCCTCGGAAGAACAGGAACAGGAACGCGCCCAGCACGATCAGCGAGATCGCCCACAGAAGCGGAGGCGTGCGCGACACGACGCCCAGCGGGGATCCACCCTCGGCGCGGAGCGGCTTGTAGCGCTCATCCCAGATCACGCGGGCCACGTGCGGCACATACCCGAAGACGCCTTCGAGATAGTCGGCGCCATCACCTTCGGAGAGTGCGGCGTTGGTGAACGCCAGCGGCGTCGACGAGACCAGGAAAGCCCCCTCCCCTACTCCGACTCGGACGAACGTGGCCTCACCGGCTTCGTTGCGGCCCAAAATGGCTGTGCGTGAGGAGTCAATTCCGACGAGACCGGACGCGCTGATGGAGATCGAGAACACGAAGCCCTCTGGGTGATCGGCGGTCAGCGCGGGATCGACGAGGTGGAGCGTGTCTGAGGACATCAGCCGCGAGTCCATGAAGAACGGGAAACGGTCCGTGTCCAGGCCGTCGTAGTACAGCGCCTCGTCGTCTTCCTCCGTGATCGCCTCCTCGACGTCGCCGTCCTCGTCGTAGTAGTCGATATCCTCGGAGGGTGCTTCCACCGGGTCGGCGTTGGCGTAGATCGAGTCCAGCCGAGCCTCGGCCTCTTGCTTCCGGCGTAGGTCCTCGGCCGGGCCCAGCGCCCAGCTCAACGGCCCGCCAAAGTCTTCGGCGACCATCAGCACCGTATTGCCCCGTTCCACAAAGTCGACGATGCGGCCCGCCTCGGCTTCATCCGGCTCAAAGGAGTCGGTCAGGAACAGATAGAGCGTGTTCGCCAGCGTGGTGTCTTCGAGGACGAGGAACGGCGGATCGTCGGTCGGCTCTACGGGTGCCTCCAGCCAATCGGGCAGGAGTCGGTACAGCATCTCCGCATCGAAGGGCTCGGCACCGGAGCGCTCCACACGGAGGCGCTCGTCGTACGGACGGGGCCGGAACACTTCAACGACGATGAGGATGGCCGCCAGCCCGCCAATGAGCAGAAACGGGGTCAAGCGTTTCATGCCGGCACCGGGCGACGAGCTGGCGAGGACGAGCTGGCGAGCTGGGCATCGAGCTGGTCGAAGCGATCTGCAAACCGAGCGTAGCGATCCGCATCCACACGCAGACCGCCGTACCAGACGTAGTCGAACACGCGGGTTACGTCAGCAAAGGCCCGCCCGATCTCCCTGCCCGCTGACTGCCGGGTCTCGAGCACGTACGTCCGGTTGGTCTTGTCGCGTGCCCACTCGATGTGGCCGCTCTGGGCGAGGCGCTGCAGCGCGAGCAAGTACCGCAGCCGGACCGCTGCGCGGTGGTCGCCGTCACGGATCGCATCCGCCAGCCGAGAGCCCAGGTCCACGGCTTCAATGTCATCCACATCGAGCAGCAGCTCCCCAACCTCCGGGGCGTCGATGTCCTTGCGACCGAACAGGCCGGAGCCCTCCCCGCGCAAGAAGCGGACGAGGATCCAGAGCAGAACGATCGCCGCAAGCGCCATCAGCCCGTAGCGGGTGGGCTGGGAGGTCACGCCATCCCCGATGGGACGCAGGAACGTGCGGGCCACCCACATCCAGAAGCGATCCCACAGCGACGGGGTCTCGGCTTCGGGGTCATCGTACTGGAAGTCCGGATTGGCCCTCAGCTCGTCGAGGTCCGGCTGGGGCGCCTCACGCAGCGTCGCCTGTGGCGGCTCCTGATAGGCCACGGGCGGCACGTCCAGCGTGTCTTGCACCAGTGTCCCAAGAATGGGCCCTGGAGGAGGAGGCGGTGCCGGCGGGGGCACCTGAGCCGCCAGCGCGAGCAGAAGCCACAGTCGGATCATTCGGCATCCCCGAAGCCTCCGCCCCGGAACCCACTCCTCGGAGAAGACTCCGGACGCGACGAGCTGGCGCCCTCGGGCGGGTCGCTCGCTGGATCGTCGGCTGACGAGGCCCGGTCGTCACGCAGGCGCTCGGCGAAGCTGCGCGTGTCTGGCGCCTCCAGAGGAGCCGCTACGGGCGGCGGGACCACGGGCTGGCGAGGCTCGGACGGTGCCCCCTCGCGGATGGCCTCGATCTCATCGTCCAGCAGCGTGCCCTCCTCCCGCTCCACTAGGGCCTCGAACAGAAACACCGAAGCCACATTGGAAAACGCCCCGGCGGGAACGATCAGGAATGTCGAGACGACGGTCGCCAGCGCGATCACGACCGGCGAGGCCCCGAACACACCCATCAACGCCCCGATGCCGCCCGCGAACACGACGATGATGAAATACACGATGCCAAAGATGACGAGCGTGGTTCCGGTTGCCATCCACCGATGCGCGGAGATCAATCCGGCGGCCCGCCGGTAGGCATCGATGGCGCTGTCCTCGTCGAGGATGCGCGATGCGAGCGCCAGCGCGTAGTACGGCGCCGCAAAGGCCAGCAGCACCAGGCCCGCCAGCCCGAGGGCGACCATCATCAGCGGCGCCATGTTCTCTCCTCCAGAGAGTGCGACGATGACAACAAAGGGAATCACAAGAAGGAACCCGATGAACGCCGTCATGAACCCGAACCCGATCTGCGGCCAGATCCACGCCCTGGCCTCCTGCCACACCTCGCCCAGCGACAGCTCGGTTTGGCCGGTGCGATAGAGCCGGATGATCCCGAAGACGATGCTGGACATCAGGAGTCCCGCGATGCCATCCAGAAGCCCGAGGAACCCAATCGCTGGGTTCTCGGGTCCCGCCAACGCGCTGGCGATGGCCGAGATGACGTAGAGTGGCCCCACGATGACGAGCACGGCGAACACCCAGGTCCCCGCCGTCTCGCGCATCCAGACCATGGCTGCACGGATGACGTCGCCCAAATCACGCTCGCGGCGAAACCGGATGGGGCCGTCGTCAGGGTAGAGGTAGGGATCCATCAGGCGGTGAGGTGAGGAACGTCGGTCTGCGCGTCCCGCCGGGCGACACGCCACGGGAGCCAGATGAAGTAATAGGCGATGAAGGCGAAGGACCCGCCGATGATGAGGGCGCTGACCGCCACCGGCATGGTGGTGTGGCGCGTCACAAAGCCCTCCAGAAAGGCTGCCGTGAGCCAGATGGGGACAGCACCCATCACGATCTTGAGCCCTCGAACCGCGCCTCGCCGCAGGCTCACGAGGCGCGGATACGTGCCGGGGAACAACAACGCGTTGCCCATCGCCAGCCCGCCGCCGCCCGCCACCACAATCACCGACAGCTCGAGGGCGCCGTGGATGAACACGCCACGGAACCACTCCGTGAACAGCCCTTCGGCGATGAACAGGTGCGCGAAGGCCCCCACCATGATGCCGTTCGAGAAGAGCACGTAGGCGGTGCCGAATGAGAAGCCCGGCACAATCATCCCGCCCAGCGGCAGGATGCCGATGAACGTCAGAAACGACACACGGACATTGTTGAGCGCGATTCCGAACGTCATGTCGAGCTGGCGACTGTCTTTGTAGACCGCCAGCGGATCCCCGTTCTCGATGTTGGCGAGCGTCATGTTGACGTAGCCATCGCCCAGGATCAGCCGCACAAACGACGCATCGCCCGCCGACGACGCCAGCCCTATGGCGACGCTGCCCAGGAAGATGCCGAGCGAGATGAGCATCGCCCACTTGGCCTCGTACACCGCACGCGGCACTTCCTCTGTCCAGAAGCGGAGCAGGCGCCCGCGCTCCTCGCGGCGGTTCCGGTAGATCTGGCCGTGGACCTCAGCCGAGAGATCGTTCAGGTACGCCGTCGTGGCTGAGCCCGGGTAGAACGTCTGCGCGTAGGCGAGGTCGTCTCCGAGACGGACGTAGCCATCCGACAGCGCGTCGGGGTCGGCGTCGCGGCCGTCGGCGAGCTGTCCTTCGAACGCTTTCCAGTCATCGGCGTGGCGCCGGACGAAGACGGCTTCGCGCATGAAACGGCGGCGGGCGGCTGAGGAACGAAGCGGAAGGTAGCGAGAGTGGGGGTGCCTGCATGCGATCCATTCGCCAACTCGGCCGGCTCGCCTTGAGCTGGCGACGGGTTTGAGGGGTGGAGACAGCTCCATTGGGTCACAGGCGCCAGGCAACGGAGACCGTTTCTGCCAACGCTCTCCGCGTAGCTTCTCGCTCCCCCACTCGCCCACCCGTGGACGACCGCCTCTCCGTCCAAACCGCTCAGAACGTTGACCTCGCCATGGCCCCGGCAGGGGTCGGTGAGCGCATCCTAGCCTGGTTTGTCGACTTCATCCTGATCATCGGCTATGTGCTGCTCGCACTCTGGATTCTGGATCAGGCGACGACCGCATTCAGCGAATGGGTCTTCATTCTGGTCGTCGCCCTGCCCGCGTTCCTCTACCACATCGCCTTCGAGGTGTTCTTTGAGGGCCGGACCCCCGGCAAGCTGGCTCTCCGGCTGAAGGTTGCTCGCATCGACGGCGCGCAGCCCACCCTGGGTCAGTACCTGCTGCGCTGGCTGTTGCGCATGATCGATGTCACGTTCACCACGGGCACCGTTGCGGTCATTTCTATTGCGATCACCAAGCGCTCCCAACGCCTCGGCGATGTGGTGGCCGGCACCACCGTCATCAAGCGCCGCCGCCGCGTCAAGCTGACGGAGGTCCTGTATCCAGACACCCCGCGAGACTACGAACCGGCCTTCGCCATGGCCGATACCCTCAGCGATGCGGACGTGCGGACGCTCCGCGCGGTCCTGGTCCGCCTGCGTCTCTCCAAACGCGACAAGCGCTCCCAGACTCTCGCCAAGCGCGCGAAGGAGGCCGTCGAGGCCAAGCTAGGCCTGGATCCCGTCCGGGAAGCCCCCGAGGCGTTCCTCAAGACGATCGTGAAAGACCACACACACCTTCTGGATCGGTACCAGTAGGTCTCCTCACCAACGGCCCGGTCCAGGACGCCTGAGGTGGCGCACTCTGGATATGGATTGGCGCAATCGGCAAGTCACCAAAGGGACACCTCTCTGTACTGTGTCGGACCGACCGACCTCGACCCATGCCCCAGACCTACCGAGTCCCTGCAGAGTTGCGCCTCCTCTTCGACGACCTGGGCGTGTCGGTGGAGAACGTTCTCCGTCGCGCCGGGCTTCCTGCCGACCTCCTCCGCCGAGAGGTACCGGAGGTGACTACAAGCGGATTCGTTCGGTTTTGGACGGCACTCGGCGATGAAACTGAAGGCCGCCCCGTCGGGCTGGCGATTGGTCGAATTGGGGCACACGAGGTGTTCAGTCCTCCGATCGTGGCTGTCCTCGCCAGCCCGAACCTCGCCACAGCAGCTCGGCGCATCGCGCAGTTCAAGGCCCTTATCGGACCGCTAACGCTCCGTGTGGAGGACACGGCTGCGGGGCTCAAGCTGACGAAGCAGGGAAAGGGATTCAAGCTGCCACCGGTGCTCTCGCTCATGGAGGCCTCGTTCTGGACCCACTTGGCCCGGCGCGTCACGCGCGCGCCCATCACGCCCATCCGCATCACGCTCCCGGAACGTCCTCCTGACACGGCTACGGTGGAAGACACACTGGGCTGCCGGATCCGAACCGGTCCAGAGACCTCCGTCACCTTTTCAGCGGCAGACGCCCAGCGTCCCTTTCTCACGGCCGACGCCGAGGCGTGGCGCTTCTACAAGCCCGTGCTGGAACGCCAGCTCGCCGAGATGGAGCAAAGTGCCACACTTGCCGAGCGGGTCCATGCCGTCCTGGTGGAGATGCTGCCCAGCGGGCGCGGACGTGTAGAGGACGTGGCCGACGCGCTGGCGCTGAGCCCCAGGAGCCTCCAGCGGCACCTTCGCCGTGAGGGGACCACGTTCCAGAAGACGCTCGCTGCCACTCGGGAGCAACTCGCCACGCACTACCTCCGCGTCCCTGAGATGGAAACCACCGAGGTCGCCTTCCTGCTCGGCTACGACGACCCCAACTCCTTTTTCCGTGCCTTCCGTGCATGGACGGGCACCACGCCTGAACGCGCACGCCTTGCGCTAGAGGCCGCCTGATTCCCTCGTCTTGTTCCGATTTCTCCCTAACACTCCGAACGCCCTCTCATGTCAAATTGGACCTTCGACCACATTCCCGACCAGACTGGCCGTGTCGCCATCGTGACCGGCGCTAACACGGGCATCGGATACGAAACCGCGCTTGCGCTCGCCCGAAAAGGCGCGCATGTGATCCTGGCCTGCCGCAATACC
>JBCBZH010000276.1:0-5688 GCA_039815415.1 Bacteroidota bacterium
CCCATCGAGGAGACGCAGTCCGGGCCAGAGTCGGATCGGCGCGCCTCGCTCCATGCTGCGCTCCGCTTCGCGGCCGGGTTCTACTTCAACCAGCTCAAGACCGACGCCGGAGCGCGCGGGCTGGCGTACCTGCAGGAACGCGGGTTCAGCAAGGAAACGGTCGTCGCATTCGGCATCGGCGTGGCGCCTGCGGGGTGGGACACGTTTGTTAGTGCAGCGATGGCCGAGGGCTTCAAGCCAGACGTGTTGGAAGCCGTTGGGCTGGCGAAGACGCGGGAGTCCGGAGGCGTGTACGATGTGTTCCGCGACCGGCTCATGTTCCCCATCCTCTCGCCCATCGGCAAGGTGCTGGGGTTCGGCGGGCGCATCCTGCCGGATTCAGACCAGGGCAGCGCGGACTACACCCCTGCCAAGTACATCAATACGCCGGAGACAGAGGTCTACCACAAGAGTCGTGTGCTGTACGGGCTAAAGCAATCCAAGCGGTCGATCCGCGCCGAGGAGGAGGCCATCGTGGTGGAGGGCTATGCCGATGTGGTGTCGCTGCATCAGGCCGGGGTGACGAACATGGTGGCCGCCAGCGGGACCGCCCTCACGCCTCAACAGGTCGATTTGCTTGCACAGACCGCCCGAAGCATCGTGCTCCTGTTTGACGCCGATTCTGCGGGCCAGTCCGCCGCTCGCAAGGGCGTCGATGTCGCGCTGGATGCGGGCCTCTCGCCCTATGCCGTCACGCTGCCCGATGGCGCCGACCCCGACTCGTTTGTCCGCCAGTTCGGCGCGGATGCCTTCCGCCGGTTCCTGGCCGAGGAGCGCCGCGACTTCGTGACATTCCTTGTCGAGTCGGCGCAACGAGCTGGCGAGCTGGACACGCCGGAGGGCAAGAGCGCGTCAGCTCGAGGCATTCTTGCGGCCATCCGTCGCGTCAAGGATTCCATCCAGGCCAACGAGTATCTCCGCCGGGCGGCCGACGAGCTGGGGGTCTACGAATCCGATCTCCGACGGGAGTTCGACCGGATGCAGGGACGACCTAAACGACGGGCGTCGGGGCCGCAGCGCGTGGACTTGGCGCCCGAGCCGCGCATCCCCGATGTGCCCGAGCCCGAAGTGGTGGTGGTGCGGCCTGATGAGGAGCAGCTCATCGCACTCATGCTTCTGCACGGGACCGAGATGGTGGAGCACGTCCTCACCCGCATGGGCCTCGACGAGTTCACTCCTGGCGGCGCGCAGGAGACCGTTCAGGCACTCATTCAACAGTACGAGAGCCGGGCGGTGGACCGGGGACCGTTCGTCCGTGGCGATTTCGGGGAACGTGTCCGCGCGCTGGCGACCCAGGCTCTGGCTGAGCGGTACGAGACCTCCGAGCGGTACGAGGACAAGGGGCTCAAGCGCCCAGAGAAGGACGATCCTCACGCTGTCGCCAACAGCGCCATGCAGCTGCTCAAGCTCGCGCGGGTGCAAGAGGCCATCGAGTCCGCTGCGCGACGGCAGCAGGCCACGGAGCAGCGAGGGGAAGACGCAACCGGTGTGATGCACGAGATCATGGCCTTGCATGACCTCCGCCGCCAGATCGAGCAGGGCGCGTTTCTGGAGTGGGGCGAGGAGTCCGCCGACGACGGATCCTAGACAGGCCACGACTCCTCCGCTCGACTGGCGCGCCGCCTCGAGCTGGCGACAACGCGTTTCGTCGCTTTCTGTGCGTCTTCGCCAGCTCGAGACAGGACAGCGGGGACCCTCGCGGTGCCGTGGCGTACCATAGCGCTCCCCCCGATCTCGACGCCCATGGAGACCTCAACCGACGCCACCCCGGACACCCACGCCGCCGCCAATGGCACGCCGTCCGACGACGCGCTGGCGGCCAGCGAGCCCGTTCCTCACAAGAGCGACGCGCTGGCGGCGACGCTTCCCGTGTCCGTCGAGCCTCTGGCCGTTCCTGCGGGCGCGCCGCTGGACCACCCCTCGCTCTACTTCAACCGCGAGCTGAGCTGGCTGGACTTCAATTGGCGCGTGTTCTTTCAGGCGATGGATGCTCGCACGCCGCTCTTCGAGCGCATCCGGTTCGTCGCCATCACGGCCAACAACCTTGACGAATTCTACCGCAAGCGCATCGGTGGGTTGAAGCGCCAGCTCGAGGCCGGGGTGCGTGCGTTGTCCCCCGATGGCCGGTCGCCGCGTGAACAGCTCGATCTGGTGTTGGAGGCTGGGCGGGATCAGAGCCAGCGACTGAACGAGTTCTGGGAGCAGACCCTTCGTCCCGAAGTCGAAGAGGCCGGCGTCACCGTCCGCACGTACGAGTCGCTGTCGAAGACCGAGAAGAAGGCCGTGGACAAGGTGTTCCGGGAGACCATTTTCCCGATCCTGACACCCTTGGCTGTGGACCCTGGCCACCCGTTCCCGTTCATTTCCAACCTGTCGCTGTCGCTGGCCTTCACGTTGCGTCACGAGGGGAGAGGCACCGAGCACTTCGCCCGGCTGAAGGTCCCCACCAGCCGGGGTCGATGGATTCCCATTGGGACCAGTGGGACGCAGTTTCTGCCCGTCGAGGACCTGATCCGGCACAACGCGGCGTCGCTGTTCCGCGGTATGACGGTGAAGGGCGTCCATGCCTTCCGCGTCACTCGAAACGCAGACGTGGATCGCAACGAAGAGGAGGCGGACGACCTGCTGGCGATGATTTCCGAGGAACTGCGCGAGCGCAAGTTTGCCGACGTCGTTCGCCTTGAAGTGGAGGCGTCCATGCCAGAGCGCGTCCGAAGCCTGCTGCTCCGTGAGTTGGGGCTGCAAGAGCAAGATGATCTGATGGAGGTGGACGGCCTGCTGGATCTGGCCGGGCTATCAGACCTCGCCAACGTGGATCTGCCACAGCACCAGTACCTGCCCTGGGAGCCTGTCGTCCCCATCCGGCTCCGCCATCGCGAGCTGGAGGAAGAGCCGGACATCTTCGCGGCTATCCGGGAAGGAGACATCCTGGTTCATCATCCCTACGAGAGCTTCGCCGCGTCCACGCAGCATTTCATCGAGGAGGCTGCCGAGGACCCTCACGTGCTTGCCATCAAGCTGACGCTCTACCGGACGAGCCAGGACAGTCCCATCGTCCAGGCTCTCATCCGCGCCGCGGAGCGGGGCAAGGAGGTTGCCGCCCTGATCGAGCTGAAGGCCCGGTTCGATGAAGCCAACAACATTGAGTGGGCGCAGCGCCTCGAGCGAGCGGGCGCCCATGTCGCCTACGGGCTGGTGGGCCTGAAAACCCACGCCAAGACCATGCTGGTGGTCCGGGAAGAGAACGGACATCTTCGGACCTATGCCCACCTTGGCACCGGCAACTACAACCCATCCACGGCCCGCTTCTATACCGATTTCGGGCTGCTGACCTGCCGCGAGGACATCGGTCAAGACCTGGTCCACCTGTTCCACTTCCTGACTGGCTATGCACCGGAGCAGGAATACGCCACACTGGCTGTGGCGCCGCGTGACTTGCGGGGCCAATTCGTCGAGCTGATTCGGCGCGAGATTTCGCACCAGAAGAAGACGGGGAATGGCCGCATTGTGGCGAAAATGAACGCGCTGGACGACACGGGCATCCTGCGGGAGCTGTACCGCGCGAGCCGAGCTGGCGTCCAGATTGACCTCATCGTGCGGGGCCACACGCGGATGCGTCCGGGTCTCAAGGGCTTCTCCGAGAACGTCCGCATCGTCTCTATCGTCGGGCGGTTCCTCGAACACAGCCGCATCTACTACTTCCACAACGGCGGGACCCCAGAGACGTTCATCGGGTCGGCCGACTGGATGCGGCGCAACCTGGACGACCGCGTGGAGGTGGTGGTGAAGGTGGAGGACGAGGTGGCGCAGTCCCGGCTCCACCGCACGCTCAAGTTCTGCCTCGACGACAACCGGCAGGCGTGGGACCTCCAGCCCGACGGCCGCTACACGCTTCGCTGCCCGGCAGACGACGAACCGGTCTATGCCTTCCACGACACGCTGATGCGGCGGGCGCGGCAACGGACCGAAGACGACGACGCAGCATGGACGCTTTAGCTATGGAGCCATCGCCAGCTCGTGCTGTCGCCAGCTCGATGCTTCATCTGATGTGGATACGGTCGATCCTTGTCGTTGGGCTCTTCGTGTCGGTTGCCGCGTGCACGTCGGAGGCTCCAGAGCCGACAGAGGAGCAAGTGGAGGTGTTCAGCCAGCCGGTGGACATCGAGCTGGTGGTGGTGGCCGTGCGGAACGCGATGCGCTACGAGACGACGCGCATCGAAGCTCCAGCGGGAGCGACGGTGCGCCTGGTGATGGACAACGAGACCACCACCAGCCCGTCGATGCTGCACAACGTGGTGGTGCTGGATCCAGGCACCGACGTGGCGCGCATAGGGCGGGCGGCTGCCGGTGTCGAGGGCTACGTCCCGGACAATCCCGCCGTCCTCGTAGCGACGCCGATGGCGAGACCTCGGGGCAAGACTGCGGTTGTGTTCACCATGCCGCCTCCGGGTGAGTACCCGTACATCTGCACCTATCCGGGGCACTTCCAACTGATGCAGGGCGTGCTGGTCTCGACGCCGTAGTCGCCAGCTCGAGCTGGCGGAAGACGGGTGCAGGGGCAGGGCCACCTCGCTAGGCAAGGCACTAGCAGATTGCTACTCAGCCGCTCCACGTGGCGTGGCGGCTGGGCGAGGCAACGTAGACGCTGGCGACCGGAAGAGACAAAAGCGTTGAAGCGTTATATCGGCCTTCCGTGGCGGGTTCCGACGCTTGGAGATTACGCCGCCGCTACTGCCTCTGCTGGTTTTCGCAAGCAGCAGCTACATCTGTGAGCGCTTCCCGAACGAACATGATCGTCTCCATCGCTTGTCCGTAGCGCCAGTCGTCTTTGCTGAACTCCGAAAGCTCGTTCAGATACCATTTGATCTTACGTGGCCCGTTGAATGACCGCTCTCGGATCACACCATCTAGCCGCGCGCTCCCGTCACAAACGAGCATTCTCACCATGCGAGCATGGCCTGTTGTGAGGGGGACTTCAAGCGCCGTGCGTCCGCCTACCATGAGGTTCGGGTCTGCCCCAGCTTCTACCAAGAGTTTGGATACTTCGTAGCTCCACGAAACACTGGTTTGGAGCGCTGTGCGAGGTGCCGCCAGCGAGTTCGGATCTTGCTCAGCGTACAGGTTCGGGTCCGCCCCTCTCTCGATGAGAAGAGTGACAAGATCGGTCGCTTCAATCCATTCTGACTGTGATCCATATGGCTGTGCGGCTCCGTGGAGCGCTGTAGTGGTGCCGCCCGGTCTGTGGTTCAGGAAGTTGATGTCCGAGCCGGCGTCGAGCAACATCTCTACGAGCGGAAGCCTGTAGGCGCGGACGGCCACATGGAGCAGAGGGCTGCCCCACGAGTTCGTCTCATGGACCACCATTGGGTTCTTCATCAGTATCAGGGCTAGTCCATCGGCGTCGTTCCTCGCGATGGCTCGCTCTGCTGCGATAGCCGCTTGGCCCTTAAACGTGGTCTGAATCTGGCACACAGCCAATGGGGAGGAGAGAAACAGCCAGAGGACTAGGGCACAACGCATTGTCGTCGCGTGGATGGGAAGAACCACTGTTTATGCTGTACTGCTACCGCACCCCCCTTCACAACTGACGTATTAGGGCAGACGAAACGCTTGGCCTCAGCACCGAGGGGCCATACCTCGAGCTGGCGA
>JBCBZH010000036.1:0-22157 GCA_039815415.1 Bacteroidota bacterium
CGGCTGCGGTCGGGGTCATAGAGCGTAAGGACCGAGGCTTGCTCGAAGACACCCGACGCGCCTTGGCAGATGGGATGCTCCGGGTTGCCCTCCACCTTCGTCGGGCGCCCCTCGTTGCTGCTGACCAACAGCGGCCGTCCCACGCCACCGAGCGGCATGGTGGTCGCATAGAAGTTGGCGAGGCCCGGGATCACATCGTTCGGCTTCCGGACATACGCGAGGATGGTCTCCTCTGGGCGTCGGCAGCCGGAGAGGCCTGCCAGCGCGGTGGAGGCTCCCATCACCTTCAAGAAGGTGCGACGGCTGGCATGTCCATCTGCCGCCGAGGGGGGATCCATGAACTCGCCCGAGGGGGCGGCGACACCGTCACGGTGGGCTGCGCTGCGCCACGGCCGGGGGCGGCCTTGCGCCGCCTGGGCGTCTTCGTCGGCCGCTTGTTCCGCGGCGCTCAGGACGTCAAGCTCAATCATTCGGGGTGAGGGAAGGGAAGATGCGTCTGGGCGAGGAGCCCGAGCCCCTCACTTTGGCCTCATTGCCCTTTAGTAATGGCAGGCGGAGCAGTTCTGGGGTGGCTTGATGCCTTCGTTCTGGATGCGTTCCAGATTGGCCTCGACATCCGCATCGGTCATCTCGTCGAGGTAGCCCATCGCGGTCACGAGGGCCGGATCTCGAAGGTGTTCCTCTGGAGCTCGATGACATTCCAAACACCATCCCATGGAAAGCGGCTGGACAACGGAGACAACCTCCATTTTGTCCACGCGGCCGTGACAGCTTTCACACCCGACGCCCACATTGACGTGTGCGGAGTGGCTGAACTGGGCGTAGTCCGGGAGGTGATGCACCTTCACCCACTCTACCGGCTCGCCCGTGGCCCAGCTCTCACGAACGGGCAGCAGCTTAGGCGAGTCTGTGGCGATCTGCCCGTGGCAGTTCATGCACGTCTGCGTGGACGGCACGTTGGCGTGCGGGCTCTGCTCAACGTGGTTGTGGCAGTAGCGACAATCCATCCCGAGTTGTCCAGCGTGGAACTCGTGGCTGTACGGAACCGGCTGGGTCGGCGCATAGCCGACCTCATAGAACTTCGGCGACAGGTAGTACCACCCCGCCAAAACGACCACCAAGCCGACGAGCGCGACGCCGAGAAGGGAAAGGACCGGAAGCGCGTTGACGCTGCGCGGGAACAACTGCATAGGTGCAGAAAAAAGGTCCGTGGGGACACAGAGAGGCGCGTCGAAGGTAGAGCGCCTACTCCTGGGGTCCGACGAAGATAGATCGAAACGACGAACCGTGAGGCCACTTCAAGGCCGCTGCCCGTGAGGCCTCGACTTCCTGTTCTGCCTCGAGCTGGCGAGACACGCCTGGCGCCCTGACGTGTCGTTCTGCTAGGTGCCTGACGTCAGCACGTTTAGCGCATCGAGCGGATGAGGCATCGTCGCCTCCAGCTGCCCTTCCTCCCCGTGGTCAATCCGCGGGCGTGGATGTTGTCGGGCCATCGGAATCTGAGCCCCGTGCCGATGTCAATCGCCAAAATCGGGCACTGAGCAGAACGGCCGCTGCCGCCAGCCCGAGCGTCAGCCCCCACCACAATCCGGGCGGACCACCGCCCCCGACGAGCCCGAGGCCGGCCCCCAGACTCAGGCCCAGGCCCCAGTACGAAACAGCGCCGATCCACATGGGAACGCGGGTGTCCTTGAGGCCTCGAAGCGCACCTGCAGCCGACGCCTGGATGCCATCCACGAGCTGAAACACCGCTGCTACTCCGAGCAACGTCACCGCCAGCTCGGCCACAGCCGGGTCGGGCTGGGGACCGGCGTAGAGCCACACCACCCATTCGGGCCGCAGCCAGAACAAGAGCGCCGAGCAGGCCATGAAGCTTGCCCCGAGCCCGACGGCAGTCCATCCCGCCCGCGCCGCGCCCGTGAGGTCTCCGCCTCCGGCCGCTTGTCCCACCTGAACTCCGCCAGCCATTCCGATCCCGAGCGGCACCATAAAGGTCACACTCGCTGCATTCAGCGCGACCTGATGTGCGGCCAGAGCAGTCTCCCCGAACTGCCCCATGACTAGAGTCGCTGCCGTAAATAGGCCCGCTTCCAACCCGAAGCCGATGCCGATCGGCCACCCCAGCAGAAACAGGGCTTTTAGCATCTCCGGGTCGGGCCGACGGAGGCCGGCAAAGATGCGGTAGCCTCGGAGACGCGCAGAGAACCGAACGTGGAGTCCCAGTGTCTTGAACATGACGAGCATGACCAGTGCCGAACTCCACCCTGTCCCTTCAAGCCCCAGGGCAGGGAATCCCCAGCGCCCGAACATGAACGCCGTGTTTCCGAGCACATTGACCCCCACTCCCAGGAGAGTCACGGCCAGAATCGGTCGGGGACGTGCGACCCCTTCGCACAGTCCTCTCAGGGCCGTGAACCACAGGTTGGGCACAAAGCCCCACCGGATCGCACGAAGGTAGCGCGCGGCCAGAGCCGCCACCTCTGGATCCTGCCCGGTCCAGAGCAGCAGCGGTTCGGCGTATCCCAACAGGATCACGAAGGGGATCCCGAGAAAGGTCGCCAGCCAGAGCCCTTGGCGCGTCGCCCGTCCCACCGTGGCCTCGTCTCCCGCGCCGACGGCCTGAGACACGGTAGGGGTCACGCTGAGGATGACGCCCACGCACACCAGTGCGAGCGTGAAGAACACCGTTGAGCCCAGCACAGCTGCAGCAAGGGCCTCCGTCCCCAAACGGCCCACCATCACCACGTCGATGAAGCTCATCGCCATCTGGGACAGCTGGACAAGAACCAGCGGGATGGCGAGAACGAGTGTCGCACGGACCTCGCCTCGAACCCAATGCTGCGACACGAAGCGACCTCGATCAACCAGGAAGGAATGGAAGCTACATGCGAAGCTCGTTGGGAGGGACAGGCCCCTGCCGACGTCTCGCCAGCTCGAGAGGGAGTTCCGAGCACGTGGCTTCCCACGGGTGAGGCCCGGTAGCTGAAAGGGCCCCGCCCCCTCAAACGTCTTTGGAATACCCGAGGGATAGCTTTGCTTTTCCCCCCGGGCGCCTATCGACCTCTCCCTAAATCCCCTCTCGTCACTATCCTAGCAACGTGGCCCTTCTGAACACCTGTTTATCGGGTTGTGACGGGCCTGCCTCTCTTCCGCCTTCTGCCTCGCAGACCCGGCGCTGCTTATGCCTTCCGTCCCATCTGACTCTGTCCGTGCCTATCGCACTGTTGGCCTCTTTATCGTCGCCGCGTTGATCACCTTTGTGGTGCTCTTCCGTCTCGGCGCGACCGACAGCATGGACGTTCTGGTAGGGCTCTGCATGGTCGGAGCCGGTGCAGCCGCTCTCGTGACGGCCACGTTTGTCGGCCCTGCCGCGCACCGGCACCTCCGAACGGGAACCTATCTGCTGTTCCTGCTCACCATCGGGGTGGTGTCTTGGCTCGCCTATCGGAATGCGTTTGACATCCCCTATGCCGTCGGGCTGGTGTTTATGGTCTCGGCCCTCGGCCTTGGCGGCGGGGTCTCAAGCACAACCGTGCGGTGGATTGGGACCTGCATCGGGCTGGCGGTCGCGCTGCCGCTTCTCGGCCTTGCACTCACGGCAGAGCCTCTGGTAGACCCCTGGGCGTATGGAGCCATCCTCCTCGCCAACGGCGCCGCCGTCTTCCTGATCGTTCGCAATCGCATCCAGGTCCGCGCCCGGCTGGAAACTGAACGCCAACAGTATCAGAGCGTGTTCGATCGCGCGGCCGAAGGGATCTATCTGGCAGATGTTGAAACCCTTCGCGTCCTGGACGCCAACCCAGCCTACCTGGCCCTCACGGGCCGCACCCTGGACGATATCCGCACACTGCGTGTGCCTGATTTCGTGGTTCTTGACCCTGCTGGTCCGTCTGTAGAAGAGGTGGCGCGGTCTGTGGCACAGCCTGGGTCCACATTCGCAGGGTCTCACCTCCACCGAACCGCCGATGGCCGCCTCATTGATGTGGACGTCAGCGTGTCATCGCTCATGCATTCGGGGCGCCCGACGTTCTCTGTGATCGTCCGTGATGCGACTGCACGACGCGAGACCGAGCGACGCCAAGAAGAGGCACGCGAGCGCGCAGAGCAGGTGCTCCACTTCAAATCGGCTCTGCTCTCGAACATCAGTCACGAGGTTCGAACACCGCTCACAGGCATCCTCGGATACGCTGAGCTTCTGCGTCACGAGCTGGAGGGCGAGCCGCTCTCCTACACAGAGGCCATCATGGAAAGCGCCCAGCGCCTTCATGAGACTCTCGAGTCTCTCCTCAGCTTGGCCGAGGCGGAGAGTGGCATCACGGTGGAACTGACGCCCGTTGAACTGGCATCCACCCTCTCTCCTCTGGTGGACACCTTCACGCGCAAAGCGGCGGCCAAAGGCCTCGAGCTGACGATGACCACGCCAGACGCTCCGATTCGCGTCCTTGCGGACCGCCGCGCCCTCCCCCATGCCGTCCGTCACCTGCTTGGCAACGCCATCAAGTTCACGGAGAGTGGCTCGGTTCAGATCGAACTGGAAGCCGACGACAGCCACGCCAGGGTTCGCGTGCGGGACACCGGAGTTGGGATCTCCGAAGCGTTCCGTCCGCATCTGTTCGAGGCGTTTCAGCAGGCCTCCGTCGGACTCAAGCGAACGCATCAGGGTGCAGGGCTGGGCCTGACGCTTGCCAAGCGATTGGTCGACTCCATGCAGGGCACCATCGAGGTGGAGAGCGACGAGGGCGTCGGGAGCACGTTTACGATTCGATTGCCTCTCGCCCTCCCCGAGGGCTCTGGCATCGGCCATCACCAGCGCGACCTGCCCTGGCCGGATTCAAGCCCCCGAACACCAACAGACGTGTCGAAGCCCTCCTCGCACACCTCATAGGGCCTCGTTCCGTTCGGGAGACGCCTATCTTCGGCGCCATGGCCCATCCGCCTGCCCCCACCAGCTCGACCTCGCGCGGCGCGTCCGAAACCGCGGTCGCGGTCGATGTCTCGGTCATCATCGTCACGTACAACGTGCGGGAGTTTCTGGCGCAGGCGCTGGACTCTGTGGCAGACGCCAGCCGCGGCCTGAGCGTGGAGACGTTCGTGGTGGACAACGACTCGGCGGACGGATCCGCTGAGATGGTCCGAGCGCAGTACCCGGACGTTCACTTAATCGCGAACGAGGAAAACGTTGGCTTCGCGACGGCCAATAACCAGGCCATCCGCCGCGCAGCTGGACGCTACCTGCTCATCCTCAACCCGGACACGCTTCTCCAGGAAGACACACTCCGCGAGTTGGTGGCTTACATGGACGCCCACCCAGACACGGGCGCTACCGGGTGCCGCATCCTCAACCCGGATGGCACCTTCGCCCCGGAGAGCCGCCGGGCCTTCCCCACACCTGCGGTCGCGTTCTACCGCATCAGCGGGCTGGGCAAACTGTTTCCGAACAGCCCCCGATTCGGTCGCTACAACCTCACCTTCCTTCCGCGCGATGCGGACTGCGAGGTGGATGCACTGAGCGGGTCCTGCATGATGGTGCGACGCAAGGCCGTATTGGGACAAACGGATACGGAGCCCGACGGACACATGTCCAGTCCTGAACAGCACCTCTCGTCCCCTCAGCCTGCAGGGCTTCTGGACGAGGACTTCTTCATGTATGGAGAGGACCTGGACTGGTGCTACCGGATCCAGCAAGCGGGCTGGCGGATCCGCTACACGCCGTCTACGCAGATCGTCCATTACAAAGGCGAGAGCACCAAGAAGGGAGACCTCCGCTACGTGATGCTCTTCTACGGAGCCATGTTGCGGTTTGTGGAGAAGCACCTGGCTCACCAGCCCGATGTGGGGTTCTTTGAGCGGATGGCCTCGCAAGCGCTCGCACTCGCGCTCCGGGCGGGCATCGTGGTGCGTGCGGGGTTTGCCGCTCTACGCCGACTCGGACGCCACATCTCCACTCCGCTTACCGATGGCGGGCTCGCATGGGGCGCGCTGGCGGCGGTTGCCACAGCGTGGTCGCTACGATGGGAAGGCACCTTCGAACCGACCTTCTATGGGATCGTCCTTCCGCTGTATGCGGTCGTGCTTGTCCTCAGCATGGGGCTTCTCGGCGGCTACAGGAGCGAACGGCGACCGCTCCGATCCGTCTGGCTGGGCGCTGGCCTCGCGTTCCTCGTTGTCTCCACGCTCTCGTTCTTTGCGCCAGCCATTGCGTTCAGCCGCGCGACGCTGCTGATCGGCTACGTGTTGGCAGCGCTGGTGCTCACGATCCGCCGTGTAGGGTCGCGCGCAACCGACGCCAGCCCGACGCGCACGCTTGTGGTCGGCTCAGAAGAAGAGGCGCTCCGCCTTCAACGCCTACTGGGAGGCCACCTGCGCCCGGCTCTCGAGGTCGTCGGCTATGTGTCTGACACCGCCAAACCGACTGGCGCCGTTCCTCACCTGGGACCGACCCGCCAGCTTCGGGACCTCGTCCGCCTGTGGGATGCGCAGGAGGTCGTCTTTGCTGCCGACAGCCTCACCAACACGGCCATCCTCGACGGGATGCGGTCGCTGAGTGACCGCCCCATCCGCCTCAAGATCCTGGCTTCCGGGCGAGACCAGGTGATTGGCAAGGCGTCGGTGGAAGACCTGTCCGCCCCACTCCTGGATGCAGAGCGGGCCGTAGCCCCGCTTCGCTCTACGGCGTCTCGCCGCGCGCTGGAAATTCCTGTGGCGCTTGTGGTGCTTATGCTGAGCCCCATCCTCCGCCTTCTGGCCCGCCTCAGGTCGCCAGCTCATCGGAAGCACGTCGCGGCGTTCATCGCCCCGATGCGCGACGTTCTGACTGGCCGCAAAGCGCTCGTCGGGTACCACGAGGACGACCCGCACCCGCCGGCAGCGTGGGGGCTCCATCCGGCTGCGGTCTCTGTACTGGACACGCTCCCGACCCCGCCCACATCCATCGTGGAAGCGCATCGGGCGTACTGGTTCTACGCCCGCCACCAGTCGGCTTGGATGGATCTGGAGGTCACCCTGAAGGCGCTCGTTCGGTGAGTCGGTGAGTCGGTGAGTCGGTGAGTCGGTGAGTCGGTGAGTCGGTGAGTCGGTGAGTCGGTGAGTCGGTGAGTCGGTGAGTCGAAAGATGGATCGCCAGCTTGAGGCGTCAAGCCATGTCAGGACGAGTTGCTCACATCCGAGGCCGAGTTCTCCACGTCGCCAGCTCGACGGGTCACCTCGAGCTGGCGGTCCGTTCTCTGTCCGGGTCGCTGGCCGGACGCGGAGCGCAGGGGCCACCCCTCGAGCTGACGAGCGACCACGCCACCGACCTACCGACTCACAGACCTACCGAGTCATGGTCTATGGTCCTGCCGTATCCTATCCCGCACCGCCGCCACTGAGTCCTCATGGCCCATCTTCTGGAGTTCGAGAAACCCCTCGCTGACCTGGAAAGCAAGCTCGCTGAACTTCGCCAGTTCGAGGCCGAAGACGGCACCGTCGATCTCACCGAGCAGATTGAGGCGCTGGAGCTGCGCGTGGACACCCTCCGGCAGTCCATCTACCGCGGCCTGACGCGCTGGCAGCGCGTTCAGATTGCACGGCACCCGGAACGCCCCTACACGCTCGACTATGTGGGTGCTCTGACGTCTGGGTTCATGGAACTCCACGGCGACCGCCTCTTCGCCGACGACCGCGCGCTTGTCGGCGGGCTGGCGACGTTCAAGGGCTCCACCTATGGATCGGAAGACCGCAACGTGGTCATCCTGGGCCACCAGAAAGGCCGAGACACCAACCAGCGCAAGGAGAGGCGGTTTGGGATGCCCAACCCCGAGGGCTACCGAAAAGCGAAACGGCTGATGGAGATGGCGGCCAAGTTCGGCCGCCCCATCATCACGCTACTGGACACGCCCGGCGCCTACCCCGGCCTCGAAGCCGAGGAACGTGGTCAGGCCGAGGCCATCGCTCGGAACCTGCTGGTCATGGCACGCCTGCCCGTGCCCATCATTGTGGTGGTGATTGGCGAAGGCGCCTCTGGCGGTGCCCTCGGCATTGGCGTGGGCGACCGTGTGCTGATGCTGGAGAACGCCTGGTACTCGGTGATCTCGCCGGAAAGCTGCTCGTCCATCTTGTGGCGCTCGTGGGACTACAAGGAGGACGCCGCACGTGCCCTCAAGCTCACCGCGCCGGACCTGATTGAGCACAAGATCATCGACGAGATCATCCCCGAACCCATCGGCGGTGCCCACCACGACCCAAAGACCACGTTTGCAGCGGTCGGCGGAGCCATTGCTCGCCAGCTCGATGCTCTGTCGGAGTTGGACACCGACACGCTGCTGGATGAGCGCCTCGCCAAGTTCGACACGATGGGCGCCTACGCGGCCACGCCGGAGCCCGCCGAGGTGTGAGCCAGGTCCCCCCGTCAGTCCCTGCGCTCCGGCACGTCTACCGCCACCGCGTCCGCTACCGCGAGTGCGACCCGATGGGTGTGGTCTACCACACGCATGTGCTGGACTGGTTCGAGGCGGCTCGCACCGAAGCACTGCGCGAGGCAGGCCTGCCCTACAAAGCCCTCGAAGACAGCGGCATCATCATGCCTGTGGTCGAGGCCACCGTCCGCTACCACTCGAGCGTGTTCTACGACGATCTGATCGAGATCGAGGCCGTCTTCGCCGAGGCCCCGCGCGTCCGGGTGCCCATCGACTATGCCGTGCGCCGCGCTGGCGAGGACGCGGTACTGCTCTCGGGCCGCGTGACGCTCTGCTTCGTCGATCCCAAGCGCGGGCGACCGGTCCTGGCGCCGGAGTCGGTGCAGCGCATCTTCGCCAGCGCGTAGCAATGCCCCGAGCCCTCTGGCAGAAGCTTGGCTACACGCCCACGACGGTTGCCGTTCTGGATGAGGCCCCGGATCACTACCTCGAGCTGGTGGCGCCTCTGCCCGAGGGCGTGACCTTCACCGAGGACTTGGACGCCAGCCCAACGTTTGTCCACCTGTTCTTGACCGACCGCGCCGAGCTCGCGTCGGCCCTCGCGATCTATGCCAACGCCATCGCCCGCGATGGTATGATCTGGATCTCATGGCCGAAGGGCACTGCCCGGATGGCAACGGATATGTCGGGCGACGCCGTCCGGGCGGCGGCGCTTCCCCTCGGGCTGGTGGACGTGAAGGTGTGCTCCGTGGACGCCACGTGGACGGCGCTCAAGCTGATGATCCGAAAGGAGCTTCGGTAGTTCGCCAGCTCGTTCTAGCCCAGCGGCCGGCCCAGCCCGCGGAGGCCTATCCAGCACGAGCCCTCTCGCCAAGCAGGGTGCCCGAGACACTATCGTGCGACATTCCCAGCTTCCGACTCTCGCCTCCAGATGCTCCCTCTCCCCCCCGACGTCGCCAGCTCGCTCCCGGACCTCCTCGACCACGCTCTTGCCGAAGACGTAGGGCCAGGCGACATCACTACCGAGGCAACCATCTCTGGGGGCACCCAAGCCACGGCGCGTTTTCTATTGAAGGAGGACGGCGTGGTAGCCGGGCTGGCGGTGGCCGAGCGCGTGTTCGATGCCGTGGACTCCGACCTCGCGGTCACGTGGAGCGCGGCCGACGGCGACGCGCTGGCGACGGGCACCGTGTTCGGAGAAGTGACGGGCCGAGCACGATCGATTCTGGTGGCCGAGCGGCTGGCGCTCAACCTGATGCAACGTATGGGCGGCATTGCGACGGCGGCGCACCGAATGCAAGAGGCAGCTCGCCCGGCGATCGTGCTCGACACCCGCAAGACCGCTCCGGGCCTTCGCCAACTCGACAAGTGGGCTGTGCGCCTCGGCGGCGCGGCCAATCACCGCGTGGGGCTCTACGACATGGTGCTGGTGAAGGACAACCACATTGCCTCCGCAGGCGGGGTTCGAGAGGCGCTGCAGCGCGTCACCGATCACCTCTACGAAACGGGGCGCGACGTGCCCGTTGAGATCGAAGCGCGGACGCTGGACGAAGTGGATGCTGTGCTAGCGGCACACGCGGATGGGCTCCGCGTAGACCGCGTACTGCTCGACAATATGGCCGTCCGCACCAATGATGGGCTGGATGTATCGATGCTTCGGCAGGCCGTCGCCCGTATCGACGGTCGGATTCAGACGGAGGCCTCGGGCAACGTGACCCTCGAGACCGTTTCCGCCATCGGGAGGACCGGCGTGGACTTCATCTCCTCGGGCGCGCTCACGCACTCGGTCATTGCGCTGGATGTGTCACTCAAGATCGACCTCGAGCTGGCGAGCGATTCCCACTCCCTCTCCTGATTCGTTTTGGCCCTCAATCTGTTGTGACTTGGCATCTGCCCATTCCGGCCCTACCCTTGCACCCTCCAATACCGGTTTGTCTGTGATTCGCCTCGCTACGCTCGTCCTGATCGGGCTCTGTGCTCTTCCCCACGCTCACGCCCAGCCCGCGGACCTCGCGCTTGCGGACGCGGTGACTGCCGAACCCACGCTCGGCGCTCTGCAACAGGCCTCCGCCGACGATCCGCCGTGGACCTGGTCGCCCAGTCCGAGATGGCTCGGCGGCGTGGCCTTTGGCTACCCCTCGTTCGAGGGCGGAATGGACTATGGCTACCGCTACTTCCTCGGCTCCTCGGTCGGCCCAGCGGATGTCTTCCCGGTGGACATCGTGTTCGACAAAACGATGGTCACGTCTGCGCGTGTGTTCCGGCGCGACCTGAACTATGCCGATGGCGGAACGGGCCTGTTTCAGGGTGCAGCCTACGACATGCGGGACCCCCAGAATCCGCGTCGTCTCAATGTGGGGTTTGTCGAGAACTCGACCAGCACGAAGCCTGCTGACGGAAGATGGAACCCGGACAACTCCAACGTGGGAGGCCGAGAGTACCTGTTGATCTTCGCCTCGTCCTACGATGGCAACGGATCTACCTATGCCCTTCAGAACGCCTTTGGGCTCGATCTGGTGATCGGGCTCTCCCCGCGCATTGTCACCGGCGGGGCCATGTTCCAATCGAACCCCGCGACCCTGTCGATTGACGTCCCGGCTCTGCGTGCGGTCACGGCAACCCCATCGGGCAACGGTTCTCTCGCCATTCGGTGGGCCGCCGCCGCCTACTCCGGAGGCACCACCGTACGCATCATCGGCAACACCGGCGGTGGGGACACCGAGCTGGCGACAGTGGCGGCCAGTACCGGGATGACCCAGATCGACGGGCTGGACGCATCCGCAACGTACGCCCTTCGCATTGATCTCCTCGATGCAGGCGGCTCCGTGGTGTCATCAGAGACCACCGAGGTCCGCCCCGTGATCTCCTCCGGCATCGAAGCCGCCAGCTCGCTCAACCCGAACCGCTCCGGAGGCAACAGCTACGGGGATGTCTGGGGCTATACCGCAACCGACGGAACGGAGTACGCGCTTCTTGCAGGCCGAGGCGGTGGCCTCAGCATCATCGACATCACCGCAGCCCCTGCAGCTGCTCCTGTCGAAGTGGGCTTCGTTCCCACAGAAGACGGAGCGAGCGACTCTAAAGACGTCAAGGTGTACGACCACTACGCGTACCTCGTCAACGAGAGAGGGCCAATCCAGATCATCGACATCGAGGACCCGGCGAACCCGACGCAGGTCGGCACGCTCGATACACAACCAGGCATCTCTCAGGGCGGCGCGCACAACGTCGCCGTGTTCAATGGCTACCTCTGGGTGACCGGAGGGCGGCAGTCCGGGAATGCAGGCGTCCGCGTCTACGATGTCCGCACCACGCCTGAGTCCCCCGCGTTCGTCGGGGAGTTCAAGCCCAACCACCTCACTAGCCCGTACTACCACGACTTCGAGGTGAAAGGCACCTACGGCTACGGCCCGGGGATCTACAACGACGGCATCGACATCCTCGATGTCAGCGACCCGTCCAACATCACGCTCGTCGGGACCTTTGAGTATCCCGGCAGCAGCATTGGTCCGCACAACACCTGCGCCTCGGAGGATGGGAACACGCTCTACGTGGGTGACGAAATCGGATCGGCGGGCAACTGGACCCGCATCTTCGACATCGCGGATCCTCAGAACGTCGAGCTGGTGGGCAGCATCGTGATCGACGATCAGGCGGTGGTCCACAACTGCTACACCAAGGACAACCTCCTTTACATCGCGCACTACACCGAAGGTCTTCGGGTGTTCAACGTCCAGAACCCACAGGATCCGGTGGAGGTGGCGTTCTACGACACGTACCTCCAGCCCGGGTATGGCTTCAGCGGTGCGTGGAGCGTGTACCCGTACTTCGATTCGGGCAAGCTGATCGTGTCCGATATGCAGTCCGGCCTGTTCGTGATTGCACCAGAAGCCGCTGCTGTCGCCGACGACGCCAGCCCTGAAGCCACCGACGCCGCCCTGACGGTGGCGCCCAACCCCTCGCGCAGCCAGACCGCACTCTCAATCCAGCTCGAGGAACCCGCTCCGGTGCGCCTGTCCGTGTTCGACGTGCGGGGCCGCGAGCTTCGGGTGCTGCTCGATGAACCGGTCGGCACGGATCGCCAGCGCGTGGATCTGGACACGTCTAGGCTGGCGCCGGGCGTGTATGTCGTCCGGCTGGTGGTGGACGGCCAGGCGCCGATTTCCCAGATGCTGACGGTTGTCCGCTAGAGGCCACGTCGCCAGCTCGAGGGATCCACAGACCGCTTCGGGCTGGCGACGAACGGACGCGATATGAGAACGGGGCGCTCCCGTCTGGGAACGCCCCGTGAGACTGGGACTTGCGCCGAGCTAGCGACTAGATGTGCCGAACCTTGCGCGGTGGCGGGGCCTGGCGGCTGGGCAGCGTAGCCGGATCGACAATCTGGTAGCTCACGCGTGCGGTGCCCCGCTGCTTCATGCGAAGGCGGTCCGCGGCGGCGCCGGAGAGGTCGAGGACGCGGCCTCGGATGAACGGCCCACGGTCATTGACGCGGACCAGCACGGCGCGGCCATTGTGCTCGGAGCGGACGCGGAGGAGGGTGCCAAAGGGCAGCGACTTGTGGGCGACCGTCATGGCGCCGTGGTTGTAGCGCTCGCCGTTTGCGGTCCGGTTGCCATGGAGCGACCGCGCGTAATAGCTGGCGATGCCGCTCTGAACGCGGGCCTCTGCCCGCTTGCCACCCGGTGCAATGCGCTGGGCCTCGGCCGGAGCGGCCATCAGTCCGAAAGCAAGGGCGGCGAGAAAAAGAGTGCGCTTCACACAGGAATGGGGGGGTTGTACAGCGCGACAGACACGAAAACGCGAAAAACGATGGTGTCTGGGCCGGAGCCACTCCAAGCATACGGCGTACACCTGACGCGTCCGAATGGTGCAGTCGGACTCGATGAGACTTCGGCGTCCCTTAACGACTCCTTGAGCAAGCCTCAACGCGCTGTCCATGAACCACCGTACACTATCTGCACCTCGTTATGCTTTTCTTTCCGGTAGCGCTTCCAGCTCCACTCTATGGCCTCCGTCGTCGTCATTTGCTTGCTTAGCTACCTCATCGGCGCGATTCCGTTTAGCCTGATCGTCGCCAGATCGAAGGGCGTCGATCTGCGTCAGCACGGCAGCGGAAACGCAGGGGCTACGAATGTCTACCGTGTGATGGGCAAGGGCCCTGGCGCGCTGGTGTTCGCTCTGGACTGCTTCAAAGGCGTCGTGGCGACGGTGTTGATCTCGCAGATCCGGGTTGGCGATGAGAGCTTGATCGGGCTGCTGGGCTCACGCCCTGTCTTGGCCGATACGTGGCCGATGATTCTGGCTGGAGCCTCCGCCATGATGGGACACGTGTTCACTGTCTGGGGCAAGGTCTTCTTCGGCTCCTGGCGCGGCGGCAAGGGCGTTGCGACGGGATCGGGCATGCTCGTCGGGCTGATTCCTGTGGCCGTCGGCATCGGGCTGGCGCTCTTCATCGGCGTGATTGCGATCACACGGATTGTGTCGCTGGCGTCTATTCTGGCAGCTGTCTCATTGCCGCTGACGCTGATTGTGGGGCACTTCGCGTTCGGCCACCCGGAGCCGCCGCCCATCTGGGTGTTCGCCATCGCGGTGCCGGTGTTCATCGTGTGGACCCACCGAACCAACGTGAAGCGGCTCTTGAACGGCACAGAGCCTCGAGTCTCGGCGGGGGGATAGCTCTGGCTTGACAGCCAGAGCCTAGTCCGGTTAGCGTGTGGGGAACCTTCGCACCCCGACGATGCTCATCCGTTCTGCTGTTGTCCTTGCCCTACTCAGCCTTGGACTATCCGTTTCAGCCCAAAGCCTGTATACCCCTAACAGTGGGCTGTACGGAATCGCATCGGATCAACCTCTGGACCATGCCAGCCTGATGGGCGAGACCCATCTCCTGGGCCTTGAGGTTGGCTATCGAACAGGAACTGGGGTGGACGTCTCCCTTGCCGGAGGCGGATCCGAAGCCTCCAGAACACTGGCGCTATCTCCTCGTGTTCAGTACACCGCCCGAGTGTCCGAACGGGCAGGTGCACTCCTGAGCATGCGTGGACTGCTTTCGTTTCGTGAGGGATATCGAAATGGGCCTGACAGCCGAGGCGTTGGAGGGCTGGTTTCCGCCAGCGCGTACATGCACGTCCCAGTTTCCGGTACGGTTGACGCGTTTCCTCAGCTCGGGGTCTCAGCAGGCGTCGCTCATGAGACCCGTGCCGCGTCTCTTGGAGGGGCAGATACCCAGCCGATGGTGACTCTCGACATGCGTCTCCCCATTGCCATCGGCCATACCAGCCGACTCGTGGTTGTCCCAACCCTAAGTCTGCCGCTCATGGACCAGTCTACAATCCTCGTCCGGCGAATCACCCAAGGTCTTGGCGTAGGCATCAGCTTGTAGGCGCCTTCTCGGCCACAGCAGACTCAACAATCGGCGTCACCACCTCCGCAACGGTCTCGGCCATTCGCTGCTGCCCGTCGGCCGTTGGGTGCACCCCATCGGCTTGGTTGAGGGACGCCACACCCGCGACGCCATCGAGCAGGAACGGAATGCGTGTGGCGCCCGACGCGCTGGCGACCTCAGGAAACGCCGCGCGGAACTCCGAGGTGTAGTCGGCACCATAGTTGGGCAGCGCCTCCATGCCTGCGATCACCAGCTCGGCGTCGGGGTTGACCTGCCGGACGGCCTCGAACGTCTGCAAAAGATTGTCGCGCATGGCCTCCACGCTGGTGCCGCGCAGGCCATCGTTGGCGCCAAGGGCGAGCACGAACACGTCCGGCGGTGTGCGCTGGATGACCCACGAGACGCGCCGGAGCCCACCCGCCGAGGTCTCGCCGCTGTTGCCCGCATTGACTACGCGCACCGGCATCCCCGCCTCCTGCCACTGTTGTTCGAGGAGCGCCGGGTAGCCGTCGCGGTCGGGGCGCGCCAGCCCGTAGCCCGCCGTCAGGCTGTCGCCAAAGAAGACGACCACGACGGAGTCGGACTCTGCGGCATCGGTCGCCAGCTCGGTGGATGGCGCGTCCGGCGTCGAGCTGGCGGTTGGTAGGGCCTCGGGGGCCTCTGGCGCAGCGGTGTCAGAGTCCGCGCAGCCAACGAGGGTCGCCAGCGCGAGGCACATTAGGAAGAATCGCATGAGCATCGGGTTTTCAGATGCACCGAAACGACGCGACACGGTTCCGCAGTGTGAACGGCAGCCATGGGCACGTCGAACCCCGTCCGCGCGTTGATCGTACGTCGCGCTCTCCAGTCTCTTCCTGCTCGTGCCTCAGCCCGTCCTCTCGGTCTCCGACCTCACCAAGACGTTCACCAGCGGCGGTCGGCCTCTGACCGTGCTCGAGAGCGTCTCGTTCGATGTCGATCCCGGCGCAACGTGCGCCATCGTCGGCCCCTCGGGCAGTGGCAAGACCACGCTCCTCGGCCTCTGCGCCGGGCTCGACCGCCCCACACGCGGCACTGTTCGCCTCGATGGTACCGACCTCGGGCCGCTCTCCGAGGATGCCCGCGCCGCGCTCCGGGCCCAGTCCGTCGGCTTCGTCTTCCAGAACTTTCGCCTCCTCCCCACCCTCACGGCATGGGAGAACGTGGCCGTGCCCCTCGAGCTGAGGGGCGACTCCGGAGCCCGCGAGACCGCGAAAGACCTTCTCGAGCGCGTCGGCTTGGGGGACCGCACCACCCACTACCCGACCCAGCTCTCCGGCGGCGAGCAGCAGCGCGTCGCCATCGCACGCGCCTTCTCGGGCCGCCCTCGCCTTCTCTTCGCCGACGAGCCCACGGGCAACCTGGACACCGACACCGGCGCGACCGTCGAGCAGCTTCTGTTCGACCTCAACCGGGAGTCCGGCACTGCGCTGGTGGTAGTCACTCATGACCTCGAGCTGGCGTCGAAGTGCGAGCGGACCATTCGGCTGCGTGGCGGACGTGTGGTGGAGGACACGGGCGAGGTCCATCACCAGCTCGAGGACGCGTGATCTCCCTTTGGGACCTGAGAACCTCGGGACGATGCGTTGTCTATCCGGCTTATCCGGTAACAGCCAACGATCTTGCCTCCCAGTTCATCCTCGAAGCTGAGAAGCTGGTAGCGGACCAAAGCTTCAGCCGCGCAAAAGCGAATGCACATGCCCTGATTGTAGAAAAAGAGACTGGCCTATGTGTCGAGTTCAAAGCAGCCAATGGCAATCCCGTTGTGAATCTGCACGTAACCCCCACAATGGTCTCGGCTGACTACCGGGTTGTGACCCATGATGCCCTGGGCCCCATCTCTATCGTATCAGGAATCCTGTTTGCCCTCATTGCACCCGCTCCTATGTCATACTTGGGATGGGGCCTCCCCTTCTTCTACGGAACTGACTACGTGGCCAAACGGATGTACTGGAATCTCAAGATCGAGGAGCTTCTGAAGGCATCCGTCAAGGCCCTGCCTCCTGCCTGATAACCATGCGTCCTTGCTCTCTTAGTGTCATCCTGAGCGGAGCCGCGCAGCGGCGAAGTCGAAGGATCTCAGAATGGCACCACGCATCGCCAGCTCGAGTCCAACGCGGTGCTCGGCAGAGATCCTTCGACTGCGTTTCGGGCTCTGCCCTCCACTTCGCTCAGGATGACATGATTGGTGGGTATGCGCTGACACGAGCTGGTGAGGTGGTGGCATGAGCCTCGTTCCCTCCCTGGCCTGGCGCGACAGTCGCGGGATGCGGAGCCGGTTGGTGCTCTACGTTTCCGCGATGACCCTCGGCGTGGCGGCGCTCGTCGCCATCCGGTCGTTCGGCATCAACCTGCAGCGCGCGGTGGACGAGCAGGCCAAAGAGGTCTTCGGCTCCGACCTAGAGGTGCGCTCGTCGTCGCCCTTCGGAGACACGCGCACAGCCACCCTGGATTCGGTCACCACCGAGGTGGCAGACGCACGGCTCGACGAGGCCTCGTTCCCGTCGATGGCCCGTTTCCCGCAGACCGACCGGACGCGGCTCGTGCAGGTCCGCGCGCTCGAGGGCCCGTTCCCGCTCTACGGGAGCGTCGAGACCACGCCAGCCCAAGGGCTGGATGCGTTTCGAGCGGGCGAAGGCGCACTGGTGGACGCCACGCTGATGATCCAGATGGAAGCGTCGGTGGGCGACTCCGTGCAGGTGGGCGGCGAGGCTGTCCCGATTGTCGGCCAGGTGGATGCCATCTCCGGGCAGACCGACATCGGCTCCATCGTGGGGCCGCGCGTGTACCTGCCGCTGGCCGGGCTGGACTCGACGCTGCTCGGCTTCGGCAGCCGCGCGCGCTACACCAGTTCGTTCCGCTTTGCGGATGAGGCAACGACGGCAGCAGTCGCCGAGCGTCTGGATCCCGACTTCCGCGTCGAGACCGTGGATGAGAGCCAGGAAGAAGTGGGCGAGGCGTCTGAATACCTCGCGCGGTTCCTGTCGCTGGTGGGCTTCGTGGCGCTGCTGCTGGGCGGCATCGGCGTGGCGTCGTCGGTGAGCGTGTACGTGCGCGAGAAGGCCGAGACAGTAGCGACGCTCCGCTGCCTCGGCGTCTCGTCCACGCGCGTATTGCTGATCTACGCCCTGCAGGCGCTGGCAATGGGGCTCGTCGGAGCTGTGCTCGGGGCCGCGCTCGGCGTCGGCGTGCAACGGCTGCTTCCGCTGGTGCTAAGCGGATTCCTGCCGGTCGAGGTCGCCAACGACATCGTGCCGCGCGCGCTGGCGGAGGGCGTCGGCATCGGGCTGGTGGCGGCCTTGCTGTTCGCGCTGCTGCCGCTGGCGGGCGTCCGGCGGGTGCCACCGCTCCGGGCACTCCGGGCGGATGCCGAGGCGCGGGGCATCGACCCCCTCCGCATCCTCCTCGGGCTGTTGCTGGTCGCGGCGGTAGCCGGGTTCGCGTACGCCCAGACCGAGACGTGGCGTGGAGCCGCAGGCTTCGTCGGTGGGACGGCGACGGTCTTCCTGATCCTCGCGCTGGCGGCCCGTGTGGTGCGCTGGACCGTGCGAAAGCTGACGCCTCCCACGCTGCCCTACGCGTGGCGACAAGGCCTCGCCAACCTCTACGCGCCGGGCAACCAGACGCTCGTGCTGCTGCTCACGCTCGGCCTGGGCGTGTTCCTCGTGCTGGCGCTCGGGCTGGTGCAGCGCTCCATCCTCGGCCAGATCGCTCTCCCCACCAGCGCCTCCGGTGAGGGCGCACCCGACGTGGTTCTGTTTGATGTGCAGCCCGATCAGCGCGACAGCCTCATCACCATCCTCGACGATCAGGGCCTGCCGCTGCTGGGCGAGGTGCCGCTCGTGCAAATGCGCATCGCGGCCATCGATGGCGTGCCGTCCGACAGCCTCCTTGAAACCGCTGACGCCTCCTTCGACGGCGGCGAGGGCGGCCCTGAGCGCTGGGCCATCGCGCGCGAGTACCGCTCCACCTACCGCGACCAGCTCGTCGACACCGAGACGCTGCTCGAAGGCACCTTCGACGGCACCGCCTCGCCCGACGCTGAGATCATTCCTGTATCGCTCGAAACCGAGCTGGCGGCGGACCTGGAGGTGGGACTCGGCAGTCGGATCACCTGGAACGTGGGCGGCGTGGAGATCGAGAGCGAGATCACGAGCCTGCGCGAGGTGGACTGGGCACAGGTGCAACCCAACTTCTTCGCCGTCTTCCCGAGCGGCCCGCTGGATGCTGCGCCGCAGACGCACATCCTGCTCACACGCGCCGAGACGCCAGCTCGAAGCGCGGCCATCCAGAGCGCAGCGGTGGAGGCCTTCCCGAACGTGTCAGCGGTGGACGTGCGCGACGTGCTGGCGCTGGTGGATCGGGTGATCGGGCGCGTGGCGTTCGTATTGCGGTTTATGGCCCTGTTCGCGGTCGGCACCGGGCTGGTGGTGCTGGCGGGCGCCGTGCGCGTGTCGCTCCAGCAGCGAACCCGCGAGGCGGTGCTACTCCGCACGATGGGCGCCAGCCGGGCGCAGGTCGGGCGCATCCTGGTGGCCGAGTACGCGCTACTGGGGCTGCTGGCCGCGCTCACCGGCGGCGTGCTGGCGGTGGGCGGCGCGTGGGCGCTGGCGCGGTTCGCCTTCGAGATCCCCTTCCGGCCCGACCTCGCGTGGCTCGGCCTCGCGCTGGTGCTGGTGCCGCTGATGACGGTGGTAGTGGGATGGATCGGAAGCCGGTCGGCGCTCCGGCAGCCGCCCCTGGCGGTGCTGCGGGCGGAGTAGCTCGAGCTGGCGGAGGCGCTCCGGCACTACACCTGTGCTCTGCTGGTTTGATTCATCAGAGCGCTCCCTCTTTCTGTGCCGTCATGCCCGCGTAGGCAGGCATCCACTCGCCAGCTCGAGCCCCAGTTATCCGCGAGAGCTGTCCAAAGCCCGTCGGTATAGAGCCCGATCAAGTGTCTATCAGACAAGGCTTGCATCAACATCGTTCTGTACTCTACGGAGACCGTTCATAACAATGGATCAGTGATATCAGGACGTACCTCTCACGTCGACTAGTACAACAGAGCCGCCTGCGCATGAGCGATGTCCTCGACAAGATTTACGCACGCTGTGAGGTAATTGCGGAACTGGTGCAGCAGATGCAACCGATGTACGTCGCACCTGAGACACATGGCTATCAGCGACAGCACATAGAGACCATTATTGGTGCGGGACTGTGGTACATCCCAAACAAACCGCTCTGGACTGGCCGGATATCGCTCGAAGCTGTAAAGAGCCATCATCCGACCTCTGGCAACGCTAATCCGAAGCTGACCGAGGATCATCAGTACCCTCGTAAGGTCGCCGCCCAGAAGCTGCTTGAACGGGATTGGTCAAAGGATGAGAACCCGACGTTCGAGCTGACCAAGATGTACCTCGAAACGTTTGGCCGCTTCAACTACGTGACACCAGGCGAGAACCGCGCACTCATGCCGTATCAGCGCGCTCACCGCTTCGAGTCCCCTGAACTTGCGTATGAGGAGGCTGGCATTCCTCTCATCAGTATTGAATCTGAGCAACTAGACAGGGTGAAGGCCCGCCATGCTCCGACCATTGAAGCAATCATTCTAGGCTCTGTATGAACGACAAACTGCTCTTCTGGCATCCCTTTGTTCTCGGCATTGTCGTTGCATGAGCCCTCGAGCTGGCGATGCAGCCTTCGCCACCGCGCGAGCCTCTTCCGCCTCAAAACCGGGGACGTACTATGTTGGGCCTGGCCCGACGTTCTCGGGCTGAGTCCTTCCGCCTGAGATCGTGTCTCTCGTAACCGTCCCCTCTCGCATCACCGGCGCGTGGCGCGTCGCGCAAGGGGTGTCAGTGGTGACCGCGCTGGGGGTCACCGCGCTGCTCGTGGTCCGGCCCGACCTCGGGCTGCTGCTGACGTGGAAGGTCCTCGTCCCCCTGGTCCCGGCGGTGCTTCTGTTCGCGCCCCAGATCTGGCGCAACCTCTGCCCCATTGGCGTGATGAACCAACTCCCCTCGAAGCTGGGCTTTGGTGGAACACGGCGGCTCTCGGCCCGCGCACAGCGCAACACGCCCCTCATCGCCATCGGGCTGTTCTTTGCCATCGTGCCGCTTCGCCTGACGGTGTTCGACCAGAACGGCCTCGCGCTGGCGGTGTTCGTGGTGGCCCTTCTGGCCGTGGCGGTGGTCGGCGGCGTGCTGGTGACCGGGAAGGGTGGCTGGTGCGCGACGCTCTGCCCTGTCCTGCCCGTCGAGCGCCTATACGGCCAGCAGCCCATCCTCGACGCACCCCATGCCCACTGCGACGCCTGCACCGGCTGCATCCGCTCGTGCTATGACCTGAAGCCCGAGCGGTCGCTGGACGAGCTGGTGAAAGGCCGGAACGGGAAAACCGGCATCCTGCGTCGGCCCACCGGGATCTTCGGCGTCGCGTTTCCTGGATTCGTGCTGGGGTACTTCACGGCGGCAACGGATGCCGTGGCGGCCGGAGCAGGCACGCTCGGCGCCTACGGGTGGGTGTTCGCCTTTGCCATCGCCAGCGCGCTCCTCGGAGGCGCGATCCAGTGGATCACCAAGGCGACAGACCGGCGGATGGTGCAGGCGTCGGCGGCTCTCGCAGCGGGGCTGTACTACTGGTTCACGGCTCCGGCGATCGTCGCTGCTCTGGATGCGGCCCTGTCGGGATCAGTGGCGACCGGCGTGATGTGGGCGCTTCGCCTCGCCTTCTTGAGCCTGGCAACGGCCTGGTTCGTGACCACGGTCCGCCAGCGCGAGCCGCGTCGAGGGAGTTGGATTCGGCGTCCGGCGCCGCTCCGGTAGGCTGCGCGCACTGGTCGTCTTCTCACGCGCCCCCGTGGAAGCCCGTGAGAAGACGAGTGGAGCCGCAACGCGACCTCGGCCTCCCGAAGGATCTTCAGCGTTCGCTCCGGTCCCTGATTCGCCATGACCGAATCCTTCCGCCTGCTCGTCTCTTCTCGGCTTCGCCTGCGCCCCCTCGAGTTGCAAGACGTCCCCGCCTTGCACTCACACTGGACTGACCCTGCCGTACGACGCTTCCTGTGGGACGACGAGGTCATCCCCGAAACCCAGGTCAGCGACATCATCGAAGAGAGCGAGCGCCTCTTTCGCCAGCACGGGTACGGTCTCTGGGCCCTCTGCAACACCGACGGCCTGATCGGCTGCGGAGGCTATTGGACGTTCCACGATCCTCCACAACTCGAGTTGATTCTGAGCCTGTCTCCGGCCTACTGGCACCAAGGGCTTGCCTCTGAAGCTGCCACCCTCCTCATCGACTATGCGTTTGGCGAGTTGGGATTTCCCGAGGTGCGCGCCAGCACGGACGCGCCGAACACCCACTCGCTGCGCCTGCTC
>JBCBZH010000046.1:0-20116 GCA_039815415.1 Bacteroidota bacterium
AGCGCCTGTCCATCGACATCGCTATCCGGGAGGTCGCCGTACGCCAGATAGGGATGTGTCGGATCGAAGTAGGTGCGAGTGCCGTCGGGTTCGTCGAACGCGTTGATGACATGGTTGAACAGCCCGACATAGACCGGCTCGAAGTCCGCCTCAGGAACCGTGGAAATCAGCACCACATCCACGTCGAGGTCGAGTTGGCGCGCCAGCTCGCGGACCAGGAACGCACGGTCCTTGCAGTCGCCGTACTGGCGGTTGAGCACGAGGTCGGGCGCACGGGGGACAAACGCGCCTTCCTCCCGCGCGTCGGCGATGTAGCGGATTGTGGAACGGACGTGGTCGTGAATGGCTGCGACCGTTTCCGCTGGAGTGTCTCGCTGGAGCGACGCAGCCAGCGCCGCCAGCTCAGCGCTTCCGGGCGTACTCGCGCTGGCGACCAGGTCCTCGTACCACGCCGCGAAATCATCCGGGGCCGTCGGAGTCAGCGGCCCGTTGGCATCACGAATCTGCACCAGGACGGCCGCCTGCTCCTCGTTGTGCGCGAAGTACGGCACATCGGCTACTCCACTGAGAGACTCGAACACGATGCGGGACTCCCGAGGCCCAGGCGTGAACTGATAGGGCGTCCCGCGCGGCGCGTACACCACGGGATCCACGTCCACGCCCTCAGGATGCTTGATCACGATCACGTACCTCCGGATCTCATCGAGATTGGGGATCCGAAGGACGGGCAGATAGGCCGGGTCGGAGTAGGTCCGGCGATAGCTGTACGCCAGCTCGTCGCCTACTTCAGGCGTCCGCTCCGGCTCCACGCGGTGTACGCGCCCACCGCTCAGAAACACATCTTGCCACTCGACGGCTTCATCGTACACCTCATTACGGCCCAGCTTCTTGCCTCCGAGGTGAGCCGATAGCCGAGCAACAGGTGCATAGAATCGCTCTGGGATTGGGAACGAGCGGATGTCGGTCGCTCGAGGCGTCAGATACTGGATCGAAACGTTGACCTCTTCGGTGAGCCGATACCGTCCCCCACGCTGCGCGTCCAACGTGAACACCCGCGATTCCGAGTAGCCGAAGTCGGGAGAGCCCACGTCTGAGAATCCATCTTTGGCCTCTGCGCTCGAGCTGGCGAACACGACACAACAGCAAACCGCCAGCACCGCAGCAAGAGCGGCACCTCCCGTTCTGAACATATGAGGGAGATATGATGTCACGAGGGACTTCCAAGGTAACGAACTCCCGTTACGTAACCACTTCTTGCTACGGTATACGCAGCGGACGCCTGAAGCCCTTCGATCTGCAGTGCGCGATCAGGACACGCGCACGCCTTTCCAGAACGCCACGCGCCCGCGGATCTCTTCGGCAGCAGGCTTCGGATCAGGGTAATACCAGGCAGCGTCACGGTTCACCTCGCCGTCCACGACCACATCGTAATAGCTCGCGTTTCCTTTCCACGGGCATGTAGACCGGCGATCGCTGGGCTGAATGTGCTCCGCGCTCACTGAGGCAGGCGGAAAGTACGCGTTGCCTTCGACAGTAACGATGTCGTCGCTTTCCGCGATGACGGCTCCATTCCAAGTGGCTTTCATATCGATAGGGAGGGAACGGGATTAGGCAGGATCGAGGCGCTCCGTACGCACCCCGTCGGCGACATCCCGGGGCGCGGGAAGCACGGCGACCTCGCCAGCTCGAAAGGGATCCACGACGATGGTGAGCCACTGGTACTGCTCGAACCGCCCCGGCTCTCGGCCAAATTGCTTCGCGATGGCGCCGCAGAGCGACCCGTACGCCGAAGGGCCGACCACGATGAAGCGCGGCTCCAACCCGGATTCCTGCAAGGCCCGAACCGACGCGTCAATCGTCGGCAGGATCTCATCCGGCGATGGCGAGGACTCGAGAACCGTCATGGAGTTGGGGGGAGGAGTGGCGCGTAAACTCTGCCGCACCCCGAGGTTCCCATGCAGCACACCACCTCCACGATTTCGTCTGCGGACGGTACAACCTTGTTCACTCGTAGGTGGACGCCGGATGTTCCGACCATCGCACACCTGTTCATCGTCCATGGGGTGCTTGAGCATAGCGGTCGCTACGCCTACACGGCGAGCCACCTGATGCAGCACGGCATCCAGGTGCATGCCCTGGATTTACGGGGCCACGGCCAGTCCGAAGGCCCACGAGCCACCGTCAGCTCGTTCGCGGAGTACAGCGATGATGTTGCCATGGCGCTGGTACCGCTGCTGGCGGAATCAGGCGATGTCCCGGTCTACCTAATGGGCCACTCGATGGGTGGGCTGGTGGCCGCCCGACTGACCGTGGATCATGGCTTGCGGGGGATTGCAGGGCTGATCCTGTCCTCACCTGCTTTGGCTGTGGATGCTCCCGCCCCCCTTCGTGCACTGGCGCCCGCCATCGCCCGATGGCTCCCTCGTGTCCCCGTCTCAAAACTCGATCTGTCCCTCCTCTCCCACGACCCTGCCATCGTGCGGGCGCGGCGCGAGGACCCTTTGTGTATCCATTCTAGCGTCCGCGCAGCCCTGGGCTACGAGATCATCCGCTCGATCGAGCACGTTCGCCTGCGCGTGGATGCGTTCACTGCTCCCCTCTACGTGTTCCATGGAACGGCCGACGCCGTCACCATGCCTGAGGGCTCCGAGTGGATCATCGAGAACGCCCCCTCGGACGACAAGACCCTCAAGCTCTACGAGGGCTTCTACCACGAGACGCTGAACGAGTTGGGGCGGGATACCGTGCTGGCCGACCTGACCGACTGGATTCTGGCGCGTGTTCGCCAGCCCGATGCCGCATAGATCGATCCTCACAACGAGCCGGCGATAGGTCTTTCTCGAGCTAGCGATGCTCGAAGGCGCCCTCGGGAGGATTCGAACCTCCGACCTACGGTTTAGGAAACCGACGCTCTATCCCCTGAGCTACGAGGGCCTGGCCCGAAACTAGACCTCAGCCAGATCCAGGGCTAGAGAACCGAGTGAATCGGCTCGCCTCCTGAGAGCACCGCGATCACATTGTCTACCGCCAGTTCGATCATGGCCGTCCGCGCAAAGTCGCTCGCAGAGCCGATGTGCGGAATCACCACCACTCGCGCGAAGTCCAGCAGCTCGTGATCGGCTGGCAAGGGCTCTGGTTCCGTCACGTCCAGGCCGACGCCCCGCAGATGCCCGGATCGCAAGGCCACGAGAAGCGCATCCGTGTCCACCACCGCGCCGCGCGCCGTGTTGATGAGGATGGCGCCCGGCTTCATCCGCGCCAGCTCGTCGGCTCCAATGAGCCCTCGCGTCGCATCCGTCAGAGGGCAGTGGAGCGAGACGATGTCGCTCCGCTCCAGCAGCGCGTTCAGCGGCGTGAACGCATAGCCTCGCGCCTCGGCGTCGGGCTTGCTCGAGCTGGCGGAATAGAGCACGCGCATGTCGAACCCTTCGCAGCGCCGCGCGAAGGCCGACCCGATCCGCCCCAGCCCGACGATGCCGACCGTCGCACCTTTCAAGTCGGCCCCGAGAAATCCTGAGGGGTGCCACCCGGACCATTCCCCATTTCGCACCGACGCCTCCGCTTCTACAATCCGGCGCGCCACGGCCATCATCAGCGCGAAGGCGAGATCAGCGGTCGCATCTGTCAGAACGCCCGGCGCGTTGGTCACGGCGATCTGGCGAGCGATGGCGGCCTCCCGGTCGATGTTGTCCACGCCCACACCGGACTGCGCGACGATGCGAAGGCGCCCGTCGCCAGCTCGACACACAGCCTCGTCGATGGGGTCGCCGACGGTGGTAATGAGCGCATCGGAACGCGCCGCCTGAGCCACCAGCTCATCGTGGGGCGGTGCGTCGTCTCCCGGCCAGATGTGAACGTCCACGCCCGTTGCACGCAGTCGGTCCAGGGCCTCGCCCGGCCAAGGGAGCGTGACGAAGATGCGGCGTCTTGAAAGAGAGATGTTGGCCATAGGCGCAGAGTCGATAGCACTGAAACGTACGTGTGTCAGGATGATCAGAGGAAGCAGTTTTCCTGCACCAGCGCGCAGTTCGGTCGGTACCGCTAGCTTCTCACATCACCTGCGGACGCTCTATGGCTGCCCCTGCTCCGAACCGCCGGACCATCTGGTCTTGGGCGCTGTACGACTTCGCCAACTCGGCGTTTACGACCCTCGTCGTGACGTTCATCTACGGGACGTACTTCACCAGCGCGATGGTGCTGGAACCGGATGGATCCGGCGAGCTGGTGGCCAACACCGAAGCCGGGACGGTGATCTGGTCCCGCGCGGTGACGGCGACTGCCCTCATCGTCGCGTTCTTGTCTCCGTTCATGGGGGCTCTGGCTGACCGAGGCGGGGCCCGAAAACGGTTCCTGTTTATCACGACGGCGCTCTGCGTCATCGGGTCGGTGGGGATGTTTTTTGCCGAGCCCGGCGAGGTTGCCCAGGCGCTCGTGTGGTTCATCCTCGCGAACGTGGCCTTTGAGATGGCGCAGGTATTCTACAATGCCTATCTCCCCGATATCGCCCCCTCAGAGATGATCGGGCGCGTGTCCGGCTATGGGTGGGCGCTCGGGTACGTGGGCGGTCTCGGTTGCCTCATCCTCGCCCTGGTGGTGTTTGTCCAGGTCGATGTCGCACCGTTCGGCCTAAACATGGACACAGGCGAGCATATCCGAGCCACCAATATTCTCGTCGCGGTGTGGTTCGCGCTGTTCAGCATCCCGACGTTCCTCGTTCTCCGGGAAGTCCAGGTCAGCAACAAGCCGAAGGTTGGCGCGCTGATCCGGCAATCCTTCGGCGAGCTGAAGGAAACCGCTGTCGAGATTCGACGCTACGGCCAGATCGTCCGCCTGCTCGTCGCCCGGCTGTTCTATAACGACGGGTTGGTGACGCTCATCGCGTTCGGGGGGATCTACGCCTCGGGAACCCTTGGCTTCACGATCTCCGAAGTCCTGATTTTCGGCATCGTGCTCAATGTGATGGCCGGGCTTGGGGCCTTCGTGTTCGGCTTCCTGGATGACCGCCTCGGCGGCAAGACCGTCATCATGGTCTCGCTCGGTCTGCTGACGGTCGCCGCCATCCTCGCTGTGCTCACCACCAGCGCGACCATGTTCTGGGTGTCCGGCGTTCTCGTCGGGCTGGCGATCGGGCCCAACCAGGCCTCGAGCCGGTCGCTGCTCGGTCGCTTCGTCCCGGACGACAAGGAAACCGAGTTCTACGGCTTCTTCGCCTTCTCAGGCAAGGCGACGGCGTTCATCGGCCCGCTCATGCTGGGGGTACTGACCGATGTGTTCGGGACCCAACGGGCTGGCGTGAGCATCGTCATCGTCCTCTTCGCCATCGGTGCCCTGATTCTCATGCGTGTTGATGAAGCCGAGGGCATCCGCCTCTCCGGCCGTGCCTCTTCTGCCGATGCCACAGATCTCTGACATCGTTCGTGCGCTCGATGCGTGGGCGCCTCCTGGGCAGAAAGCAGACTTCGACCGAGTTGGGCTCCAGGTTGGCGACCCCAGTGCGCCAGCTCGAGGCGTGGTCGTCGCGCTGGACCTGACGCCTGCCGTCGTCGACGAGGCCATCGAGCATGGCGCCAGTCTGATTGTGACGCACCATCCGCTGCTCTTCAAGCCCCTCGACCGCGTCACAGCGACGCATCCGGTCGGTGGCCTGGTGCTGCGCCTGGCACAGGCAGGCATCGCGTTCCACGCCATCCACACCAATCTGGATGCCGCCTGGGATGGCGTGTCGTTCGCACTGGCTCGCCAGCTCGAGCTGGAGGACATCGGCTTGCTCGCACCTCTGGATGGCGTGATGCGCAAGCTGACCACGTATGTGCCTCCCTCCCACGCCGACGCCGTGCGTAGCGCGCTGGCCGATGCTGGCGCGGGCGAGATCGGCGAGTACCGCGCATGCTCGTTCTCGACCGAGGGTACCGGACGCTTTCAGCCACTGGAAACCGCCAGCCCGACCATTGGAAAAGCCGGCGGCGATGTGGAAACTGTCTCTGAGGTACGCATCGAGGCGGTTCTCCCCAGTTGGATTCTTTCAGATGCAATAACGGCAATCACATCCGTCCATCCCTACGAACAGCCCGTCATCGACGTAGTGGCCCTCCACGGACGCGCGACCCGTTCGGGCTATGGCGCCGTGGGAGCCCTTGCCAGCCCCGAGCCGCTCTACGTGTTTCTCGGTCGGGTTGCGTCCACGCTGGGCTCCGGGGCACTCCGGTACGTGGGCGATCCGAGTCAGACCATTGCCCGCGTGGCCGTGTGCGGCGGGTCGGGAATGTCGTTTTTCCCCGATGCACGTCGAGCTGGCGTAGACGCGTATGTGACTGCCGACATCACCTACCATCGCTTCTTCGAGGCCTTGGACGCAGACGGCCGCCCTCAGATCGCACTGATCGATGCTGGGCACTACGAGACCGAGGCCATCACGGAGCGCCTCATTGCCGACGAGCTGGCGGCCCGCTTCCCCGACGTGCCGGTTCGCGTCACCACGCACAGGACCTCTCCCATGCGGACCTTCGTGGGGAACTGAGTCACGGAATGCGAAGCGGTTCAATCCACCCAGTCGCCAGCTCGACCGACGCTGCTTCGAGCTGGCGATTCCCCGAAACCATCACTCCACAGCCAGCCCAATGCGATCCCAGCGCGGGCTCTGCGCCACATCGTCCCATGAGAAGTAGATCCGAGCGGCGCGGCCGATAAGATGCGTGGTGGGGACAAAGCCCCAAGCCCGGCTGTCGGCGGAATCATCTCGATTGTCCCCAAGCACAAAGAGATAATCACGCGAGAACGTGTAGGTGTCCACGAGAACGCTGTCGATCTCAAACCCTCGGGCCGTCCGGCGCGTGATGCGCCCTTCGAGGCGCTCCGCGACCTCTCGTACGAGCGGCCAGGTCTCCAGCGTCACGGGAATGGTCAGCCCCGCATAGGGCACCACCAGCGGCCCGTAGTCATCGAGGCTGTACCGAAAGGCTGCTGGAAAGCCTGCGCTGCCGTCGCCGATGTCGCGGATGTACGGACGCACATCGAGAATGTCCTCGAACTCTGTGAGTGCCTCAGCTGCAATCGGACGCGCCTCCACGACCCAGCTTTGCCGTCCAGAGCGTTGAATCCTCCCGTCGATGCCGATGGCTCGCAGCGTATCCATGAGCGGGAGCCCGCGTGGCAGGGTCCGAACGCGCCACAGCTGTCGTCCCAACGCCGGCGCGTCCATGGGCTCACCGTTGACCCGGACCCCCTTCGCCACCAGCGCGACGGTGTCGCCGGGCAACCCGACCACCCGCTTGATGTAGGGAGTCCGCTGCTCGATGGGCCCTTGTTCCGGCGGGTAGTTGAAGACCGCTACGTCTCCCCTCTCCACCTCTCCAAGCCCTGGCATTCGAACCCCGAAGATGCGCGCGCCATACGTCAGCTTGGACACGAACACGTAGTCGTTGACCTGAAGCGTGTCGGCCATCGAGGACGATGGAATCCGATAGGCCTCGAACACGCACGCGCGTAAGAATGTCGCGGCCAGCACAGCTCCGCCGATCACCTTACCCCACGACCGCAACGCCGCGAACCGGGGCTTCTCCCGATCCATCGAGCGGGTGGAGATGTCAGACGAAACGGCGTCAGGGATCATGCAGTGTCAACGCGTCATCGCCAGCGCGTCGTCTGGGAGCAAGCGCCGTTTTCAGCAAGTCTGTCGGCTAGTCGATAGGCCTGAACCACCGGCTGAACCGAGGAATCGGAGGCAACAGCCTGTGGAACGAGATGAACTTGGTTACCGCTTTCCCAATCAGGTGACTCTCGGGAACGAAGCCCCAGAAGCGGCTATCGACCGAGTTGTCGCGGAAATCGCCCATCACGAAGTAGTAGTCCTGCGTGAACGTGTAGCTGTCCACCGATGCGCCGTCGATCTGGAAAGACCCATCGAGCCCTCGCGCGACGTCTCGCCCCTCGTAGCGATCGATAACCTCTGAGAACATGGACCATGTGGTCGAGTCCAGGTCTACCGTCATGCCTTCGCCCGGTACCAGCACAGGACCGTACTGATCTGGATTCCACGGACTGTCCGGCGGATAGATCATGCGGCCCACCAGCTCGTCTGGGGCCACGGACGGCTCCACGCGCTCTACGTCAGACCGAGCCTCTAGAGTCGCTGCCTCCACGGGGGTGGCAGTTACCGCATAGCGAAGTTGGGTGCGCACTGAGTCACCTTGGAGTGCATCGGAGCCAATCTCCAGCTCGATGCCCATCTCCTCGAGCTGGCGAACGTTGGGCCGCGATTCTCCCGCGCTTGTGACCAACCAGCGCTGCTTCATCGTCGGCGAAATGGGAACCGCTCGCCCGTCAACGTGAACCACTTTGTCGAGCACGGCAAGGGTATCTCCAGGCACACCCATGATCCGCTTGATGTAGGGGGCTCGCCGCTCAATCGGGATGCTCTCCGGGATCTGGCCTCGCACCACATCCACAGCAGGCGGATAGTTGAACACCACCACGTCATTCCGTTGCGGCTCGGAGAAGCCCGGCAATCGCGTCTGTGGGAACTCGATCCCCGGGAGGTAGATGCTCGTAAACGGAATGCCGATGGTAGCCGGGGTCCGTGTGCCGTAATGCAGCTTGGAGACGAGAAGGAAGTCGTGCACGAGCAGCGTGTCCTCCATCGACTCTGACGGGATGCGGTAAGGCTCGACGAGGAACATCCGCACCAAGACGATGATGATGATCGCCTTGACCCAGAACACTAGATTCTCCTTGGCCGTCGGCTTCGGGGGAGCATCCTTTCGCTTGCGCGAGCGCCCGCTGCGACGATTGGAGCGGGGCTTGCGAGCTGGGGAGGAGTCTTTGGACACGCGGGCGGCGGGGGGATGGACGCGACGGAGAAAGCTACGGAGCCACCGCCGAGACGTTGCGGACAGTGCTCCGCGAAGATGCGGAGCCCCTGCTCAAGCTCAGATCGATGCCAACCCGCCGCGCACCGCGAGCCCTCTATACCCCAACCCTCAAGCTCGCGACTCGACGGCTTCCCGCCAGCTCGCAGTCTGTCCTCGAGCAGGCGACGGCTGCGCTACCGGTGAATCACCCACCGTTCTACCTGGGGGCGCCGGCTCCATCCAGGGGGTCTCCGAACCGTGCGCTGGAAGTACTCCGCCCCATTGTAGCCCGTCCGGTACCACCGGTTGCGCTCGTAGGAGAGGTAGTAGTCCACGTAGGGATCGGAGAAGCGACGGGCGATCAGGCGCTCGCCGAGATCGCGCTTGATCTGGGGCAGGTACCGATCGTATGCCTCGGGTCCTGCCACGAGAAGCCCTCTCCCAAACGGACCGTCGATGTCCATGGCAAGGATGGGAATGGAGTCGTTGACCACGAGCCAGTACTCGAACTGGACGTACTCGCTGCCCGAGTATCCGACCTTCTTCAGCGCATCCGCATTGCGCGTAGGCTTCCCAAAGGCCGCCTGCAAGCGCCCCCGGAGCACAGGCGTCGCCATCGTGTCGATCGGGGACCGCGCCGACATCGCCTTCCAGTAGACCTCCCGATACTGCTCGAGGTATCCCCCCTGGGCCTCCGGGTCTGTGTTTCGCCACACGATCTCCGGCAACGGCGCTGTCGCAGCAACCCGAGCAAGGCTGTCCCTGCGCGCCAGCTCGAGGCTGTCCCGACGTGCCTTTCGTGCATCGAGAATAGCCGTCCAGGCTCGCTCCACGTCACCGGGCTGCCCGAGCCGGACAATCGGGCGTGGGGTCAGCTCCGTCCCAAGCGAATCGAGGAGGTGCGCCGTGCGTGCCAGCCAGCGCTGCTGCTGCAGGACCTCGGCCACATCCAGAGTCTGGGCGAAGGGAGATGGGCCCAGAACGAAGAGGCCGGCCACCAGCACACTGGCTCGCCAGCTCGCTCTTCTCCGCATCTGTATCGCGTTCCTCGTGCCCGCCATCATTCCATCGACAAGACGGCCAGGAACGCTTCCTGCGGGACCTCGACAGCCCCGACCTGCTTCATGCGCTTCTTGCCCTCCTTCTGCTTCTCGAGCAGCTTCCGCTTCCGCGTGATGTCGCCGCCGTAGCACCGAGCGGTGACGTCCTTTCTGAGCGCCTTGACGGTTTCCCGAGCAATCACCTTGTTGCCGAGGGCCGCCTGAATGGCGACATCGAAGAGTTGGCGTGGGATCAGCTCGCGGAGCTTCAGCGAGAGGCGGCGGCCCATGTCATAGGCCTTCTCACGGTGCACGATGGTCGAGAGCGCATCCACGGGATCCCCGTTGAGCATCACATCCAGCTTCACCAGCTTGGACGGGCGCTCATCGATGAACTCGTAGTCGAATGAGGCATAGCCGCGCGAGACCGACTTCAGCTTGTCGTAGAAGTCGAACACGATTTCGGCCAGCGGCAGTTCGTACTTCAGGTCCACTCGGTCGGTGGTGAGGTACTCCTGCGTGATGTATGTGCCCCGGCGTTCTTGGCAGAGCCCCATGAGCGCACCCACGTACTCGACGGGAGTGATGATCTCTGCCTTGACGTACGGCTCGCGAATCTCTTTGATCGACCCTGGATCCGGCATGTCGGATGGGTTCTCCACTTCCAGTTCGGTGCCGTCCGTCTTCTCAACGGTGTAGCGCACGTTCGGCATCGTCGTAACGATGTCGAGCCCGAATTCGCGGTCCAAGCGCTCCTGCACCACCTCCATGTGGAGCATCCCGAGGAAGCCCACCCGGAACCCGAATCCGAGCGCTGCGGACGTTTCTGGCTCGTATGCCAGCGCGGCATCGTTGAGCTGCAGCTTCTCGAGAGCGCTTCGCAGATCCTCGAAATCGGCAGAATCCGTCGGGTAGATGCCCGAGAACACCATCGGCTTCACGTCGCGGTATCCCGGAAGCTGTTCCGCCGCCCCTTTCCGCTGGTGCGTCACGGTGTCGCCCACCTTGGTGTCGGCGACGTCTTTCACCGATCCGATCAGGTAGCCCACTTCGCCGGGGCCAATCTCTTTGACGGGCTCCATCCCCAGCTTGAGGTGGCCGATCTCCTCCGCGTTGTACCGCGCGTGGGTCGCCATGAACTCAATGGGGTCCCCCTTGCGCAACGTGCCTTCCTTCACTCGCACGTACACCACCGACCCGCGGTAGGTGTCGAACATGGAGTCGAAGATCAATGCCTGCAGCGGGGCCTCAGGGTCGCCAGCTGGAGCTGGAACCCGCTCCACGATGCGCTCCAGAACGGCCTCCACGCCCTGTCCGGTCTTCGCCGACACGTGGAGCACATCCTCAGGATCCCCACCGATGAGGTCCGTGATGGACTGCGCCACCAGTTCAGGCTGGGCACTCGGCAGATCCACCTTGTTCAGGACCGGGATGATCTCGAGGTCCGCTCCCATCGCCAGGTACAGGTTCGAGATTGTCTGCGCCTCGATGCCCTGGGCGGCGTCCACCACCAAGATGGCCCCTTCGCACGCATTCAGAGCACGGCTCACCTCGTAGGTGAAGTCCACATGGCCCGGCGTGTCGATGAGGTTGAGCACGTAGTCCTCCCCATCGTCCGCCTGGTAGCTCATTCGGATGGCGTGGCTCTTGATGGTGATGCCGCGCTCCCGCTCGAGGTCCATCGAGTCGAGGACCTGCGCTTGCATCTCGCGCTGCGACAGCGTACCCGTGGCCTCGAGCAGCCGGTCGGCCAGGGTGCTTTTCCCGTGGTCGATGTGGGCGATGATGCAGAAGTTTCGGATGCGGCGTTGATCCACTGAGTTGGGCTCGAGATGGCGGTTTCGGTCAACGCGGAAAGTAGCGTCACCCGTTCCCGGTTTCGGGCTGGCGATGCCGAAATCCGTGTGTGAACCCACTCCCAGCGAACTCGAAACCCCACTGTCACCATCGTGACGGTTGCCGGTCCTTCCATCAACGCGCCCTCAGCTCGCTGCCCACACCCACGTGCCACGTGGGGAAATTGCTTTCATCAGCCCGAGGGGATCACCCCACCATCCACGGCAACCCGCCAACTCGAGTCGTCTCCGTTCTCAGAACCTGAGTGCGCACTGGACGCAGCCGACACGAGCAGGAGACCCTTGAAACGGATTCGCCAGCTCGATGTCAGGATGTTGGTTGTGCCGTCGCCACCCCAAAATGAGTCATCCCCGCGTAGGCGGGGACTCAATCGGCGCTTGGACGAGCTGGCGTGCACGGGGCGTACTGACGATGCCCGAACGAAAGCGTATGAGAAACACGCATCGAGCTGGCGACTAGACCGCTGGTGTCGGGTCTACCGATTCTCCAGAAGGCGGAGGCGGAGTCTCAGACGGTGTGCTGCCCGACTGACCTTCGATGTACCGCTGGAACGAGCCCTGCGTGAACAGCACCAGCACGACGCCGATGATGATGCACACATCGGCGATGTTGCCGATGGGGAACAGCGGATAACCGACAGGCTCCAGAAATGGCACCCAATCCGGTATGTAGAGCACGCCGACATCCACGTGCAGGAAGTCGATCACGCAGCCGTAGAACAGGCGCTCGGAACCCGGAGGCGACGGAAAGCACTCCCCGAACGTCATCCCGAAGAACACGCGGTCAATCACGTTGCCAAAGGCCCCGCCGAGCACAAACGCCAGCGCAAGACGGTACCCTAATGGAGCCTTTCGAACATGCCAGAGATAGACCAGAATCAGGATCGTGGCGACGATCGAGAACAGCGTCAGGAACAGCTTGCTCCCGATCTCCAACCCGAAGGCCATTCCCGGATTCTCGGTGTACGTGAACTTGAACAGGTCGCCGATGACCTGCACCGAGCGTCCCAGCGGCTCCAGCTGGAACTTGGCGAGCATCTTGGTGACCTGGTCGGCCAGAATGATGGCGAGCGAAAGCCAGAGGACGCGCATGAAGGACAGGTTCGGAGTTCGGAGGTTCGGGGTTTGCGTCCCGAAGTTTCAAACGTGCGGTGGCTAGTAGCTACACCCGGCGGACAGCCAGGGTGACCGTCTGATCTCCCAACGCTGCATCGGCCGTCGCCTCGCCATCGGGCTGATCGGTGCGGTCGAATGAGCTGGCGAGCGTTTCGGCCTGGATGGTCTCGGCGTGGGTCGCCAACGCGCTGGCAATAGTATCCGGAGCGTGATACGCCAGCGCGATGCGGTCGGACACGTCGAACCCGGCTTCTTTGCGGAGGTTCTGGACGCGGTTGACGAACTCACGGGCGAGCCCCTCGGCACGGAGCGCATCGTCGAGCTGGGTGTCGAGTGCCACCGTGACCGTCACGGAGGACCCATCCGTGCTCTGAGTCGATTCCTGGCGGACAAGGCGGCCCTCGACGCCCTCGCTGGTGATCTCGAGGTCTCCGGTCTCCAGATCGAGCGAACCGTCCGCCAGCTCGATCTGGAGACGCCCATCGGCTTCGTACTGAGTGATGGCGGCGCCGTCGAGGTCGCGGATGGCCACGCTGGCGGCTTTCATGCGCGGCCCGAGGCGGCGCCCAAGGGCCTTGAAGTTGGGTCTGGCGCTCTTGGATACCACGCCGCTGTCGCCCGACGCTGTCTCGAGCAGCTTGACGTTGATCTCGTCCAAGATGATGCTCTCCACCGACCGGAGCACACTTTCATCCACGCCGCCCACGCCGGTCACAACCAGCACCGACTTCAGCGGCTGCCGCACGTTGATGGCCGCCTCGTTGCGAAGCGCCAGCGTAGCCGTCACCACAGCGCGGGCCAGCGCCATCCGATCCTCCAGCTCGGCGTTGAGCCACGAGCTGGCGGCTTTCGGGTAGTCTGTGAGGTGAACCGATGTGCTGCCTTGTGTGAGAAGCCTGTAGAGCCAGTCCGAGACAAACGGCGAGATCGGCGCCATCAACCGCGCGACGGTCTCCATGCACTCGTACAGGGTCTCGTAAGCCGCTTGCTTCTCAGTGCCACCAGCTTCGGCTCCAGCCTTCGACCAGAACCGGCGGCGGCTGCGACGCACGTACCAGTTCGAGAGGTCGTCGATGAACGCCTCGATGGCGCGAGCCGCACGAGTCGGGTGGTAGGCGTCAAGCGCCGACTCTGCCTCAGCGATGGTGCTCTGGAGACGCGAGAGAACCCAGCGGTCCAGCTCGGTCCGGTCCACCAGCTCGAGGGTCGAGCTGGCGTCGTACTCGAAGCCATCGATGGCGGCATAGGTAGCGAAGAAGCGGTACGTGTTGACGAGCGTGCCAAACACCTTGCGCCGCGTCTCCTCAATGGCCGCATCCGAGTACCGCAGGTTCTCCCAGGGCGGGCTGGAGGCCATCATGGACCACCGGATCGGGTCCACACCATGCTTGTCGATCGCAGCGAACGGATCGACCGCGTTGCCCTTGGACTTGGACATCTTGGCACCGTCGGCATCCAGCACCAGCCCGTTGACGACCACGTTCTTGTACGCCAGCCGGTCATCCACCAGCGCAGCGATGGCGTGGAGCGTGTAGAACCAGCCCCGCGTCTGGTCCACGCCCTCTGCGATGAAGTCGGCCGGGGCGTTGGCGCGGAAGATCTCCTCGTTCTCGAACGGGACGTGCCACTGCGCGAACGGCATGGCCCCCGAGTCGAACCACACGTCGATCAGGTCCTCCACGCGGCGCATGGTGCCCCCCTGCCCGTCGGGCCATGTCAGCGCGTCCACGTACGGGCGGTGCAGATCGAGCTGGCGGGTCTCAGGGTTGAGCGCCTCCTCGGGGAAGGTGCCGCCCATCTTTTCGCGGAGCTGCGCGATGGAGCCGATGATCTCGCGCTGCGCCGGGTCGCGGTCCGACTGCCAGATGGGAAGCGGCGTGCCCCAGTAGCGCATCCGGGAGAGCGCCCAGTCCACGTTGTTCTCCAGCCACTGCCCAAACCGCCCGGTGCCAACCCCCTCAGGCTGCCAATTCACCTGCTGGTTTAACTCGACGAGCCGGTCCTTGATGGCCGTCGTGGTGATAAACCAGCTCTCGACCGGGTACTGCATCAGCGGTGTGCCTTTGCGCCAATCGTGCGGATAGTTGTGGACGTAGGAGTCCTCGCGGTAAAGCAAGCCACGAGCCGCAAGGTCCCGCAGGATGGACCGGTCGGCGTCCTTGAACCAGAGCCCGCCAATCTCGCCAAACCCGTCCTCGAATCGCCCGTTGGGCTCCACCGGATTGAACACTGGCAGGCCCTCCTTCTGGCCGGTCATGAAGTCGTCCGCACCGAAGGCAGGCGCCGTGTGAACGATGCCCGTTCCGTCCTCTGTCGTCACGTAGGTCGCAGTGACTACCCGGTAGGCGCCCTCATCCTCTCCGCGCTGTCGGAAGGTCGGCCACATGGGCTCGTAGCGAAGGCCCACCAGCGCGTCGCCAGTCATCTCCTCCACGATCTCGTACTCGCCCTTCAGGACGGCGTCCGCCCGCTTTGCGGCGAGGATTAAGTACTCCTCTCCCCCATCTACAGTCGCCTGCCGGACCTTCACGTAGCGAATGTTGGCTCCGACCACCATCGCTGCATTGGACGGGATGGTCCAGGGCGTGGTGGTCCAGGCGAGCAGAAACGTGTCGGGCTGGCCGACGAGTCGGGCTCGGGTGGTGCAGCTTACGTCCTGCACCTCCTTGTAGCCGAGCGAGACCTCGTGCGAGGAAAGCACCGTTCCGTTGGCGGGGCTGTACCACTGGATCTTGTGGCCCTTCGTCAGATAGCCCTTGTCCCAGATGCGCTGCAGCAGGTTCCAGACCGACTCGATGTAGTCGTTCTCGAACGTGACATAGGGATTCTCGAGGTCCACCCAGTAGCCCATGCGGACGGTGAGCGAGTCCCAGAGATCCTTGTAGCGCAGCACGCTCTCGCGGCACTTCGCGTTGTACTCCGCGATGCCGTATTCCTCGACGGCGTGGCGCCCTTCGAGCCCCAGCTCTTTCTCGACCTCGATCTCGACTGGCAACCCGTGGGTGTCCCAGCCCGCCTTGCGGTCCACGCGGAAGCCCTGCATGGTCTTGTAGCGGCAGAACAGGTCCTTGATGGTCCGCGCCATCACGTGGTGGATGCCCGGCTTGCCGTTGGCCGTCGGCGGCCCCTCGTGGAAGACGAAGTGCGGTGCGCCCTCCCGGATCGCCAGTGACTGCGCGAATGTGTCTTCAGCCTCCCACCGGGCCAGGATCTCCTCTTCGACGGCGACGGGGTCGAAGCGTTCGATCTCGGGATAGCGGGACATGGTCGGGCTGGCGGTGTCAGAAGCGCGGAAACTACCCCCTGACATCCGTTGCGGGCCGTGAAGCGCTGCCCGATTCGCCAGCCCGACCTATGTCGCTAGACCAACAACTGGCAGATCCTCCCACCGCGTCGTGTAGCGCGGGCTGAGGTGCTGGCGCGACATCGACCACGCCGCATCTCCCGCCTCGAGCTGGCGGGGGCTTCCCTGCGCGGCCACCACCACGCCGTGACGCCCAAATCGGGCGTTGACGTGGTCCATTGCTGCGAACAGCGCCGGATTCTCGGCGATGTGCGGGCGGAACAGATCCGCCTGCGCCGCGCCACGTGGCACCAGCTCGGTTAAGATCACCCCCGCCTTCATGTATCGGTGCGGTCGGCCTGATGCGTCCTCTGCTCGATGGCAGGTGCGAAGCAGCCGACGCGCCTGCGAGACAATCTCGAACGAGCTGGCGGTGGCGTGCGCAAACGGCTCCATCGCAGCCCCGTAGTGGTGCGGGCCCTCGCCATTGCGGCCCGTGGTGACGAACACCTGGAGAGCACCTGCTGCGAGATGTTCGGCACGCAGCTTCTCCGCGGCGCGAGCCGCGTGGTTGGCGACCGCCTCGAGCACGGGCTGCAGCGCATTCGTCTTGGTCCCGAACGACCGCGACCGTACGAGGCTCTTGCGAACCCGAGGCCTGGTCTCTGGCTCGATGCAGGGGACACCCCTCAGCTCGAGAGCGGTTCGAAGTGCCACGACGGAGAATCGACGCCGAATCTCATGGTCGGCCATCGCAGCAAACGCTGCCGCCGTGCGGATGCCCGCCGTGTGCAGCCGACGCGCCCAGCGCGGCCCGATACCCCACACGTCCTCGACAGGCAGTGCTGCCAGAAACGCCTTGCGGTCGGGATGCTGCCAGAAGCAGACCGTTCCGCTGTGATGCCGCGCGTACTCACTGGCCGCCTTGGCCAGCGTCCGTGTCTCAGCGATGGAGACGCGCACCGGGATGCCCGTCATGCGCAGCACGCTCTGCCGAATGGCCCTCGCCAGCTCGCTGAGACGCTGCCACTCCGCCTCGGGCGACGTGGTCTCTCGGCGAAACCAGAGGAACGCCTCGTCGATGGAGCTGCGCTCGACGCGCGGGGTGAAGCGCTCCAGAACGCTCATCACCCGGCGCGAGAGATCCGCGTAGAGCGCGTAGTTGGAGCTGAACACCGCCACGCCGTCGCGCTCGAGCTGGCGACGGATCTTGAAGTACGGGGCGGCCATCGGCACGCCGAGGGCCTTGGCCTCCTCGGTCCGCGAGATGATGCAGCCGTCGTTGTTGGAGAGCACCACCAGCGGCACATCCTCCAGATCGGGCCGGAAGGCACGCTCGCACGATCCGTAGAACGAGGCACAATCCACCAGGGCGACGAGCTGGCGAACACTCACCCTCCGCACCGGAACGTGTGGACGGCGTGCGTCACCACGCCGTAGATCACCAGCTCGTGGCCAGGCAACACCTCGATGGAGGCGTAGGCATCGTTCTCGGGCACTAGCCACGCCTGCCGCCTGCGCCGGACGTAGCGCTTGAGCGTGAACTCCCCATCCAGAGCAGCAATCACAACGTCGCCACTTCGGGGATCGAGGCCGCGCTTGACCACCAGCACATCGCCCGGAAAGATGCCGATGCCCGTCATCGACTCCCCCTCTGCACGGAAGTAGTACGTCCCGATATCCGCATTCACCAGCTCGTTGAGGTCGAGGAGCTGATCGACGTAGTCGTCGGCAGGCGATGGAAACCCTGCTGGGATGCGGGTGAGCAGGAGCGGAAGCCGGACAGGCTCCGACGAGACATGCGGACCGAGAGGGACGGCTGCCACAGGCGCGGTGGGAGATGAAGCCCCAAGGACGCTAGTAGGGGCTGACAACCGAGCCGTCAGCGTGTGCAAAACATGTCTTGCGATCTAAGCCGCGATGGACGACACGCCAAACGTGCCCTCCGCATCTCGCTCGACGATGATGACGTGGCCCCAGAATTGACCCCAACCGTGGAAATAGAGGCCTGAAGTCCTATCGCGAGCGGGTTAGTCGCGCGTGTACTTCCGGGGCAGCAGATCCGCGAGCGGGATCGCCGCCAGCTCGTCGCCCTCTGGTACGATCACCGATGCCGCAGGCGCATAGTCCAGCACCAACTCGCGACACATCCCACAGGGAGACACCACCTCACCTGAGCGCCGCACGGCTACCATCGCCTCGATGTCCGTGTCGCCAGTAGCCGCCGCCATCCCCAGCGCGATGGCCTCCGCGCACACTGCGATGCGACCGACGTACGCTTCAAGGTGGACCGCTGCAAACGTCTGTCCGGAGCGCGTCCGCACCGCTGCGCCGATCTCGTGAACGTCCTCTTTCCCCCGGCGAGCGATTACGTCGCGCGCCAGCTCGAGAAGCTGTTGGTCGGCAGTAGACAGACTCACGTCAGCTCGGCGGCTGCGCGCCGAAGGCGCTCGATGACAGTGTCGCGCCCGATGGTAACGAGGGTCTCGAACATGCCCGCCCCAGCGCTCACACCCGTGGTGGCAAGACGGACCGGGTGGATGACCCGCCCGAACCCGACCTCCTCGTCTTCCGCGAGCTGGCGCATGGCGACCTCCGTGGACGCCTCCGTGAACTCCGAGTCGGCTTCCAATCGGTCGGCATAGGTCGCGACGAGGCGAGCACTGTCGTCCTTCCACCTTTTCTTGAGAGCAGTCTCGTCGTAGCTCGTCACCTCACCAAAGAGGTAGTCGGCATCCGCGAGGTCCGAGGCCTTCTCGATGCGCTCGCGGAGAAGTGTCGCCGCAGCCACCAACGCGCTGGCGTCTACGGCCCCGTGCTTCGCCTCGACCTCCGGGCGTGCCCGTACAGCGATCTCCTCCGGCTCCAGCTCGCGGAGCACCTGCCCGTTGAACCAGTTCAGCTTGTCGAGCGAGAACTGTGCACCACTGGTTCCTATGCGCTCGACCGAGAAGGCCTCCACCAGCTCGTCGAGGGTGAAGCCCTCCTGCTCGGTGCCGGGATTCCAGCCGAGAAAGGCGAGGAAGTTGACGACGGCCTCGGGCTCGTAGCCTGCCTCGCGATACTGGCGGACGTTGACCGGAATGCCCAGCCGGTCGGCGCTGCGCTTGGAGAGCTTGCCGCCGGTAGGGCTCATGATGAGCGGCAGGTGCGCGAAGCGTGGAGGCTTCCAGCCGAGAGCGTCGTAGAGCAGGACGTGCTTGGGGGTGGACGGCAGCCACTCCTCGCCTCGGATCACGTCGGTGATGCCCATCGCGTGGTCATCCACCACGTTGGCGAGGTGGTAAGTCGGCATCCCGTCGCTCTTGAGGAGCACCTGGTCGTCCACGGTGTCGGTCTCGAAGGCGACCTCGCCACGGACGGCGTCCTCGAACCGGACCGTTTGACCCGGCTCCACTTTGAGGCGCACGACGTGGTCATCGCCCGCGTCGAGGCGCTGCTGCACCTGGCCAACGTCCAGCGTCAACGCGTTGGTCATCTCGCCGCGCGTAGCGGCCGAGTAGCCGGTAGAATCGTGCCCCTCGCGCTGGCGGCGCTCGCGCAGTTCCGCTATCTCCTCGGCAGTGTCGAAAGCGATGTAAGCGTGACCATCATCGAGGAGCCGGTCTACAGCTTCACGGTAGCGCGCCGTGCGCTCGCTCTGGCGGTACGGCCCTGCATCGCCACCCTGTGTGGGGCCCTCGTCCACTGTCAGGCCCGCCCAGGCGAGACTGTCGAGGATATCCTTCTCGGCCTCCGGGACAAACCGCGTCCGGTCCGTGTCCTCGATGCGGAGCACAAACACTCCGCCCGTCTGGCGGGCAAGCAGGTAGTTGTAGAGCGCCGTGCGGAGGCCGCCGATGTGGAGCAGGCCGGTGGGGCTGGGGGCGAATCGAACGCGCGTCATGCGAGCTGGCGAAATGGGCTCGCCAAGCTAGCGAGGGGGCGGTCTCAAGCTGTCGAAGCCTCAGTGCAAGTGCTGTGTTCGCCAGCTCG
>JBCBZH010000404.1:0-1981 GCA_039815415.1 Bacteroidota bacterium
CGGCCACCATGCCCGAAACGCAACGCGCTGGCGCATCCCCAAGGACACGCCAGCGCGACAGGACACCAGCTCGAGCTGGCGAACGAAGGGGGCTATGGAACGACGATGTCGAGCAACACGCCAGGCTGGGGCGCGAAGGCGGTCCGCAGCAGCTCCCGCGTCTCAGTGTCCACGTAGTAGGTGTAGTCCGGTCTGCCCTCCTCTACTTCGACGATCACCCAGACGGTGTGCTCAGATCCACTCGGGGTCGTGTAGCTCTCCTGCCCGGTCACGCTGAGCTGAGAGAGCGAGACGTCGCCAGTACTGTCGATCTGTTGGAACGAGGTGACATATCCCTCGGCGAACGGCAGCATGCGAACCAGATGATTGGTGATGCCAGGGCCGAAGCCGCCTTCCAGCGAAGCCTCGACGTTCGTGACCTCCTCGCCTTCTGTAACGGTTCCGGTCATCATTCCGTCGGCGAAGGTGGCGCGCGAGACCCTGTTGGGCGTGACCTGCACGCGCGAAATGGGCATCATCGACGGATACGCCACCACGGTGGTGTCCTGCTGGTTCTGACCGGCTGCCGGGATCTGAACGTCGGTCATGATGGTGAGTTGGCCGTCCGCAAGCGTCTCGGTGGCCGTCACCGTGCCGAGGTCCTGCTCCTGCGGCTGAATCAACCGCACCGTCATGGTGACCGTCTGAGGCTCGACAGCGACGAGAGCGTCCGAGCCTGGCGTAATGGCGTTCGCAACCGCTTCGGCTCGCGCCGCTTCCGCAGCAGCTGCGTCCGCGGCATTCTGGGCCTGAATCGCCGCGAGTTCCTCTTCATTCACTGGGGTGGCCCGAATCAGCATTCCCTGAGCCTGGGCTTCACTCTGCACAATCGTTCGGTTCGAGGCATCGACGAAGTGCTTCTGGGGACCGCCGGGGGCACCGACCGTGGAGACTGCAATCGCATCGACCGTGGTGCCATTGGGGAGCGTGACGGTCTCAGGACCGTCCACGGTCACGAAAACGTCCCGGAGGCGGTTCTGAGGGGAAAACACAGGAACCGTGGCCTCATATCCCGTCTGGTCTAGAGGCAGCGCGCGGATGACGTACCGGAGAACGGCGTACGGGAAGGGCACTGAGGGAACCGCCAGCTCGAAGGCCTGGGCATCGTCGGACGCTCCATAGGAGCCAGAGATCTCGGTTCCAGAGAAGGCTGCCGAGCCCTGGTTGTTGCCTCGGGTGACATCCAGAGAGAGAGGGGCGAGCGAAGGCCATGACACCCGCGTGGAGTCGAACTGCGAGCCATCGGGTCCTGACCGTGAGACGACCGTGAGCACGTCACCGTTGAGGGTCGCGGTCTCAACGCTGATACCCATCGACTGAGGTTCAGGCTCAACCATCCGAATGTCCCGGGTCACATCGGTGGGGGAGAGGGCGCTGGTGTTGAGATCCGGATGCCCCGGATAGAGGGTGATCTCTTGGGCGCTGGCGGCACCAGCGAGAAGGAGAGAGAACAGGAGAATGCGCATAGGAATCCGTCGTGTGAGATAGAGGAGGCGATTCAGGTACGCCCTGCCCCGTGCGAGGTTACATCAACTCAGCGCAGAGGTGGGGATGTTGGAGGATGGAGGGGGATAGGCTGGACAGCTACGGGCTGGCGACTGGAGCGGTGGGCGGCCGCAGCAGGCCCGAGTCGAAGGACTGCCGTGTCCAGTCGCGCCGAAGGACGGCATCGTACAGATCGGAGTGCAGGAGAACGGGATGGCCGAGCAGGGGTGTCGAGCTGGCGGAGGCTGTCTCTAGGGTTTCCTCGAAGGTGTGGGCATCGGGGGTCTGCTCGCGTGCGGCGCGGTCGGTGTAGAACGCTATCCGGTCGCCTTCCGAAAGCCCAGCACGCTGGGCCCAGAGTGCGTTGGCGTCATCGAGTAGGAAGACGAGAGCCACCAGCCCGAGGACGCGGAGCAGGCGCGTGTCCAAAGGTACCAGCGCCACCAGCCCGATCCCC
>JBCBZH010000394.1:0-2482 GCA_039815415.1 Bacteroidota bacterium
AACCATGTTAACAGATGAAAAACTACCAACACGACTAATCCCGAAATTCCGCAGGCCAACCATTTACCTAAAAGTAACCTGGTGATCGCACACCTGCTGGTTGCCCGACGCGCACTGCGGGCACGCACCGCACGCGCAGATGAACGGCACGGTCACCCGCTCGCCTTCGGACCAGCCCGACACGTGGCTGCCGACCGCCGCCACGACTCCCGCCAGCTCGTGGCCGGGCACGTGGGGCAGCGCAATGTCAGGGTCGTGGCCCATCCAGCCGTGCCAGTCGCTGAGACAGAGCCCAGTAGCTCGGACTTCAACGATCACATCGTCAGGCCCAGGCGTAGGGTCGGGGACCGATTGAACGGCGACAGGTCCCTGGAAGGTGTCGTAGACGGCGGCGCGCATCGAGCTGGCGACCTGAGCTGGTTCGCCTGCAACATACCGGCTAGCTGTTAACGGATTTCAGCACATCAAGGGCTCGGGCTCGAGCCTCGGAGTGATCCACGATGGGGTGGGGATACGTCGTTCCCAACTCGACGCCGGCTTCTGCCAGCACGTTGTCGGGAGCCGCCCAGGGTTTGTGAATCCACTTGTTCGGCAGGTCCGCCAGCTCGGGAATCCAGCGACGGACGTAGGCGCCGTCGGGATCGTGCTTCTCGCCCTGACTAATGGGATTGAAAATGCGAAAGAAGGGCTGGGCATCCGCGCCAGAGCCAGAGGCCCACTGCCATCCCATCGTGTTGTTCGCGAGGTCCGCGCCGCACAGCGTGTCCCAGAACCAGCGAGCGCCTTCCTGCCAGGGGACGAGCAGGTCCTTGGTCAGGAACGACGCGACGATCATGCGGACGCGGTTGTGCATCCACCCGATGGCCCAGAGCTGGCGCATCCCCGCGTCCACGATGGGATAGCCCGTTTGGCCGCGCGTCCAGGCCTCGAGCCCGTCCGAGTCGTCCCTCCACGGAAACGCAGCGTACTTGTCTTTCAACGGCGCGGTAGGTGTCGCTGGGAAGTGGTGAAGGACGTGATACGAGAACTCACGCCATGCGATTTCGCTCAGGAACTTGTCCGCCTCATCGCGCATGGCACCGTTCTGAACCCACCCGTTCACACGTACCCAAACGGTTCGAGGGCTGACCTCGCCCCAGTGCAGATGCGGCGACAACCAAGACGTGCCATGGTCGGCCGGCACGTTGCGCTGGGCCTCGTAGTCGATCAGGCTCTCCTCGATGAACGCGTCCAGCCGCTCCAGCGCTCCGGCCTCTCCGGGGACCCAGGTCTCGCGCATGCCGTCAGCCCAGTCGACGCCGTCCTGCTCCATCGGGCTGAGGTCAAAGTCGTCGAGCGTCGCGCCCTCCGGCCAGGTCTCCGGTGCCGTGTTCGCCAGCTCGGGGATGTCGAGAGGGTCGGACATGTGCACCTGCGCCTGGAACTTCTTCCAGAATGGCGTGAACACCTTGTAGGGGCCACCCGAGCCGGTCTGAATAGCGTCTGGATCATGGAGAATGCGCCCGGCGAACTGCCGCGTCTCAAGACCCTCACGCGCCAGCCCGTTGCGCACCTCGACATCGCGCTCGCGAAGGTGCGGGGCAACGCGAGTGTGCCACGCGACCTGATCGGCGCCTGTCGAGCTGGCGAGATCGATCAGCGCTTTGAGGCTGGGGCCGCTACGGAGGATCATCCGACTGCCGTGCTCTCGCAAGCTGGCGTCGAGCACCTGGAGCGATGCTTGGAGCCACCACCGATGCGCGCCACCCGGCGGCCAGTCGCCTTCCTCATCGGGTGCCCAGATGAACACGGGGACGACGCACCCGCGCTCGGCGGCGTGTGTCAGCGCGGCGTGGTCGCTCAGGCGGAGATCGTTTCGGAGCCAGACGAGAGTGGTGGGCATGGAGAGGAGGAGAGGCTGGAGGTAGAGGGATGAGCAGGTCACCGACCGGGTTCCGACACCTCGCACGCGTCTCCGTTCTCGCCAGTTCGATGAGCACGGTGCCTCGAGCCGGCGAAGCGGCTTCGTCAAAGCCAGCTTTCGCTCTCCGCGCTCTCCGCGCTCTCCGCGCTCTCCGCGCTCTCCGCGCCTACAACCGCCCCAGCACCGCCCGCGCCCTTAGCTCCCACACCTTGCGCATGGCCTCGCGTACGATGGCCCCGCTCATCTTGCTCTCGCCCTCCGTCCGCTCCGTGAACACGATCGGCACCTCCATGATGCGGAAGCCCTTCTTCCAGGCCCGGTAGTTCATCTCGATCTGGAATGAGTACCCATTCGACTTCACGCGGTCGAACTCGATGGCCTCCAGCACGTCGCGGCGGAAGCACTTGAACCCTGCAGTCACGTCGCGGATGGGCAGGCGGGTGATGGCTCGCGTGTAGACTCCTGCGCCGTAACTGAGCACCAGTCGCGAGAGGGGCCAGTTCAGCACTCGCAGCCCGTCCCGGCAACATTCAGAAGCTGATCCTGGCCCGCAATCTCGGCCGCGAGCCTGCCTTCATC
>JBCBZH010000002.1:0-50817 GCA_039815415.1 Bacteroidota bacterium
CTGCGTCGTGTCCACCAGCCCGATGGTCTCGCCCTCCGACAGATCATCGCCCTCGTCTACGTCGAAGGTGAGGAGTCGGCCCTGGGCTTCGGCGGAGACCGTGATCTCGGTGGCCTCGAAGTTGCCGAAGGCGTCGGAAGGCGCATCGTCATCGCCGCACGCCGCCAGCCCGAGGGCGAGGAGTGGAATGGACACAGCCAGGCCAGGTCTCCGTAGGGGCGAGGCGCGCACCTTTTTTCTTCCTGGAGTGTCATCCTGAGCCCGTCTGCCGCAGGCAGCGGAGTGAAGGATCTGGTTGCGTGGCAGCGTCGCACTCTGGGCGATCGAACCGCTTGGGCCACCGAGATTCGTGGCTGACGCCGACCTTCGGTTCGCCGCGCTCAGAATGACAGTCTTCTGGAGCAACTGCCTTAGTCCGTGTCTTTTCATTACTCGGTGGGAATAGGAGCCTCCGGGAAGAGGCCGAGGGCGGACAGCAGGCGCGTCTGGGCACGTACCCGCTCGATCTGGTGGCGAGCAGTGGTCAGTCGCGCGTCGGTGACATCCGTGAGGGCATCCACGTAGGCGGGGGCGAGCGTCACGCCCTCGTCGAGCTGGCGGGTGGTCACGCGGAGGATCTCTTCCCGCAGAAGCGTCACGCGTGCATCCTGCTCGTAGGTCGCGTCCAGGCGGTCGAGGTCGGCGAGGTGGCTCTCAAGCTGGCGTTGGAGCGCTCGGGAGAAGGCGTGGGCCTCGGTGCGCGAGATGTCGGCCTGGATGCGGGCGGCGTCAGCGGTTCGCTTCGACTGGCCCCAGTCAAACGGGGTCCACCGCAGGCGAACCCCCACTAACGCGTACTCGCTTACGTCGTCGCTGAGGAAGTCGAACGGACTGGGGCGACCGACGCCAGCCTGCCCGAAGAGGTGGATCGACGGCTGTGTGGTGGTACGGGCCCTCCGGGCCTCGGCACGCGCCCGGTCTTGAACATGGGCGAAGCGGGCAAATTCCGGTCGGTTCGTCAGCTCGATGGCATCGATCCGGTCCTCGGCGTCAAGCACGGCGCCGCGCTGGCGGTTGAACGCGATCTCCGCCTCCAGGTCGGGAAGGACCAGCACGTCGTCGGCGTCGATGTCGATGCCGGTCAGGTCGCGGAGGACGGCGAGCGAGGCGATCCGCTGGGCCTCGGCCTCAGCCACGCGCTGGCGAAGTCGGATGATCTCCGCCTCGATGGCCGCGGCGTCGGAGGTGAGCGCAGTACCCTCGCGGGCCTGCGTGCGGACCAGAACGAGCCGCGCCTCGAGGTCCCGCACCGCCAGCTCGAGGGCTTCGGCCTGGCTCTGCATCCAGAGGGCGCTGAAGAACGCCTCGGTCGTCGCCTCGCGGAGCGCGTAGAGCGACACCGCCACGCCTGCCGTTTGCTCCGCCAGCCGTGCCCGTTCTACGTCGGCTTGGCGCGCCAGACGCCCGCCATCGAACAGCGCCCAGTCGGCTTCGATCTGCGCGCGGGCCTGCTCGTGGGGCGGTGCTGGAGAGGTGCCGTCGGGCGCCATGATGGGAATCGAGGGCACGTCGCTCTGGAGCGTCGCCTGCCCGGTGACGGCGAGCTGGGGAAGGCGCAGAGCGCGGAGGTTCTCCAGCCGGAGCGCGGTGGCGCGAGCGAACAGATCGGGCTGGAGCGCACGCGGGTCCTGCGCCGAGGTCGCCTCGCGGAGTGTTGCCAGCTCGAGGGTGTCGGCAGGCTGGGCAAGCGTCGGGCTGGCGAGGAAGAGCAGAAGAGCCAGTCGGATCATCGTTGTGGATTATCCAGATGGTTAAGTGCTGTCCGCAGAACAGAAAGGGCCTACGAGAGCGCGGGAGGTCAGGGAGCGAAGCCGCGCAGGATGAACCCCGCCAGCTCGCGACGGCGCCACTCGGTGAGCTGGCGCTGGGCGTCCTCGTCCAGGCCTGCCGCCAGTTGCAGCATGTGTGAGGCCGCGTGGGGGAAGATGAGCTGCGAGATCAGCGAGACCAAGAGGACCTGCGGCTCCACGGGCCGGAGGCGCCCGGCCTCCACTTCTGCGTCGATCTGGCGCTGGAGAGAGGCGAAGACGGTCGTGCGGATCTGCTCTACAGGAACCGCTGCGTGGAGCAGGTCCGACAGGCGGGCAGGGTCCGCGCGCAGCTCACACAGGATGTAGCCGGGCAAGAAGGGGCTGGCCTCCAGCGCGTCGATCTCCGCGTCGATGGCGGCCTGGAGCTTCTCGCGCAGCGGCAGGTCGGACGCGAGGGCGCCGAGAAGCTGGGGGAACAGCCGCGAAGCGGATTGCACGAACACCGCGTCGGCCAGCTTCTGCTTGGAGCGGAAGTAGTAGTGGAGCAGCGCCTTGTTGACACCCGCCTCATCGGCGATCTCCTGGGTCCGCGCCGCCGCCACGCCTCGGCGAACGAACACCCGGTGGGCCGCCTCCAGGATTCGGGTCTCGGTGTCGAGGTCGGTTGTGACAGGCGGCATGAGGTTGAGTTAACCGGGTGGTTAAATATATTGACCATCCGGTTAAAGTCAAATCAGAAGTCCGCCAGATCGAGCTGGCGGGTCATCTTCGACTCACCGACTCACCGACTCACCGACTCACCGACTCACCGACTCACCCGTTCGCCAGCCCGTTGGCACCCGCCCACTCCTTTAGGCGGTCGCGTTGGTCCTCCGAAAGCGTGGGGACGGTCACGTCGATCTCGACAAACAGATGGCCTGTTCCGCTGTCGGTCTGAACGCCCTGCCCCTTGACGCGGAGCGTGGCGTCGGGCTGCGTGCCGGGTGGGATGGTCAGGCGGACCGTCTTGCCATAGGCGGTTTTGACCGAGCGTGTGGTCCCCAGCATGGCCTCGACGGCGGTGACGGACTCCGTCGTGTGGAGGTTGTCGCCATCGCGGCGGAAGCGGGCGTCGGGGGTGACCTGGAAGGTGACGTAGAGGTCGCCGGGCTCGCCACGTCCACCTGGCGCGGGGTCGCCTTTGCCACGCAAGCGGATCTTGAACCCGTTGCGGACGCCTTTGGGAATCGTAACTCGGACGGTCTCGCCCGCCGACGTCCGGAACTCGTTGGGACCGCCTTCGAGGGCTTCCTCAAAGGAAAGGCGCAGGGTTGCGTCTACGTCGCGACCGCCTCGGGTGCGAGGCTCAGGACCTCCGCCGCCACCAAACATCTGGTCGAAGATGCCCCCGAGGCCCCCGCCTCCACCAAACACATACTCGTCTTCCCCTCCGAAGCCTGGCCCGGCGCCCTGTGCGTCTACGCGAACGTAGGTGCCATCGGGCGCGCGGTAGACCCGTCCTCCCTCGCTCCCGAATGGACTGCCTCCACCAAACGCACCGCCGCCGAATGTGCTGCCAAACGGGTTCCGGCGCGCTCGGTCGTAGGACGTGCGCTTGGTCTCGTCGCCGAGGGTCTCATAGGCCTCCTGCACCGCCTTGAACTTCTCTTCGGCCTCCGGGTTGTCCGGGTTGCGGTCCGGGTGGAGGTCGCGAGCGAGCTGGCGGTAGGCGGTCTTGATCTCCTTGGCCGAGGCGTCTTCCTCGACGCCGAGGACGGAGTAATAATCGTTCGTATCGGGCACGGGCTGGCGAAGGGTTCACCCTAGAAACGTGGAGACGGCCCCAGCCTGTTCCGTCTCGCACAAAGAAGTCGGGAAGAGTCGTCGCCAGCTCGGGTCGCTATGCCGACTCGTCCCGTCGAGCTGGCGGAGGTGTCTCCTCAATCGGGTGCTGACGGAGAAGCTGGGTGCGGAGGCCCAGGGCCATCCCCGTCATCACCAACTGTACCAGCACAATGACAAGGACCGGCACAAAGGGGCCGCCCCGAATAGCGCCGTAGGTGGCGACGCCCATCGCGGTTATGGCTGTCAGGATGGCGGCCCCGAGGAGAACGCGGGACGCTGTACGGGAGGTCACAGCCATGAGTCAGCAGGCTGTGGGGAGGGGAAGGCCGTCCACGCTCACCAGTGCGTCGGCACGGAGCACATCGCCGGTGGCGAGACGCACCCAGTCGGCGCCGTCGCGGGCGAACACATCGGCGATCACAGTCGTCTCGGTGCGCTCGGCGTCACCATCCGCCCAGATCACCTCCACGAGCTGGCGACGGACGGCCCAGTGTTCCAGGCGGTCGTGGAAGCCGCAGGCAATGGGAGTGTAGTCGGTCATCGGGTCACAGGAAGGGGAGAGAGGCCGCGGCGAATGGCGAGAGCGGTCGCGGCGAGGATCGCCAGCGCGCCGAGGGTCAGCACAATCAGCAGGGGCATCGCGTCCGATTGCTTGACCGCAATCCAGGCGAATGCCCACAGGAGAACGCCAGCAAACGCCACGTCGCCCGTTCGGTTCAACAGCGCCGCGCCGATGGCGGAGACGACGCCGATCAGGATGGGACCCCAAAGCGCGCCATTGGTCCAGCCGAGGGTATGGAGCCACAGCGTCAGGTTGACGGGGGCGGCAACGGTCAGCCAGGCCAGGAACAGCGCTGTCGGGACGCCGAGGGTCCAGCGCTCCACCGTCGTCATCTCCATGCGGTCCAGCCGGAGAGTGAGCCACACCAGCGCGATCAGGATGCCGAAGATGATGAACGCGCTGGCGCCGAAGAGTTGATTGAGCCAGACGAGTTGCCAGGTCCCACAGAGCAGGTTCGCCACGATGAACGGCATCGCCAGCGCGTCGTAGCGCGGTCCGCGCGCGCTGGGCCGAGCTTGCCACCCGGCGAACACGAGTACGCCCAAAAAGATGAGGCCCCAGATGGAGAACGCCGGCCCAGCGGGCGTGACCGCCGTCGGGACCGCATCGCTGACGGCGCCGGTCTGGACATCGAACAGGAGGCCCGCGCCCGCCAGCGCGTTGAGTATCACTTTATAGAGGGCCGCCGCGATGACGGCGTGCTGGCGAGGACGACCGCGCATGAGCAAAGGGGAAGTCCAGACTCTACGCCACAGAGACGAAAACGGCTCCGACACACGGCTGACACTCCCTGTGTGTAGCCTCACGTGTCCACTGCCTGCTGCCATGTCCGATCTCAAGACCCGCCCTCAAGACACGTCCGTCGCCGACTATATCGACGGCATCGCAGATCCCCGACGCCAGCGCGAAGCGCGCCAGCTCGTGGCGCTGCTCAGTGATGCCTCCGGAGAGCCGCCCGTGATGTGGGGCAAAGACATCGTCGGCTTTGGCTCCTATCACTACCGCTACGCCTCGGGCCGCGAAGGCGACTGGATGCTGACCGGCTTCTCGCCGAGAAAGACCAAGCTTTCCATCTACCTCATGGACGGCGTTGAGCGCCACGCTGACGAGCTGGCGAAGATGGGGCCGTACACCAATGGGGAGACCTGTCTCTACGTCAAGCGCCTCGATGGAGTGGATGAGGACGTCCTCAGCGATGTCGTCCGCGCGTCGGTGGCGTACGTCCGTGAACACCTAGACACGCCGAGAGTGACAGGGCTTTAGCGTTCGGACTGGCGACCACGTCTCGATCTAGAGGCGTTGCTCCGTCTGCACGAATGGCCTAACATGGCCTCATGACCCGGTAGACACGATGAGCATTCAGGAGTTGAAAGAGGCCGTTTTCGCCCTGCCACTAGATCAGCGGAGCGCGTTGCTGGCGGAGGTCGCCGCAGAGCTTCAACGAGAGTTGGCGGCAGTGCAGGGCGAGGCGGGCGCTGCCGAGAGTCTTCGCAAGCGGCGCCGTGCGCTGGCTGACGCCGCTGCGCCACACTGGCGAGGCGGCGGCGGCCTTGAGTATCAACACCGGACCCGAAGCGAATGGGGCTCGAGAGAAACGATGCCCTGATGCTCCTGGACTCTGTCATTCTCATCGATTATCTGAACGGCATTTCGGACGCAGAGGCCTTTATCGACGCACACCCGAGTGCTGTCATCTCTGTGATTACCCTGGCCGAAGTCCTGGCTGGCGTCGATGATGCCGGGGAGGATGCGCTCAGACAGTACCTCGCCACCTTTCGCGTTCTCGAGCTGGATCGGGCGATTGCCGAGCGAGCTGCTGCTCTACGTCGCGCGGAACGTTGGAAACTCCCGGATGCCATCCAGGCGGCCTTCGCACAGCATCACGGGATTCGTCTGGTGACGCGCAACACCAAGGACTTCGAGCCTGAGCGCCATGCGTTCGTCTTGATCCCGTACACGCTCTGACGATGACGACCTGTACGGTCGCCTCGAGCTGGCGAGAATCAGAACGGGGCGTCGTGCGTGAGGGCCGATGCGATGCGCCAGTCGCCATCCGATGTAGGGACGAGCACGTACGTGGTCGCATAGGCCCAACGGATGCGCCCTTTGCGCCCCAGGCGCCAGTCGGCGCGGACGATGAGGTGGTCGGGCGCGGTCTCCAGAATCTCGAGCGTCTTGAGCTTGGCCCGGCGCACATCCCACGTCTTGTGGAGATCCAGAAGCGCCTCGATGCTCACCTGCAAGGCCTCCGGGGACGTGCAGACATCCGGCTGGCCGCCCCGGACGAACAGGCACGGCATCGTGTAGTGCTCGGCAATCGCAGACGCATCGAACGCCTCGAAGGCGCCCGCGTAGCGCTCGAAGTAGAGACGGAGCGTATCCGTCGAGACGTCTTGGAGCGTATCCGTCATCACGATGGGCGCGCAGCAATGACCTCGATCTCAACAAGAGCCCCGACGGGCAAGCCAGCCACAGCCACCGTCGAGCGGGCGGGCTTGTGGCCGCCAAATTCAGCCTCGTAGACGGCATTCATCGCGCCGAAGTCGTCCATCGTTTGCAGAAAGACCGTCGCCTTGGCGACATGCGCCAGCTCGAGGCCTGCGGCAGCCAGCACCGCCCGGATGTTGTGAAACACCTTGCGGGTCTGCATCGCCACATCGTCGCCGACGAGCTGGCCGGTGTCCGCATCAAGAGCGACCTGGCCAGAGCAGAACACGAGAGAGCCCAGGTCCAGGGCATGGCTGTAGGGACCGACAGCCGCGGGGGCACCGGGAGCGGAGATCGTCGTCATGCAGCGGGGATGCTTGGTGGGGAGCCCATGGGCTCCCACGATACGACGCAGGCGGTTTACTCCGCTCGTTGCAAGCGGACCGCTCGGGCGATGCCGTAGAGAAGCCATCCCGCAGGGCCTGCCATGAACGTCAGCGCGAGGCAGGGAATCAGGACCCAGCGGGGCAGGCCGATCTCCGCAGCGTCGCGAGCTTCCCAGGCGCCCACGATCAGGTCGAAGGCGAGGTAGTGAAGCCAGCCCCCCAGGAGCGCATGGCGGCTCTCGAACAGCGCTGCCACATCGTCGAGTGAGCCGAAGCCTCCGGCAGCGTCGGGCTGGCGAAGCGTGGTCACCAGAAGCCAGACGTACGTGACAGCAAGAAGGGCAGGGACGATCCACGTGGCGGTGCGCTGGGTCCAGCGGTGCGTGGGCGCGAGCGCCAGCGCGAGCCACACGGGGAGCACCACCGTGCTGGCGATGGAAAAGATGGAGTCGAGCATCGGGAGAAGGGCCTACTTCGCTTGGCTCAAGATGGCAGAGGCGTGAGGTCAACGAGCTGGAGATGGGGGCGCGTCGCTCCGAAGCACCCGAAGCCCCGCCAGCCCGGTGAACAGAACGAGGCCGGTGAGCAGCGCAAAGGTGAGAACATCGGGGGCGAACAGTGGCTGGGCACGAAGGGCTTGCTGGAGCAGAAGGCCGAAGATGCCTGCGTACGCCAGGCCGCCGAGGCGTAGCAGACGGCGCCGCTGGCGGTTTGTGAGCGATTGGAGGCGCATCAGACCGAGCGCGAGCAGCGGGAGTACTTGCAGGCCGTGCAGGCCCCAGAAGTGCGGCACACGGAGGTCGCCGCCTACTGTGCTCCACCCGAGGAAGGGAAGGCCGGGGCCTCCGTCCGGCACGCCCACCGCATGGGCACCCACCGTCTCCGGGCGCGCGTCGGCGAAACTCGCTCGCTGCTCCGGGGTCGGCGCTGTCATCAACGGACCGACGGCGCCACCTGCGAGCGCCATCGCGAGCGCCCAGAGCGTGGCCTGCTTCCACAGGCGGTCGGTTGCGGGCTGGCGAAGAATCGCGATGGCGGCGACGAGCGTGAGCACACTGAGCGCGGCGATCATCGTGCCCATTGAGGAGAACACGGCCGCGTCGAAGGCGGTGCTGATGTTGAAGTGACTGCGGACGCCGCGCACGGCCTGCATGGCAATGAGCACCGTCTCCGCGACCAGAATGAGACTGACGCCCCAGCCGATGATCCGGCCCACCCAGCGCCCACGCAGCGGGTGGATCAGCGCCGCCAGCCCGAGGGCGTAGAGCGCGCCTGAGATACAGAACTTGAGGGGCTTGATCCAGATGGGCTCTCCCAGAAGCATCCGAGGGTCCACGGCCAGCCCGCCGAGGCATACGAGGGCCAGAAGCCCCATCGCTGCGGCCGACACAACGAGGGGGGGGCTGATGCGCCACAGGAGGCGGAGCCACGAGGGAGACGAGGGGGGCGATGAGACGAGAGCGGTGTTCATGGCGAGAGCCGGCTGGAGGAGACGGGGCGACTACTGGACCTTCGTGGCGGAGAAGGCATACGTGCCCAGTCCGTCGATCTCGTTGGTGCCGGTGACGGTGCTGTCTACCAGCGTACCGGTGATCCGGAAGCCTGCTGGCCCGCCCATCGTGCGGAGCACGCCGGTCCACGTGACGGCCTCTCCGTTCACGACGAGGAAGCTGTTCTGGACCTCGTTCGAAACAAGTCCGGGAGCGCCCATCCGGTGACCAGCAGGATCAGCTGTGAGGATGTAGTCGCCGTTGACGACCTGGCCGTTGCGCTCGGCGGTATAGGTCCACGTGCCAAGCAGGTGAGCCGGAATGGTCTCAGCGCTTGTCGGCGCGCTGGTGGTCGGAGCCGCCTCGAGTTGGGGTGTGGATGCGCAACCGGCAAGGAGGGCGAGAGCAAGTGTGGAGAGAAGGGTGATGCGCATGGTGCGTCGGGCTGGTGTGCCTCCAGGATTCACCCGATGCTCCAGGAATCCATGCGATTGGCGATCAACGGCGCGGGGTTCTGACGAACGGTTCCATAGAGCGATGAGCGGTGGGCCGGTTCCGCCAGCTCGAGAAGGTTCCAGTTGGCTTCGTCCTGGTGTTGCCTCGAGCTGGCGATGCAGCATCTTCGACTACCCTCCGAGCAGGGCGCGCACTGCGGCTACGCGCCGCCGGGCCAACGGCACGTCCGCCCCGTCTGAGAGGCGAACGCGGTACGTTCCCGAGAACCACGGCACCAGCTCGCGCACGGCCCGCACGTTGACCAACACCGAGCGGTGGACGCGGACGAACTGACGCGGGTCCAGGCGTGCTTCCAGCGCGTCGAGCGTGAAGTCCACGAGCCCGGGGCGATCTCCGGGTGTGACGCCGGGAAACGGGTACGCCATCGTGGTTTTGGACTCGGCCTCGATGCGAGCGATGTCTTGCGTGGCGACCACCCAGAGGCGGCGACCGGCCTGAAGAGTCAGGCGGTCGAGCGATGGTGTGTCCGGCGTCGGCGGTTCCACAGGCGCCAGCTCGCTGTCCAGCATGGCCTCGATCTGTTCAGCGGCGCGGGCGCGCTGCGTCGAGCTGGCGAGGCGGTCGAGGGCGGTTTTCAGCCGAGCGGGGCGGACCGGCTTCGTGAGGTAGTCGATGGCGTGGACGTCGAAGGCGCGCACGGCATAGGCATCGAACGCCGTCACGAACACGATGGCCGGACGCGTCTCTGGATCGAGCAGGTCCACCACATCGAATCCGTCGAGGCCCGGCATCTCGATGTCCAGGAACAGCACATCGGGGCGGAGTACGGCGACCTGTTCCAGCGCCTCGGTGCCATTCGAGGCCGAGCCCACCACGTTGGCGCCCGACTCGCGGAGCAGAAGGTCCATCCGCTCCCGGGCGAGTGGCTCGTCATCGACGATCAGGCAGCGAAGCGGCGTCATGGGTGGAGGGGAAGCCGGACGATGACGGTTCCGCCGCCGTCGGTGTCGTCGAGCGCCAGCTCGGCGCGGTCGTGGTACGCCCGAAGGCGCTCAGCGACATTCGTGAGCCCCGTTCCGCGCCCGAGGACGTGCTCGATGTCGTCGCTGCCGAAGCCGGGGCCGGTGTCGGAGACGCGAACCACCAGTGTGCGGTCCGTCGTGATGGCGTGGATCCGAACCGTGCCGCGCCCATCGCGCTGGCGAACCCCGTGCTTGACGGCGTTCTCGACCAGCGGCTGCAGCACGAGGCTCGGGACTGGTGTGCCCGCCAGCTCGTCCGGGACGTCGATCTCTACCGTCAGGTCCTCGCCGTAGCGCGCCTGCTCGATGTCGAGGTAGAGCCGGGCTGAGTCGATCTCCTCAGCGAGCGTCACCGTGGGACGGTCCGACGCTGCAAGGCTGTAGCGGAACAGGTCGGCGAGCGTCTCGGTGACGCGCTCGGCGGCTTCGGGCCGCACGCGGACGAGTGCGGCGATGGTGTTGAGCGCGTTGAACAGGAAGTGGGGATTGATCTGGGCTCGGAGCGCTCGCAGTTCAGCGGCTACCGCTGCGGCTTCGCTGGCCCGGAGGCGCTGAACAGCCAGCGCGCCGTAGAGGACCGTCGCCAGCACAGCGGTTGAGATCGCAGCGACGAAGGCGATGATGGCGAACACAGGAAGGGGCGTCACGCCATCGATAAGCCGGAGAAGGGCAGAGACGGTGGTGAACGAGATCAGCGTAGACGCCACCAGTGCGGCCACATGTCGGGCTACATCGGTGGCGCTGCGGAGCGCCCAGCGCGTGAGGGTCCACTGGGACGTAGCGACGGTGACGGGCCACATCACGCCCACGTAGAGCGTCGCGCGAAGCAGCGAGTCGAGCAGCGTGGACCATCGCCACGGATACCCATACGTCAGCCCGATCCCCATGTGCACGGCGAAGCCAGACACGAGGATGGTCGCGACCGGCACGCCGAACAGGACGGCGCGAGACAGGCGAAAGGGAGGCTCGGAAGGCATCGTGCCGGACAGACTACGCCGCACAGACCCCGTCTTGCCGACCGTTCATCCGCTGTGGCAACCGTTCGTCGGAGACGCCTACCGTTGATCGCTTGGTCGTTTCGAGCTGGCGAATCGGAGCGGAACCTGTGGCTCTCACACGCCTGCTCCGCCATGTCCATCCTGCTCCACATTGCCGCGTTTCTCGCCCTGTTCGCTGCCGGGCCGCCACCGATGGCGCTGCTCCAGATTGATGTCGAGGGCCTGAAGTCCAACGATGGCTCCGTCCGCATCGCCATCTTCGATTCCGAAGACACCTTTCTAGGGGAAGCGCGTGAAGCGTCCATCCGGCCCATCGTCGGGCGCAAGAGCGCGTGGGCCGTTGCGCTTCCGCCCGGCGACTACGCCATCGCTGTGCATCACGACGAGGATGGCGACGGCGAGATGGCGACGGGGCTCTTCGGTCTGCCGTCTGAGCCTGTTGGGTTTTCTAGAGGCGCACGCATCGCCTTCGGGCCACCCAAGTGGCGCCGCGCAGCGTTTTCGCTTCCCGCAGCAGGGGCTACGGTCACGATCCGCGTGCGCTAAGCCTCAGCGAAGCGAGAGCGCACGCCGGAGGTCGGCTACGGCCTGGGCTTTGGCGTGTCGCTTGTAGATCCCAAACACCAGCCGGTCGGGGCGCGCGACGATCACGCACGGCTCGGCGCTCGCCCATGCGGTCAGCAGCCCATCGGGGTCCCAGACGCCTGCACCCAGGGTGACACACGTGGCCTCGAGCTGGCGCCAGACTGGATCCTGGCCTGCCCACGTCTCTGCATCCAGCCCGATGCCGATGACGGCGAAGCCGAGGCCCAGCACATCGTCCAGACGCAGCACCGCATCGCCCCGGCCCACCATGGGCTGTGGCAGTCGGGCTTCGTCGGGTCGCCAGCTCGGTCCGTGATTTGGCGTCAGCCAGGTGGCGAGAGCGGTCTCGACGCGCGGCAGCGGCGCCTCGATGGACCGGAGGCGCGGCCCCAGCCCGATGCGGTTCGCCAGCCCGAGGAGCGCGTTTCGGAGATGGGCGAGGGGGCCGGACGCGGAGATGAGGCGCCCGAGGCGGACCGCCAGCCGGGTGGTGGCCTCTACGTGGGGCCGACGCTCGGCCTCGTAGACGTCTAGGAGAGTCGGGTCCGCCGCGCCGCGCACCACCAGCTCGAGCATCCAGGCGAGCGTAGCGCTGTCGTGGAGCCCTGCGCCGAGGCCCTGACCCAGAAACGGCGGCATCTGATGCGCGGCATCGCCTGCGATCAGCACGCGGTCCTTGCGCCACCCCTGGGCCGTGAGGTCGTGGAAGGTGTACAACGTCGCGCGTTCGATCTCGACCTGAACCGGGTCGATCCACGCGGAAAGCCGTTCCCGGACGGCGTCGGGCTGGCGAAGGAGCGCGGCATCCTCGCAGTCGGCCAGCTTGAACTCCCAGCGCCGCCGGCGCCCCGGAAAGGGGACGTAGGTGGCGGGCTGGCGTGGGTTGGCGATCTGGAGCAGGCGGTTGGGCAGCGGCGCGTCCTCCGGCACGAGGGCATCGACCACCAGCCACGTTTGCTCGAAGCGCCCGCCCCGGAGCGGGCTGCCCATCGCTTCGCGGACCACGCTCCGGGCGCCATCGCAGCCGACGACGTAGGTGGCGCGAATGGAAAACGGAGCGGCTGCAGTCCCCGAGACCGTTACGCCCTCTGCGTCGGGCTCGATGCGCTCGATGGTGTGCCCCATGTACACATCGACGGTCGCTAGCTCGTCCAGCCGGGCCCGCAGCGCCGTCTCGACGGTCGGTTGGTGGATGAGTAGGCCAGCGGGAAGGTTCACTGGCCAGCGGGGGCGGGGACGAGCACGCAAGAGACGGGCTCGCTTGGCATTGACCAGATCGAATCCGTCGATGGGACGTCCGTGGTCGAGCAGATCGTCCAAGATGCCGACGCTCTGGAGCACGCGCAGGGCGTCCTCATCCAGGTGCGCTGCGCGAGGGAGCGTGTGGGGCTTTGTGGACTGTTCGAAGACTGCCACCCGAAGACCGCGTGCGCCGAGCCGGGCCGCCAGCGCGGCGCCGACGGGGCCGAGGCCCACGATGGCGATGTCAGTCGGGGTGTGCATGAGGAACGGACACGAGGCGTCCACGCCATCTATTCCGCACGCCCGAAACTTGTTGCTTGGATGGTCGTGAAGTACTTTGCATTTCAAAGAAACGACATACCCATGCTCTCGTCTCCGTCTCGTCGGCTCACCGTCAGTGCGCTGCTCACGCTCTGGGTGGCGGCGCTTCTCGTCACGCGCATCGCCCTCACCGGCTCGCCCTTCGGTCTGTTTCTCGTCTGGAACCTGTTCCTGGCTACCGTTCCCCTGATGGCGTCCACCGCGCTGGTGGCGCTAGACGCGAAGGGAGGACACCGGCTCGCGTGCCTCGGGCTGGCGACCGTCTGGCTGCTGTTTCTGCCCAACGCGCCCTACATCCTGACCGATCTCGTGCATCTGGCCGAGCGCCCGCCGGTCCCGTTCTGGTTTGACCTCGCGCTACTGCTCTCCGCGGCGGGCACAGGTCTGCTGAGTGGCTACGTCGCGCTGGCGGACGTGCAGGGCGTGGTGGCCCGTCACTGGGGCCACCGGGTGGCGTGGGCAGGCTCCGTGGGCGTGCTCTTCCTCAGCGCGTTCGGGATCTACCTGGGCCGCGAGCTGCGGTGGAACTCGTGGGACGTGCTGACGGCCCCCGGTTCGCTCGCCACGGACATTCTTGCTCGCATCGCCGATCCGTTCGCCCATCCCACGACAGTGGTGATGACGCTGGTCTTCGGCGGGATGCTGACGCTGGGTTACGTGGTGCTCCACGCGCTGGCGATGCCTGAGCGGGAAAAGGGCCATGCGTGAGGCTCTGCTCGGCGGATTGGCCTTCGGAGTGGCGGCTCTTGTGATGTCCTTAATGTCTGCTCTCTTGTGGTGGGACTTGGCATGGATCGCGGTTCAATTCTCGACACCTACCGCCTTTCTGATTGGTGCAATCAGTGGTCCCCGGCTCGCCGCAGATGCACGGCAGTCCCGCAATCCCAAACGGGGCGTTGTGCGTGGGGCAATCGTGACACTGGTGTGCTATGTCCTCAGCGCGTTCGTCCTTGCGGTGTGGCTACACAGGGGCCTGGGTGGCCTCAGTGAGGCTTCCCTTTTGTTCGAGGTGCTTGGGGGCGTCGGGGGTATTTCCTTTGTGTTCTTATGTGGAGCCTTCTGCTTGCCAGTGGCACTCCCTTCGGGTATGGTTGCAGGATGGTGGTTCTACTCTCGCCAGGTTGACGAGGTATGAGTCTCGCAGCTTGCCTCTTGATGTCATTCCGAACTTGATTCGGAATCTCAGGCTAGCGATCCCTTACAGCCAAGCTCGTTCGCGTTGACAGGGGCCACGTTTCGCGCTGCCTTTCGCCCCTTGCCGTCATGCCTGCGTAGGCAGGCATCCACTCGCCAGCTCGAGCAGAGACTACGAGCCCGCTGTCTACCCGAGTGAGCTACGCTATAAGCTTCGATTACGAGATCCTGAATCAAGTTGGCTGGCGCCGTCCTTCGGGTCAGGATGACAAGGCTGAACGGATCGAGCTGGTGATTCTCATCAGCTCGAGAGGATGCCCTCAATCCGCGCCAGCTCGTCGTCGGTGAGCGGCGGCTGAGACAGCATCGCCACGGCCTCCTCGATCTGGGCCACCCGGCTGGCGCCGATGAGCGTCGAGGTGACTTCGGGGCGATGCCGCGTCCACGCCAGCGCGAGCTGCGCCATCGACTGGTCGCGGGCCCGGGCGATCTCACGGAGTTGCCGGACCGTCTCCACCACGTCGTCTGTCACCTGATCGGCCTTGAGGAAGCCCGATGCCTTCGCCGCGCGGGAGTCCGCCGGGATGCCGTCGAGGTACTTGTCGGTCAGCAGCCCCTGCGCCAGCGGCGAGAACACGATGCTCCCGACGCCCTCGTCCGCCAACACGTCGAACAGGCCCGTCTCGGGCCAGCGCTCCATCAGGTTGTACTTGGGCTGGTGGATCAGAAGCGGCGCGCCGAGCTGGCGAAGGATCTGCGCCGCCTCGCGCGTGACGTCCGGCGGATAGTTGGAGATGCCGACGTACAGTGCCTTGCCTGCGTGGACCGCGTGGGCCAGCGCGCCCATCGTCTCTTCGAGTGGCGTGTCCGGGTCGGGACGGTGGCTGTAGAAGATGTCCACGTACTCGAGGCCCATTCGGCGGAGGCTCTGGTCGAGGCTCGAGAGGAGATACTTGCGCGAGCCGTGGTCGCCGTAGGGACCGGGACCCATCCTGTAGCCGGCCTTGGTCGAAATCACCAGCTCGTCGCGGTAGGCGGTGAGGTCGCCTGCGAGGATGCGTCCGAACGTCTCCTCAGCGGAGCCAGGCTCCGGGCCGTAGTTGTTGGCGAGATCGAAATGCGTGATGCCGAGGTCGAAGGCGCGGAGTGCCATCGCACGCGCGTTCTCGAACGAGTCCACACTGCCGAAGTTGTGCCACAGGCCCAGCGAAATGGGTGGCAGCTTCAGGCCACTCCGCCCACACCGGATGGTTTCCATTGTGTCGTAGCGGTCGGCGGCAGGGGTGTAGAGCGTGGAGCGGTAGAGCATGGCATCGGGCTGGCGGAGGAGTGCAGAATGCCGACGCTGTGGGTGAAGGTCCACGGCGTCTCGCCCTGGGGTGGCCTCCGACCGACTCTATCTTCCTCCGCACCGCCGTCCAGGGCCTGTCCCCCGTGCTGCCCCCTCCCGAGACGCCTGTTCCTCCCCCTCCGGTGCCCGGTGCCACGCCCGGCGCGGGCGCGGAGCCTCTGGCGGAGTTCGCCGACGCGGAGCCGTCGCTCAGGGAGCACCTCGCCGGGGTTTGGAGGTCCATCCCGGCATCGGCACGCTGGGGCCTCCTCGGGCTGGTGGCCGTCGGGCTGGCGTGGATGGGGATTCGCCAGCTCGGCGGAGAGACCGAGGAAGTGTCTGAGGACCAGATCAATGAGGAGATCGCCCGGGCGCGGATCGAGTGGGCGGCGCAGGCGCGGCTGAGCCCCGTTCCGCTCGGCGACACGCTGGTGGCCGGGACCCTCGAACCTGGAGACGCAGAGCCCGACGTGGGGCGGTTCATCGACTTCTACGTCCACGAGACGGACGACAGCACCGGTTTCTCCATCGTGGTGACGGCTGAGGCGTTTGCGCCGGACCTCTCGGTGCGGACGCCCGCAGGCCGGACCCTCGCCTCTTCAGCACTGTTGCGCACGCAATCTCGAGCGGAGGTAGAGGGGTTGGTCGGGCCGGGCCGGTTTGAGGTAGCGGTGACCTCGCTGGCCCCGAATGCAACGGGGGCCTATGAGATCTCCGTGGTGCCCAACGCCCGTGCCGACTCTGTCTATGCCGACGCGTCGGCTCGGCTGGACACGCTCGGTCGTGGCGTGCTTCGAGCGGATCGGTACGAGCGCGCCTACGGCGTGGTCACCGGCCCAGACCAGCCGGTCGTGATCCGCGTTGTGTCCGAGGCATTCCGGCCTCGGTTGCATCTTCTCGGTCCGAACGGCGAGGTAGGCGGCAGCTGGCGAACCATCGAGCGGCGCCAGAGTGGCGACAGCCTCCACGCCGTGCTGGTGCGCTATCAGCCAGGATGGGAGGCGCCCTACCGTCTCCTCGTGACCTCGGAAGATCCCGGCGAGACGGGCCCGTTTGCCCTCGATGTCCGCACCATCCGAACCCGAGATCTTCGAGCTGACGGACGCGCCATCCGGGCCACCTTGGGGCCAGACAGCTGGCTCGAAGACAACCGGTATGTGGACTTCTACCGGTTCCGTGCACGGGATGGTGCCAAGACGGTCATCCGGGCGCAGTCTAACGAGGTGCCGCCTCGGCTGCGCGTCTGGAAGCAGGAGCGACGCGAGCAGGTCGAGGTTGCCAGCGCAGAGAACGCCGGAGGGTCTTCCATCGCGACCATCGAGGAGGAGATCCCAGCGGGCACGTATGTCCTGGAGGTGACATCGGGCGGGGCCGAGGAAGACAGCACTCAGTTAATCGGCGGCGAGTACACCCTGTCCGTGAAGGCCGAGGCGGTGGAGCCGAGCCCGGACGAGATCGGCGATAGTCCAGTAGATGGGAGTACTCGGGTGTTCGCCGCTGCCGTGGCCCGGCGCGGACAGAGTGGGGGCAGCACATTCGAGGTCAGCGTCAGCCGCGTGACGATGTCCACGCGAGGCTCGCGGACGCGCGTCCAGCTCGATGTCAGCGTGCGCTCCATCGACTACGGCGGGCCGTGGGCGCCGTGGCGCAGCTTCGCCGCCAAGGGCTACGTCCTCGATGACCGGGGCGGCCGCTACCAGCCGGCGCCGACCGAGAGCCGCTCCGGGTCGCCGGTGATCGCCGAGCCGGGCGACGTGCGGCGCGGAACTGTGGTGTTCTACGCGGACGGCGTCCGGGACGGCATCGGCCGACTGGTGTATGTCGCCAGCTTGGGCGGCGAGTCCTCGGTCACGCTCCCGATCTCGGTGCCGTAGCCTCGAGCTGGCACCCTGCCTTCGCCAGCTCGAGGCCTGCCCTACTAGCTTGGCGCCATGCCCGAAACCGCACCGGATCTGCTCGCCCTCGCCATCGAGGCTCACGGAGGTGCGGACCGGTGGGCATCCGTGTCAGAGCTTCGCTTTCAGATCCGGGTCCGAGGCAACATCGTGGCCTCTCGCGGACGGTCACGGCACCTTCGCGTCTTCGAAGCCACGTTCCGCACCGACCAGGTCCATGCGCGGTTGGCTCCGTATCCCCACCCCGGATGCGCAGGCGTCTTCGATGGCACCACCGCGTGGATCGAGGACGAGCACGGGCAGGTGCTTCATGAGCGGACCGAGGCTGAGCGCATTCGGCGCCGTTCCCTTCGCTGGGACGACCTCGACGAGCTGTACTTCTTCGCGTACGCGTTCTGGAATTACACCACCACGCCGTTCCTGCTCGCGTGGCCTGGCGTGGAGTGCCGCGAGCTGGCGGCGGTCGCCAGCCCGACGGGACCGCTCCGCCGCCTGCACGCCCGTTTCCCGCCGGGCATCCCCACGCACTGCGAGGAGCAAACCTTCTACTTCGGCACCGACGGCCTGCTCTGCCGACTGGACTACACCGCAGACGTCTTTGGCCCACTGGCTCGGGGCGCCCACCTCTGTGAGGCACACGCCGTGTTCGACGGGCTGGTGATCCCGACGTACCGGCGGGTGCTGCCACGTCCGGTCGGGCGGTGGACGCTTCCTGGCCCGCTGGCGATGGAAGGGTGGGTCGATGCGGTGGACGTGGTCCGATAGCCTCTGACTCGGCTCCAGGAGTGTGGTTGCTCTGGGGCACGAGGCGCGAACCGCCCGTCTGGCTCGTTTCGCGAGGGCTGACCCTCGCTACCTTTGCAGCTGTCCCACGCCGCTTCTGCCGTGTCTGTCGATTATCACCGCCTCGATGCTGAGGCCGACGCCGAGTTTTTCCTCTCATCCCCATCCGATCCGATCTCAGGCGTCGGTTTCCTGCCCACCAACCGCGTGGTTCGTTGCGCCACCTGCGGGTTGGTGTCGCTTCGCGAGACATGGGAGGCCGTCGGCGGATGCCCGAACGGGCACCAGACGCCCGGGCCGTGGACGCCCGTGATGGTTGGTGATGGCGCTTCGGTGGCCGTCGCCAGCCCGACGCCTGCCCCAACACGGGCTGCAGCTGCTCCGGTTTCCGCTCCTGCCGAAGAGAAGAAGCGAGGATGGCTTCTCCCGCTCGCGCTGGTGGTGGCCGTACTCCTGATCGGAAGCCTGTTCGCATTCTGGTATCTCAACCGAGAGGCCGAGCCTGTGGTGGAGGAAACACCCGTCGTGGACGTGCCAACAGGCCCGACCGCGGTGGTGGTCCAGGCGGGCGCAATCGAAGGTGAACTGGGGGGCAGCGACTTCCGGGGCACGGATGGACGCTATCAGGACCTCTACACGTTCGCTGCCGACTCGTCGGGCCGTGTGCTCGGGTTTACCGTCACGTCGTCGGACTTCTACCCGGATCTCATGATCGAGACCCCGGATGGGACGCAGGTGGATGCGGAGTCTCTCGGGAGCGATGGCGAGGCCGGGTCCCGCCGGGTTGCCATCCGCAATCTGCGAGGGCCGGGCGTCTACCGCATTCTCGTGACCTCTCGCCAGCCTGCGGTATCGGGCAACTACACTGTGCAGATCACGCAGGAGAACCCGGTGCAGCCCCTGCCTACCAACGGGCGAACCGTTCAGGCTGAGCTGGGCGCGTTCAGCCAGCTCGTAGACGGTTACTACCGAGACACCTACCGGTTCAGCGGAGCGGGAGGGCGCGAGCATACCATCGTGGTGCGGTCGAGCGCATTCGCGCCCAGCCTGTCTCTGAGGGGGCCGTCTGGAGATGTGCAGGGCGAGACCGGCCGAGCGGGCGGCAGCGTCACGTTCACGTTTACCCCAGCGGCCACGGGTACTCACACGCTCGTGGTCACCTCTCGCGATAAGGACAAGAAGGGCGCCTACACCGTGCAGCTCTCGGTCGAGGAGCCGCCCGAAGTGGTGGTGGCCGAGGATCCGGTGTCCACAGGCCTTCGAGCTGGCGGACCGCCGCTGCGCGACTCGCTGGCCGTGGGGACCACCAAGGCGTATCGCATCAACGGCCAGATTGGCGACCGCGTCGTGGTGGACATTCGCACCGATGGCTTTACACCGACCCTCTTCATGGTCGGGCCGGACGGACAGCGGACACCTGCCGAGCCCGATGGCGACCGCGCGCGGATCCGCCTGACGCTTCCGTCGGCGGGCGCCTACCGCGTTGTGGTCGGATCCCAGGATGAGGGTGAGGGGGAGTTTAGCCTGTCTCTGGAGCAGGAGGCCGCTGTGGAGGCGGCACCCATTCCTCGCCTACCGGGTGGAGAACCGGCCCAGCAGGCTCCCGCCGCGCCGCCTCCATCCCAGACTGGGGGGGAAGGAAGCGGTCAGTCTCCGCCGTCCGGCAACGGGTCGGGCGGCGCATGATCGCTCTTGCGCCGTAGCTTCCCTCCTCACAGCGGCACCCGCGTGCCCCGACATGAGCGACGACGTCGATACCATCCGCGTGCCCAAGGCGCGCCTCCGCGAGGTCAAGCGCGAGATCGACTCCCTCCGCGATGAGCGAGACGGGCTGGTTCGCCAGCTCGCCGAACTCCGCGAGGAGCACGAAAACCTGCGCGTCCATCTGACAGGAAGCCTCAAAGAACTGGCTCGCCTCAAGGCGAATAGCGTGTAGCCCCCAGGTGACGCCTCTGGATGTCACACGTCTGTCATCCCCGGAGCCGGGGAGCCCGGTGTGCCCCTGAAGTGCTAGACTGAGGCGACCCGCTCGTTTCGCGCCTATGCTTCTCGCTGCCACGGCATCATCCTCTCCAGATCGCGCAGATGAGGATTGGGAGGCCGTTGTACCGCGCCTGCTGCTGTGGGCGAACCGCCTCCACGCCCGCACCCTGTCTGGCGTGCGCGGCGCCCCGACGCCTGAGGACCTCGTACAGGACGCCATTACGGACACGCTGACCGGCCAGCGTGTGCGCCCGGACGGGCTGCCGCTTCTGGTCTTTCTCTACGGCGTGATCCGAAGCCGTGTGAGCCAGACCCTCTCGCGCTCCAAGACGCGCGATGAGACGGCCCAGGCCCGGTACGTCAGCCTCGATGAGGCCTGGAATGTGCACTCCCAGGCGGCATCGGACCCGGCCCATGCGGCCTCTCTGCAAGAGCGCGTCCTCGCGCTGGTGGAGGGAGACGAATTGCTGGAGCGGATCGTGCGGTTGTGGTTCGAAGACCCGGATCTGAAGTCACGCGACCTGGCCGCGATGCTGGGCGTGTCGGCAGGAGAGATTTACTCAGCCACCAAGCGCCTGCGCCGCCGGACGGAGGCTAGCGGACCGTTGTTTGGAGACATCAACCGGATGCAGAGAGTGCCGATGCTCGCCAGCCCGTGGCGAATCTCGGCGACTCCCCAGCCTCTGTGGACACACACCGTGTCCACACGTTCACTCTGGGTATGACATCTCTCTCGGCTCGCCTCGGATCGGTCGCACTGGCGATCGGTTGCCTGGCATGGAGCGCTGCACCATCGGCACAGGTCGGCCTCCGCTCGTTTTTCCAGGACACTCCGGCGGCCCCATCCGATTCCCGAAGCGGAGGGCTGGGCACCGCCGGCTCGACGCAGCCGCTGCCGCGCCTCGGCGTGACCCACGTGGATACCCTCCAGGCTGGAGCCCCGGATGCCTACCGGTTCATCGGCTCCGCAGGCGAACGCATCTGGGTTCGTGCGCGAGGGCTCCAGGGCATCGCCCCCACGCTGTGCCTGATGACGAGTGCGGCGTGGAACGCGATGAATGGAGGCCCCCCTACAGATCTCGCCAGCCCGATCGACGGCGCGTTCATCTGCGACCGCTTTGTGAACTGGTACACGCGCGAGAGTACGCTTCTGGAGGTGCTTCCCGCAGACGGCGAGTACGTCGTGCTGGTGACGAGTGAAGACGCACAGGCAGCGGGGACGTATACGCTGACGCCTATCGAGACCGGCGTGCCTGTGCCCCGGACCGAGGCGGGACGCACACAGGCCGACGTGCTGGGCGATGGCGATGCGTGGGAAGTGATTCTCGGCCAGCCCGTCGGGACGCACTACGTAGAAGGACGCGCTGGCGACATCGTCTCGCTTACGGTCACATCGGAGGCGTTTCAGCCCTACGTCGAGATCGGCGTGTGGTACGGAGCGGGCTTCCAGCCGATTCTTGGTGCCAGCAGCGGGCTGCCGACGTCAACTGCACGCATCACGCTCCCAATGGATGGGGTGTACACCGTCCGCGTGGGCGCTGTGGATGGTCACCGCGGGGCCTACACGCTGGCTGTAGATCAGACTCCTGCGCCCGATTGGGCCGAGCGGTTTCCTGGTGGTGGAGATCCATCGGATCGGTATGCGCTCATCGTCTCGGTATCGGATTATCCCGGCCTCGGGCCGAACGCGTTTCAGCCAGACCTCGCAGGCCCGGCGGTAGACGGGGAGGCGATGGTCGAGCTGCTGACCAAGACCTACGGGTTCAAGCCAGAGAACGTGGTGGTCCTGCGCGATGTGGAGGCCACCCGCGAGGCCATCGCGGAAGCGTTCCGGCGCCATCTCGGACAGGCCGGAGCAGGTGGCACCGCCCTGTTCCACTACGCCGGGCACGGAATCCAACTCCCCGCCGAAGCAGTCCCTGCCGGGCTGGCGGAGTCCGATGGACAGGACGAGGCGCTCGTGCTGTGGGGCCGAGGCGGCGAGCTGGCATATCTGCTCGACCACGAGCTGGGGGCTCTGGCCGACGCTCTTCCAGCAGAGCACACACTCGTGATGCTAGACAACTGCTACTCCGGCGACGGCACACGCGGTACCCCGAATGCAGGAGTCCGCCTGATGGCCTACGAGGCCGTCGCCAATCGGATCGTGATGCCAGACTCGACGTTCGGGGATCCGTCTTCGAGCCCGGAGACGCGCCGGCACGTGCTGCTCTCGGCAGCCACCAGCGCGCAGCCGTCGCTTGAGTTGGACGGCTTCGGCCCCGAGGGTACGCGCGCAGGTGTGTTTACCAGCTCCCTCATCCGCGCCCTGCGAGAGGTGCCGCTGGAGACCACCTTCGCAGACCTCATCGAGCGCATCCGGCCTGGCGTGGCCCGCGCAACTGCAGAGACGATGCGCCAGGAGGGCTTCCCGCCTCAAGAGCCGCAGGCCGAGGGGATGCAGCGCACCACGCGCATTGGCGACGCCCTCGGACCCCGGCGCTGAGTCGCCAGCTCGACGCGGTCCTCGAGCTGGCGAAAACCAGAGCAGGTGGGGGCGTTATGCCGCTCCGTTCTCGTCTACGGGGGCAATCTGGAACCCGATGGGCCGTCCTCCACGCGGGTCCTCCTGCTTGAGCTGGCGCACCATGCGCTCGTACTCCCGCTCCACTTCGGGCGTCACGCTGGCGCGGGTGTCCTCCAGCGCGCTGGCAAAATCCGCAGCCGTGACCGTGTCGGCGTCGAGGTTGGCGCGGAGGGCGAGCAGGCCGGCCTTGCGGACGAGGTTCTCGAGGTCGGCGCCGGAGAAGCGCTGAGTCTGTTCCGCCAGCACGTCGAGGTCCACGTCGTCGGCCAGCGGCATCTTCGCGGTCTGGATGCCGAGGATGCGGCGGCGGCCCTCGGCGTCCGGGACGGGCACGTAGACGATCTCATCGAAGCGGCCGGGGCGCAGCAGTGCTGGGTCGAGCAGCGTCGGGCGGTTGGTGGCGCCGATCACCACGACGCCCTGCAGCTCCTCCAGCCCGTCCATCTCGGCCAGCAGCGTGTTGACCACGCGCTCGGTCACGTTCGAGTCTCCGATGCCAGAGCCGCGCGAGGGCGCCAGCGCGTCGATCTCGTCGAGGAAGATGACCGTGGGCGAGACCTGTCGGGCGCGCTTGAACAGCTTCGAGACCTGTTTTTCCGATTCTCCAACCCACTTGGAAAGCAAGTCGCTGGACTTGGTGGCGACGAAGTTGGCCTCGGCTTCCTTGGCGACGGCCTTCGCCAGCAGCGTCTTGCCATTGCCCGGTGGGCCGAACAGCAGGAAGCCGCGCGCCTGCCGGATGCCGAGGCGCTTGAATGCGTCCGGTCGCTTCAGCGGCAACTCAATGCCCTCTTTGAGCTGGCGCTTGACCTCGTCCAGCCCGCCAATATCATCCCAGCCCACATTCGGGACCTGGATCTGGATCTCGCGGAGGGCACTCGGCTGGACCCGCTTGAGCGCATCGGTAAAGTCGTCGTCGGTGACCACAAGCTCGTCGAGGACCTCAGCGGGGATCTCGTCGTCGTCGAGGTCGATGTCTGGGAGCACACGCCGCAGGGCGGAGATGGCGGCCTCGCGGGCGAGCGCCGAAAGGTCGGCGCCGACGAACCCGTAGGTGGTCCGCGCGATGGTGTCCAGGTCCACGTCCTTGGCCAGCGGCATCCCGCGTGTGTGGATGCCCAGCACCTCGCGGCGCCCGTCGGTGTCTGGCACGCCGATGACGATCTCACGGTCGAAGCGGCCCGGGCGGCGCAAGGCCTCGTCGATGGCGTCGGGGCGGTTGGTGGCTGCGATCACCACCACGTTGCCGCGCGCCTCGAGGCCATCGAGCAGCGTGAGGAGTTGAGCCACGACGCGACGCTCGGCCTCGCCGGTCTCATCTCGAGCTGGCGCGATCGAATCCAGCTCGTCGATGAAGATGATGGACGGCGCGTTCTGCGTGGCCTCCTCGAAGATGGTGCGCAGCCGCTCCTCGGACTCGCCGTAGTAGCGGCCCATGATCTCGGGGCCGTTGATGACGAAGAACTGCGCGTTGGTCTCGTTGGCGACCGCGCGGGCAAGGAGCGTCTTGCCCGTTCCTGGCGGACCGTAGAGCAGTACGCCCTTCGGTGGGTCGATGCCGAGGCGCGAGAACAGCTCCGGGTGCTTGAGCGGCAGCTCGATCATCTCGCGGACCTGATCGACGGTGTCGCCGAGGCCGCCCACGTCGTCGTACGTGATCCCGACGGGCGGCTCGCCGTCGTGCGGCTCCTGGTACTCGGGCAGCAGCGTGATCTCCGTCTGGTCCGTGATCTGAACGATACCCTTCGGGCTGGCGCTGACCACGATCAGCCGGATCTCCTGAAGCACGAAGGAGCGCTGGCGACCGAACAGTTGTTCGAACACTTCGGGAGGCACACCTGGCATCTCGCCGACGGGCACAGCCGTCGAGAGGGTGTCACCAGCCGTGAGCGGCCGGCCGATGAGCGGGCGGAGCAGGGCGCCGCCGGGGCCTTGCAGCCGCACCTCGGGTTGCGCAGGCGCCAAGACGACGCTCGTGGCAGGCTTGACCTCGGCAGCGGTGATCTCGACCGAGTCCCCCAGCCCGACGCCCGCATTGCTGCGGAGCAGGCCATCGAGGCGGACGATGTCCAGACCGGCGTCGGCGGTGTAGGGTGGCACCGCGATGGCGGCAGTGGTGCGCTTGCCAGTGAGGGAGATGATGGCGCCGGGCCCGATGCCGAGCTCGGCGAAGGCGTTCTGGCTCAGGCGCGCAATGCTCTTCCCGAAATCGGGTTTCTGCGAGCCTGCAACCTGGAGGCGGAGGGTATCGGTGGGCGTTGTGACTTCGGCCATGCGGGAGATCCATTTAGCATTCAGCCTCCTTGCACGACGCTCGACGCGTGGGGTTCACGCTGGCTGGAGGGATACGAGAGAGATCGAGGGATGGGCAGATCGGATCGTTCCAGCCTCGCGTCTCTCTGCACGCCAGCTCGAGCTGGCGACCGTTCTCCAATACGATTGGTGGAGAGGCGCGCCGCTGGTGCGTCCGTGGATCAGCTGATCATCCTGATGAGGTCTCGCGCTGGCGAATGCTGACCGGTGGGTCAGAGCGCATCGGGGTGGGCTGACGACCCTCTGCCACTGGCCCCATCCCATTGGCGACGGGGTTCGTCAATATTCGAGCGTCGCCACTGCGCCCGCGTGGTCGCTGGCCCACAGCAGCTCGCCGCCCGAGGTCACGCGCGAGGCGGGGTCATCCAGCACCACGTCATAATTAGAGGCGCTGTCGAAGTCGCGGTGCATCACGAAGTCGATGCGGGTGGTGAGGCTCGAGCTGGCGTTGCGGAGGTCCGTGGCCTGGCAGCAGGTATTTCCGGTGCCCACGCCGGGGTCCGTAAGGTTGCCGGTGAGCTGGGCGTACGAGTTGGTGGTGGAGCCGTCGGCAGCGGAGTTGATGTCGCCCGTGAAGGCGATGGGGCCGTCGATGTTCTGGATGACGCCGATCAACTCGGCGGCCTGGATCTGCTGCGCAATGGCCGCGGCCCCGCCCACCTCAAGGTGGGTGTTGAGGAACGTGAACGTGAACCCGTCGAGGGTGGCCGTGACGTGTTGGTAGCCGCGCACGAACGTCTGGTCCACACCGCCCACAGGCACGGTCACGAGCTGGTTGAAGGAGGCTTCTACAGCGCCGGAGGTCTGAATGTCGCTGCGAGCGAGGATCACGTCAGCGTCCGTGTAGCGGACATCGAAGAACGTTTGGCCGTCCGTGGTGGCGGGAAACTCCACATCGGCGTTCTGGCTATTGGAGGCGATGCGGTAATTCAGGCCTCGGTCCGCCAGCGCGTCGAGGAGGATCGCGAGGAAATCGACGGTGACCTCGGTTGCGTTGACCGAGGTGTTGCCCGTGAGGTAGTCACTGGGGGTCTGGGTGCGGTAGGTCGTTACCTCCTGCAGTCCGATGAGGTGGGGGCCTGCGGCCTGAATGGCGTCGGCGATGGACTCGGCGCGGGCGGCGAAGTCGCTCGCCAGCGCGTCGCCGTAGACGCGTCCAACGATGCCGGGGACCTGTGCGGCTTCTGTGGCCGTCGTGACCTCGAAGATGTCCCCGCCGAGGTAGAGGTTCTGGCTCATCACGGTGACGGAGCCGGAGGGGCCGTCGTCCCCGTCAGTGTCGCACCCCCAGGAGGTGACGCCGAGAAGAACGAGGGCAGAGGCTAGAGCGAGCGATCGGAGCATGGCAGACGTGGGAGAGGTCCTCCAAGATCGCACGATGGGATCCCGCGTCCATAGGTCAAATCACCCAGGTCATGCGGCGGGGTCCGGCGGAATGGCTTCCCGCCAGCTCGAGCTGGCGACGCGAGAGACCTCGGCGCCCGCTGGCGGCGGTCGGTGGCGGCCGTGTAGCGCCGCCAGCGGGGCGAGGAGCCGGAGCGCTGCCGCGCTACATCCGAAACGTCACGCCGAGCTGGGGGACGAGCAGCGTGGTTGTGGAGCGGCGAGGGTAGATCCGGATGGTGCCATTGTCGAACCGGTCGATGTCGCCTCGACCCAGATACGTCGCCTCACCGCCGACGAGATAGCGAACGCGTCCGTCGAGCAGCACATCGATGTAGTGGCCCTTGCGGTTGTGACTGTCGGCGAGCTTGATCTGGAGACCGGCGCCTGCGCCGTACGTCAGCGCGAGGTCGTCGTAGTTGGTGGACGACGCCAGCTCGTAGTCGTCATAAAAGTCTTGCACGCTGGTCTGGGTCCAGAAGTAGCTGACACCCGCCAGCCCGTCCACATAGGGGCGCACGCGTCCGTCGGGGACCTGCAGGCGGAGCACGGCGAGTCCCTGCCCAAGGTTGTTGGACGTGGTGACGTCCACCCAGACGTCTGGGATGGTGAGTGAGAATGGCTCGCTGCGGCGCTCGTAGCCGAACAGCATTCCGGTGGCTTCCACGCCAATGCCGACCGGCGTCCGGGGGATCTGATACAGGTATCCGAAGGTGACGCCGCCTCCGACAGCGCCGAGCTCCGCCGAGAACTCGCTCTGGGGAACGCCCACCGCGCCAGAGAGGGAGAGGGTGGACTGCGCAGCCACCACCGGAGTGGCCACGAGGGCGACGGCAAGAATCAGAAGCGGACGCATGGCAGACAACGAAAGGGGTGATGAATGAAGGGCCGCGTCGAGCTGGCGAAAAGCAACATGGAGGAGCACCGGCAAGGAGGTCAAGCGTTGCTAGCTTCTCGCGACACAGGCTTGCAGCTCTTCATGACTCTCCGGTTTAGTGCGCGGTCCGTCGTGCTCCTGCTGGGAGTGCTGTGGAGCTTTACGGGTTCTGCTCAGACCATTGGTGAGATTGGAACACTGGTGTTCTTGGACATCCCAGAAGATGCTGTCGTGCGGGTTGATGGTGAGATCGTCCAGCTCGAGGTAGATGCGCGCCGAGGTCAGTTTCTTCCTTATCCGGCAGGGCGTGGCATTCCGGTTCACGTGACGACGCCAGATGGCGCTCGGGTAAGCGTGGTTGCTGGCGTAGATGTGGGTTCCATCACCACGATTCAGTTTCGCGACAGTGAGTTCCGTCCACCTCGGGCAGCCCTGGCCCTGTTTGCGCCAGGTATCCCCCAACTCAGTTTTGGGCGTCCTGTAGTGGGAGGATTGGTCCTAGCGGGCTTGGCAGGGGCCGTAGGGGGAACCGTATGGGCAGGCGGGCAGCTGCAGGATGCACGTGCCGATGCCGATGCTGCCGCCGCGCGGTACACGAACGCTACGACTGAGCCAGCAGCCATCGCGGCTCGTGAGGCACATGCGATCGCAGTCGATGAGTCAATTACGGCGCGCAACGCTCGGGCGGTGTTCATACTTGCCGGAGTCGTTGTGTATGCCCTCGGGTCTGTGGACGCATTCGCGCGGCATACCACCTCAGCAGATCTGACCGCTTCGGAGCCCCGTCGGGCCATCGTAGCGTTTGATCCGGTACAGAGAGGGGTTTTGCTCCGAGTACGGCTATGAGGCGCTGGGTTTTGATGGCACTCTCGGTGATAGGGTGGGGAGCGTGCGACGTCGTTGAGCCTCTTGAGCCTTCCAACCCTGTCGATCCAGCGTATGTCGGCGATCTTCCGCGTACAGTAGTCGGGCCCTCGAATGTTGCCATCAGTGCGACGACACCCACCAGCGTCTCTCTCTCCTGGACAGACAACAGCTCATTCGAACAGGGCTTCCGAATTCGGCGCTCGAGAATTGATTTCCGCGGGCGACGGACGCTGGAAGAGGTCGTTGATCTGGCTCCCAACACTACCGAGTATGTTGTTGAGGGGCTCAAGGGCATCACAGCTCGTGAGTTCACAGTCGCTGCGATTCGGGAAGGCGGCATGGTGGTGTCTCCGTCGGATTCGTTCAGGGTGCGCTACCCTTCACAGACCGTGAGGCAGCTTAACTCGCCGGAGCCAGGCGTCATCGGAGTGCTATCGACGGACACGCGCTTAGCATTCATTCCTCAGCTCGAGTTGGCGACAGCGGTGGTAGATGCCCAGACGGGAAGCGTGCTTCATGTAGCCCGTGGCTTGCGTCGTCGGATCGATGTGCTGACTGACGGACGTGCGGCAGTTATGGACGATATGCCAGTACGTCCTCGAGTGTCCTTCTTAGATCGAAATGGAGCGACCCCGCCAGTCGTCCTAGACTTTCCGAATTCAGAGGACTGTCGGTTTGGAGAACCCGTTGGGTTGCCAACCTCTTCCAGTGAAGGGTCACGGGCGATCGGAGTGTGCGACACTATCTGGGAAACCGCCTACGTCTGGGACCTGGGCACAGGAACAGTCATTGATTCCGTCGCAGTGGAGACAACCAACTTCGAGTTTCCACACATTCTGGCAGTGTCTCCCAATGGGGATGTTTTTGTGATCTGGGACCGATATGACGTGAGTGCTTACCGTGTCTCAACCGGCGAGCGCGTCTGGACTCTACCGGCCCGTGGGACCGGCCGCGTCTTTGCTCAGGTGTCCGAAGATGGGAGTCAAGTTCTTCTCGCGTTGAGTGAAGCCGGACCCGCCCGGATTCAAACCCTCGATCTCGAGACGGGAGCGGTTCTCGCCGAGCGGAGAGAGGCATACTTCTTCGATCTGTATGATGTCAGGCATGGTCAGGCTGTGTATTCCTCGGCACTGGAGTCAGGTCGCCAACTCGTTCGAGTGGTTCAGTTGGAAGACCTTTCTGTTGTCCGAGACATCGATACTGAGATCGGTGGTGGTAGCTCAGCGGCTGGAGCCCGGATTACCCCCGAAGGCGTTGTCACCTTGACGGATTTCAACGCAGTGTATCGATGGGATCTGTCTCTCTCATGGGAGCCGTACTAGGCTTCACGCGCGCTCTGCGTGGTACCATCTGTCTCGCCAACCCGCTCGCTCGTGCCGCCTGAGATCGACCCCACCTGGACCTCGCTGCTCCCGCCGCTTCTCGCCATTGGCTTGGCCATCTGGACGCGCCAGGTCTACCTCTCGCTCGCCGCAGGCATCTGGCTGGCTTACACCATTCTCGCCGGGTGGAACCCGCTCACCGGGCTGGCGACGGCCATCGATGGAATCGTGGGCGTCTTCGAGGATCCGGGCAACACGCGCGTCCTGCTGTTCACGCTCGTCATTGGTGCGCTGATCGCGACGGTCGAGGCGGGGGGCGGCGTTCGCGGGTTCATCGACTGGCTGGATCGGAGAGGCTGGGCCAACACGCCGCGCGGGGCCCGGCTGCTCTCGTTTCTGGTGGGCGTGGTCATCTTCATCGAGTCCAACATTACCGTTCTGGTGGCCGGTGCGGTCTCGCGTCCGGTGTTCGATCGCCAGAAGCGCTCGCGCGAGATGCTGGCCTACCTCATCGACTCCACCAGCGCGGCCATCTGCATCCTGATCCCGCTCAATGCCTGGGGCGCCTACATCCTCGGGCTGCTGAACGAGCAGGGGATTGAGGATCCGCTACGCCTGTTTGTGGCGTCCATCCCGTACAACCTGTACGCGCTGGCGGCGGTCGCGCTGGCGGCAGTCGTGGCCGTCACGGGCTGGACCTTCGGGCCGATGAAGCGCGCGGAGGAGCGAGCGCAGCGCGGCGAGCATCACGATGAAGGAGCCGCGCCGGACGTGGATGAGTCGGCGCTGGTGCCGGAGCCCATCGGTGCCATTCCGCCGCGTGTGATCAACATGCTGCTCCCGTTGGGCGTGATGGTGCTTGCCATGCCGCTTGGCCTCTGGATCACGGGTGATGGGAGCATCCTCGATGGCTCCGGATCCACGAGTGTCCTCTGGGCGGTGCTGAGTGGGCTGGTGGTGGCGTGGCTCCTGATGCTGTTTCAGAAAGGCATGAGCCTCGAGCAGCTCACCTCTACGGGCCTCAAGGGCGCAGGGGGAATGCTCGGCATGATGGTGGTCCTGCTGCTCGCGCTGGCGCTCGGCAGTGTGACCCGCGAGCTGGGGGCCGGGATCTACGTCGCCTCTGGCATCGCGGAGTCGGGTGTGGGGCCCATGCTCCTTCTGCCGCTGGTGTTCATCACCGGCGCCTTCGTCGCGTTCTCGACGGGGACGAGCTGGGGCACCTTCGCCATTATGATCCCCATCGCGGTTCCGGCGGCGATGGCGCTTGGACTGCCGGTGGCGCCCTTTCTGGCTGCGAGCCTCGCAGGAGGCATCTTTGGCGACCACTCCTCGCCCATCTCGGACACCACCATCGTGTCATCGCTGGCAGCGGCGACCGACCACATCTCGCACGTTCGCACGCAGCTTCCCTACGCGATGATTGCGGGCAGCATCGCTATCGTGGGGTTTGCCATCGTCGGCGCAGTGATCTGAGCCACCGGCTTGTTCGCCAGCTCGACGGGTCCGCATCGAGCTGGCGAGGACACCTCCGCGTCCCGGTTTTGGAGGATGGCCGGTGCGAGAGTCAGTCTGGCCGCATCTTTGCCACCCGATACGGGCTCGCTGACTCACTGCCATGTCCAGTCTATTCGCCAAGCGCTTCGGTCACCTACGCCAGCTCGATGGCGCGGAGGTGCGCGCACGTTTCGGAGCCAAGGTGAAGCGTGGACTATCGTGGCGCCGGAACGTGCGGCAGGCCGCATACGCGCTGGATGCGTATGCGCTGTCGCCCTATGACGCTCCGTACATCGAAAATCCCGAAGTGGGGGCCGTCAACCTTCAGTCGAAGCTGTACCGGGTGCAGCGTGGTGGGCCGTTCGAGCCATACGACGTGGACCTCATCAACCGGGCCGCCGGGACGCTCCTCGGCGACGCGAAGACCGTATTCGAGGCGGGCTCCGGGACAGGGATGTTTGCGGCGTTGGCTGCTGAGAAAGGCCTCGACGTAACGGCTTCCGAGTTCGATGCCCCGACGCGGCAGTGGGCCGAGGCCAATCGCGCCCATTCCAACATCAGGTACTGCGAGACGTGGCTCCAGGACGTGGAGGCCGACGCGTACGATCTCAGTGTGGCCTTTGAGGTGGTGGAGCACGTCGCCAACTATCCGACGTTTCTGCGCGAGCTGGCGCGCATCGCACCGCGATCCATCGTCTCCACGCCGAACAAGGCGCGCTCGGCGTTCGACGAGATCGCCAGCCCGCCGGTGTTCCGCCAGCACGTCCGGGAGTGGACGGCTGGGGAATTCTACTGGGTGCTCCGATGCTTCTGGGACGAGGTCCAGCTCTGGACCATCCCCGACATCCAGACGCACATGAAGCGCCTTGCAGCAGACGCTGCGTACCACCCGCCTGTAGAGCGGCAGGGCCTTCTGAGCCGAGACCAGGTCATGATTGCAGTCTGCAACCGGCCTCGGCGGTAAGGGCGAGCTGGCGACTACAGGATATCGGGCTCCATGAGGCCGTCCAGCTCGATCTCCACGCCGCCGATGCGGTCGGCCACGAGGTTGTAGACAAAACCGTACACCCAGCCCATCACGAATCCTCCTATCACGCCCATGATGGGGTACATGATCATCATCATGAGGCCGACGCCGACGCCCATGCCGCCGAACTCGTCCATGGTGCCTCCCATGACGACCAGCATGCATCCGGCGGGGACGGCGAGCAGGAGCATGATCGCCCCCGTGATGACGGCGTAGATCTTGGCGAGCGAGACCGGCTCGATGCGGCGGACGGTGGTGACCATGACAGAGAGGGGAAACGTGAAGGCTCAGTCTAGGCCCGCCCGGCTTTCCGTACAAGAAAACGCCAGCTCGAGGGCGTCGAGCTGGCGTCAAAAGGGAAGCCGGTGAGCGCTACTGGGCCGTGATGTGGATCACCACCCCAGGCTGCGGGCTGAACTCCATCTGCAGCATCTCGCGTGTCTCGGCGTCCACGCGGTAGGTGAACCGGGGACGATTGCTCTCGACCTCAACCTCCTGGATCACCCACACAGTTCGCTCGGCGCCGTTGTGTGTGAGAGCCTCTGTGTTCATCACCGTGAGCTGGGTGTCGGAACGGTCTCCGTCTCCCTCGATCTGGGTGTAGGTGGCGACGTACCCTTCCTCGAAGGGAAGCGACTGCGTGATGCGCCGAGTGATTCCTGGCCCGAAGTCGGCCTCCGTCAGCTCGACGTCAACCTCTCGGGTCTCACTGCCTTCGACATCAGTGCCGGTGGCACGACCGTCGGCGAACGTCAGCTCCTTGAACTCGTTGGGCTCGGTCTGGGTGCCGTAGACAGGAGACAGCGACGGCCAGGCGACGACGGTGGAGTCGGTCTGGTTGGCGCCCGCCATCGGGATCATCACCTTCGAGGTCATCACGAGGTGTCCATCGATGAGGGCCTCCGTGGTGCTGATGGTGCCAATGTCTTGAAGCTGCGGCGTTACCATCTGGACGATGTACTCGCCACTCTGCACAGGCGCTTCCACGAGGGCATCGGAGCCGGGCTGGAGAACAGTTTGCGCCGCGACGGGTGTCGTGAGGAGGGCGAGGGCCGGAAGAACGAATCGGGTGAAGGTCATTGAGCCGGGTGTCAGAGAATGGACAGCCCTACGGAATGACCTGGGGCGGGTTACACAGCATGGACGAACGTCGGAGCGCCCGTCGGGACCGTCCGGGCGTCTTCCGGCAGCTCGATGGCGGGCAACGGGCTGGCGATTCCTTCTGGGAGCGGATTTGGCTCGGCCCACAGCGTTCCGCGTGTGGTGCGCATCACCACATGGTCGCCAGCTCGGCCTAGCACGTAGTCGCGCGTGAGAGGCACCTTGCCGTCAGGTGTGTCGAGGACATAGGCGGGGACGCCGAAGCCGGATGTGTGCCCTCGGAGCGTTTGCATCAGGGCCATGCCGGTCTCGATGGACGTCCGCAGGTGCGCCGTGCCCCCGATGAGCTGCGCTTGGTAGAGGTAGTACGGTCGGACGCGCGCCGCCACGAGTCGCTCGGATAGCTCGCGCAACGTGCTGGCGTCGTCGTTGATGCCCGCCAGAAGAACCGTCTGGTTGCCGACCGGGACACCTGCATCGGCCAGTCGCTCACACGCCTCTATGGCTTCCAGCGTCAGCTCGCGGGGGTGGTTGAAGTGGGTGTTCAGCCAGACCGGGTGGTGGGCGCGCAGCACATCGCACAGGGCCTCTGTAATGCGAAACGGATTCACCACCGGCAGGCGGCTCCCGATGCGGACGATCTCGACGTGGGGGATGGCTCGCAACTCACCGAGGAGCCATGCGATGTTGTCGTCCGAGAAGACGAGCGGGTCGCCGCCGGTGAGGAGGACGTCGCGGATCTCCGGGTGGGCGGCGAGGTACGCCAGCCCGTCGCGCAGTTCGTCCTTGCGCATCATGAAGTCGGCGTCGCCGACCATGCGTTTGCGGAGGCAGTAGCGGCAGTAGACGGCGCACTCAGACGTGATGCAGAACGCCACCTTGTCCGGGTAGTTGTGGACGAGGTTCTTCACGGGGCTGTGCCCGACCTCGTCCAACGGATCCACCACGCCCACAATGTCGGGCTCCACCTCGGCCCGCTGTGGGACGAGCTGGCGGCGAATGGGATCGTTCAGATCCACGGGATCCATCAGGCTGGCCGAGTAGGGCGTCAAAGCCCACTTAAACACGCCTCGCGTGGCCTCGATGGCGTCGCGCTCGCTGGCCGTTGGTTGGATGTAGCGCTCCAGCGTGTCCACGTCCCGGACGCGGCGGCGCATCTGCCAGCGCCAGTCGGTCCACTCGGCCTGGCTGGCGTTGTGCTGGGGGCGAGCGGTCATGGTCAGGAGAGAATCAGGGTTTGGTCAGGGTGTCGCCGAAGGGTCGCACGATCCTGAGCGTTCTGCAATGACTCGCCAGCTCGTTCTCGATGTTCCATCGATTCCTCCTACTCACATTCGCCGTTGGACTCGTTCCAGCTGCCGTGGCTCAGGGCGGCGAGCGCCACCCCGGGTGCGACAGCCCGGAAGCTCGCCAGTTCGATTTCTGGGCTGGAGACTGGGATGTGCAGAGCCGGGTTCGGACCCCATCGGGAGAGTGGTTTGAATCCACGCAGGAATGGACGGCCCAGGAGGTCGTCGGAGGCTGTGTGTTCATCGACTTCGCGGATGGTGACTTCTTCGGCCCAGATACGCGGCTTCAGGGCATGGGCACGCGCTACTACAATCCGCAGACGCAGGAGTGGACCATCACCTGGATCAGCACCGGCGCTCCGGGGCAGTGGGGCTCCTGGACGGGCACGTTCTCGTCAGAGGAGGAGGCCACCTTCATCAGCGAGACAGAAACGCCCAGCGGAACGATGTGGTCGCGCATCTGGTGGTCCGAGTTGACACATGACTCTGCGCACTGGGAACATGCCGTGTCTCAGGATGGCGAGACGTGGCAGACCACCTGGGTGATGGAGCTGACGCGGAAAGATTCCGGGTTCTAGGCTCCCTTGCTGCGTTGGACGTACGGGTAGCGCCGAAACTCCTTGAGAACGCTCGGGTCCTTCGTGATCTCGAACGTCTCTTTGCAGGCTGCGCACTTGAATATGATCTCGCGGGGCGTGCCTGAAGCCCCATTCAGAATGGCGAACCAGCCACCCACGTTGAACTTCAGGTCTGCCCGCGTGGCGTGATGGTAGCGGTCGTGGCCACAGGAGCAGGTGGGGAGCAGTGCCATGGCTCAGGGTACCCGTGCGAGGCTCTCGGGTTCGCACGCAGACCATGGATTCCCAGTTCAGGGTGTCGCCAGCTCGAGGGGGACAGCGCGGCCGTCGAACTGGTGATCCTCAGTCTGTGCCCGACGGTGAGGAGATGACCTGAGGGTCTTCAGGGAGAAGATCGGAGGCGGGGAGCCGGACCCGGAACAGAGCGCCGCCGCCGGTGGCGTCTTCGAGATCGATCTGGCCGTCATACCCGGACACCACCACTTCATAGGCGAGCGAGAGCCCCAGCCCGGTCCCGCTGCCGGTCGGCTTGGTGGTGAAGAACGGTTCGAACACACGCGCTCGGTCCTCTGCCGGGATGCCGGGGCCGGTGTCGGCCACCTCAATGCAGACCTGGTCCTCGCTGTCACGTCCGGTGCGGACGGTGACGCGGTGGGCACGGCCGCCGTGATCGTGGACGGCGTCGAAGGCGTTGTGGAGCAGGGTGCGAAGCACGCGTGCAAGGTCCTCGCTGTCAGCCAGGAGTGCGCCTGCCTCCGGGGACAACGCCAGCCCGACGTCGCAGGCGAGCGTCGGGAGTCGGAGGCGTGCGGCTTCGAGAGCCTCATGGACGTGGCGTTCTACGAACAGGTTGACATCCAGCAGGCGGCGCCCCTCGGTGCCGCGTCCGCGCTGGGCGTGCTCGGCAAGGCCTCGCACGATGGCGTCAGCGCGGTGGGCGTGAGCGCGGATCCGAACGGCGTTCTCCTCGATGTCGATCAAGGCTGCACTGGCGTCGTGGGCCTCTGTCGAGCTGGCGTCAAGCGCGTCCCGCGCGTCTTCGGCAAGCGAGGCGTTGAGGTCGGAGAAGTTGAGGATGAAGTTGAGCGGGTTCTTCAGCTCATGCGCCAGCCCGGAGGCGATGCGCCCCAGCCCGGCCATCTTCTCTTCCTGAACGAGCCGAGCCTGCGTGGCTTGCAGGTCCGCCAGTGCGTCCGACAGGGCCGCCGTGGTTGCCTCCTGCCGTCGCGACTGGACGAACGAGCGCCGTGCATAGCGCTCCAGTGAGTAGCTGGCAAAGGCACCGGCGAGCAACGCTGAGGTCTCGAACAGCAGGCTGTTGAACAGGATTGGGAGAGGCGTATCGACGGTGACAGCCGCTCCCACATACGCGATCACAATCACCAGCCCGACGGCTGTGGCAAGGACGAAACGCAGGCGCAGAAGGATGTGGACATAGACCAGCACCAGCACCAGGCCGATGTAGTAGTCGTAATACCCGGCCACAGCACCCGAGACCGGGATCATGGCGACGATCGCCAGCCCGCCGAAGAGCCCGGTTGCCGCCATCGTGGCCTGGAAGTGGCGGCGGAAGGCAGGCGTGAAGGTGAAGGCAAAGATGCCGAGTGACACCACGCACATCACCACGCGGATAAGCCGGATCTGGGATGCGGATTCCGGAGCGAGTGCAGGGTCCAGAATCCCAAACACCGCGAACTGGGAGATCGCCAGCAGGATGGACGCCCGGACCAGCAGCACCGACCGCTCCACGTGGTCGCTGAGGAAGTCCGCCTCGAGCTGAGGCGAGGTGAAGCGGAGCGTGACCGGGTGAAAGCGTCCGTCGACCATGGGCAAGGAGGGCGGTCCGAAACGTACGCGGTGGTCCCTGGCTCGACCAAACATCGCCAGCTCGAGCCTGCTACAACGCACCGTCAGGTGAAGAGAGACGAGGCCTCTGTGCCGTCCTACCTGCCCCTGCCTGTGCAGCAGGGTTGGTCCCTGTCATCCTGAACGGAGTGAAGGATCTCCTGGTAGTGCTGCGTCGCGCCTCATCCGATCGCTCGCCATCCGGCTACGAGATCCTTCGCATTCGCTCAGTATGACTTATTCTGAGGGATTCGAGCTAGGCCTTAACGGCCCTGCTGTCTGCGCAGGGATCGACTCTGGCAGGCATTCCCTTGTCTGCTTGATCGCTACCTACAGCATCGCATGTTCAGACAGACGCTGAACGGGGTCGAGCTGGCGAGATCGGTCTCCGTGGTTCGGGAGAGGATCTACTGGCTTGTGCAGTCCTCGCCGAAGTTTGGGCGCTCGAACGGCGTCCGCTGCAGCTCGTCGATGGTGGGTACCCAGCTGGTCTGAACGGAATACGCCGAGCCGACGAATCCAAAGCCGTTCTCCACGTTCGTGAGCACTTCCGGCTGAATCAGAAGCTCCGGATCATTCGCGGCGGCCAGCGGGAGGCGCCAGCCTTCACTCGCGACCTCTCCCCGGACGGTGAGTCGAAGCAGAGCCGTTGGGAACTCGATGCGGAAGGCATTGGGCTCTGTGTCCTCATCCAGCCGGAGCATCATTTGCCATCCGAACTCAGCCGGTTCCGATGTACCTGGGAAGGGAACCTGAAGCGAGTCGCGGTTGCAGTTGCCGTCCTCGAAGAAGTAGGTCAGCGTCGGATTGTTGAGTTGAGGGGCGCCAGGCCAGAAGAGCGGGTACGTCGCCTCGGCAGCGGTCAGCCTCGTGGTCTGAAGGATCGGCTCCACCAGGGGCGGCAGCGGCACCAGCGCGGAAACCTCGCCGCCGCCGTCCGACGGGATGACGCGGAAGACGTGGCGGCTCTCAAAGTTGGGCCGGAGGTCTGCGGTGAACACGTGTCCGATGGCACCGCCGGGGTAGGTGACTACAGAATCGCGCCATATGGTCTCTGCACCCGTCGTCAGGTCCACCGATCGAACGTCCACACCGAGCGGATCGCGGCTTCCGAGACTCAACGTGTCGGTAATGGGGACCACACGGACGAACTGCTGGTCGCTGCCCGGGTCGAAGGCCCCCCAGAGGGTATACGTCTCTTCGAGAGCGTCTGGCCTGGGGATGGACTCGTCGCACGCAGTGAGCGAGCTGGCGACGTAAACGAGCGCCAGCCCGAGGGCGATGCGAGAAAGCAATGCGGCCATACGAGCAAGTGGGGAGGGCAGAGGGAAGCTGGATGTCAGGAAGAGGCGTCTCACCTCGTTTCCAGCTTGAGGCCAAACGTTGGGATGATGGGGAGCTGATCTGAGCGGCGGAGCGTGAAGATGTCGAACGCGAACAGGTTGCGGCGGTCGTAGGCGTTGATGACGCCGAGCTGGGCCGTCAGGCGGGTCGGGCCAACGTCGAACGTGCGGTCGGCGCTCAGGTCGAGGCGGCTGTAGGTAGGGAGGATGCCGTTGAAGGGGCGCTCGTACAGGACGCGGGCCTGGCCAGGGTCATTGAACAGGTCCGGTCGCGAGGTCGGCTGGAGGAACGTGTCGAAGCCGAGCGCGCGGCTGTACGGGAGGCCGCTGCCGAACTGCCAGCGCGCCGAGAGGTCCACGCCGAACACGGGCCCCGAGGCGACGAGCGTGACCTGGTGGCGGCGATCGTGGCCGGGGCGGAACGTGAGGACGGGGTCGCCGTAGAGCACGCGGTTTCGGTCGGAGACCGTCGTGTAGTCCACAAACGACAGCCCGTAGGTGGCCGAGAAGGTGGCCCCGCCGGGGCGCGCCTCGGCGCGGAGGTCCATGCCGTACGCCTCGCCATCCGCCGGTTCGAGGGCGGTCGTAAGCTGAGGGACAGCTGTGAACTCGCTTACCGAGAGGTTCCGGAGGTCTTTGTAGAAACCCTCGATGGACATGTCGATGAAGGGAGCGGGCTGGAGACGGTACCCGCCAAGCAGGTGCAGCGCCTCTGGGGTCTGCTGGTCTGGCGCGACGGTGTAAGCGGTAAACACGCTCGTCGCATCGCGGCGGTCGCTCACCCCCACGATGGGTTGGTTGTAGAGCCCGGCGGCCACGCTCAGCTTGTGTGGGCCGATCTCAAACTCGCCCCGAAACCGCGGCTCAATGAACGACTGCCCGAGGTGCGGCGAGCTGGTGGTTCGGACCCCTGGCGAGAGCAGCAAGCCGCCGATGGTAAACTCGGGCTGGAGGTAGAATCCCGCCTCGGTGACGTGGTTCTGATTCAGCGTCACGTTCTGGAACAGGCCATTGAGCTGGCTCGCCACATTGGTGGTTTTGATATACGCGCCCAGCCGGAGGTCGCCCACGCCGAGCAAGTACGTCAGGTTGACCTCCGTGTTGATGCGCGAGAGGTCGGCGGTACGGATCTGCCGGTCTCGCTCAGAGTCCGTGTCGAGCTGTTCGGGGCTGGGGCCAAGCTCGGTCGCCAGCTCGGAGTACGAGAACAGGATCTCGGCCAGGAGAGGCTGCTCGGCCGGAAGAAGGAGGTAGCGGAAGCTGCCGCCGCGGTTGGTGTAGCGGACCTCGTCGGGGCGGTCGGATTCGATCTCGCCGATGGCACCTCGGTCCGTGGTGTAGAGGCCCGTAAGCGAGAAGCGGCTGTTCTTCGAGGGCACGAAGTAGAGCTTGGCGAAGGCGTCCGAGAAATCGAACGGGAGCGGGGCCGAGACGTACTGGTCGGCGATCTGGTCCACCACGGACCTGCGGCCACTCGCCAGCACGGAGAGCTGATCCGGGATCAGCGGCGCTTCGATGCTCAGCGAGCTGACGAAGGGCGCGATGGCAGCCGTCGCGCTCACTTCCCGCAGGTTTCCATTGCGCGAGGTCACGTCCAGAACCGAGGAGAGCTGGCCGCCAAAGCGAGCGTCGTAGCCCCCGGCGTAGACATCGGCGGAGGAGAGGAGGTCGGTCGGGAAGGCGGAGTAGAAGCCGAGAACGTGGAACGGCTGGAAGACGGGCATGCCATCCAGCAGCACGAGGTTCTGGCTGGGCTCGCCGCCTCGGATGAAGAGCTGGCCGCCTCGGTCGCCCGAGGTCACGATGCCAGGCAGCGAGACGAGGTAGTTGACGAGGTCGCCGGTGACATCCGGTGCGGGCACATTGCGGATGTCCGCAGGTCGGATGCGCTGGACGCCCGCCGTGACAGTCGCAGCGCCCGAGGCGCGGTCGCCCTGGACGGTCGCAGCGCCGAGCGTTTCCTCGGCCGTCGCCAGCTCGATATCGAGCTGACGGGTTCCGGGGGCGAGCGCGAGCGTGTCCTCGTACGCCTCGTAGCCGAGCAGCGAGACCCGAATAGCGTACGGTCCTGGCTCCAGGCCGATGACGGCGTAGAAGCCGTCGAGGTCGGTGGCAGCGCCGAAGAGGGCGTCGGGGTCCGCCAGGGGGCGCAGGGCCACGTTGGCACTCGGGAGCGGCTGGCCGTCGGCCTCATCCGTCACAAACCCCCGGAGTTGCGCCGTTTGTGCGGCGGCGCGATCTGCGCTCGCTACAAACGCAGCGACCAGAAGGGCACAGAGGAAAACGAGACGAGGCATACAGGCGAAGGAATCGAGGCGCGAGCGCAGGGGGAATGCCCTGAATCGGGCAGCATACAGTGCCGAACGGGCCGGCGCGTAGTCTAGCGCTCCTGCACGCTTTGCGCAGGTGTGAAAGAGTGCCCTCGCTCTGAGCGCGGCTTCGACTAATTTCTGCGCCTATGTCCATTCCTCTCCGGCGCGTTCTCGGCGCCCTCCTCGTCCTCTCGGTTGCCGCGTGCAGCGAGACCCCGACCGTTGACCCCGACCCCGATGTCCTCGGCGCGCTCCGGGCCAACGCGGACTATGCCACCTTCGTCGAGCTGGCGACAGAGACAGGTGTGCTGCCGGAACTGGACGGCAGCGGGCCGTTCACGGTTCTGGCGCCCACGGACATCGCGTTCAACTACCTCGGCGCGGATGTGAGGCCCATCCTGACGCTCCCCGCCCAGCGTCCTCTGCTCACGCGCATTCTCCGGCACCACATCATCTCAGGGCGTCTGGCGCCAGAGGACTTCACGGATGGTGCGGTGTTTACCTCCTTGACGGGGGAGACGCTGGCCGTTCGGCGTGTTGGAGATGTGGTGCTGGTTGACGGAGCCACCATCGACCTCGATGAGATTAAGGAGGCGGACAACGGTGTGGTGTACCCGGCCTCGAATGTGATTCGCACCAACCTGACAGCGCGGGAGCGCATCGAGCTGGCGCCGACACTGTCCGTGTTCGCCCGATTCGCGGAGAGCGTTGGAGTGTTGCGAGATGCGGATGCGCTGCCTGAAGTCACCATCCTGGTTCCCACCAACGACGCGTTTGAAGCCATTGAGGGGACAGCCGAGCTTCTCGGTCAGGCTACCAATGCAGACGTGTTGCGCCGGGTGATCGGTCCTCACGTGTTGCCAGGACGAATCGATCTCGAGACGCTCTCTGATGGCGCGGAGGTGCAAACGCTGGACGGGCAGGTTCTGCGGGTAGCCAATACCAATGGCATTCTCACCATTGGAGATGCCCGCATTCTGCGTGAGGCGATCAAGACTTCCGATGGTCAGATCTATCTCCTTCAGAATGCCTTGTTCGCAGGCATCTCTCTCGCGGATCGCGTCCGCATCCAGCCTATGGTGTCGGTGTTCCCGAGTCGCATCCAGGAAGAGCCAGACATCTGGGCGCGGATGAACAATGTGGACGACGCACTGACCGTCTTTGCCCCCATCGACGGGGCGTATGTGCGCCAGAATGGAGAGGTGACGCTGGCGCTGTCGTTCCCGGAGAACGCCAACCTACTGAGCCGGACGCGGCGCGTGCTGGTGGTCGAGGGGCGCTACGCGTTTGAAGACCTGACCCACAACCTCGAGCTTCAGGCGCTCGATGGGTCCACGCTTCGGGTTGCACGAGACGGCAACAACGTGTTCGTCGGGAGTCGCCGGGTGACGCCGACCGGTTCGGAGGCGAGCAACGGCGTGTTCTACACCGCCAACGATTTCATCCAGCCAACGGTGGATCCGTTGGACTCGGCGATTCTGGCCGGGCACACCATCTTCGGTGATGCGGTTCGCCGAGCAGGCCTGGAGACATTCGTTCGGTCGTCCAGCCTGTCCACGTTCCCGCCCATCAACGGCGCGTTTAACGAGCAGCCGGGCGTGCTGAGCCGGGGAGATCTTGCCGGCATCCTCCGCTACCATATCACCGAGGCTGACCTGCCGCTGTTCCTGCAGGAGACCTCGTTCACCATGCTCAACGGCGCCACGCGGGACATCCAGTTGTTGCCGTTTGATCGAAGCGTCGCGCCGTTCCTGGATGGCGAGACGCGCGTCGTGGGCGGACGGAACGTGCTGAACGGTCAGGGACGCCTGTTCGCCGTGGACTCCTTGATTCTGCCTCCTGCACAGGTCATTCAGGAATAAGAAACGCCTTTACTCTAAGGCGGTGAGGTCGTATTTGTGGAGTCGTGCTCGGTTCAACGAATCGGGTAGCGTCGATCTCTGTGCGCTGGTTGTATGGCCTTCCCGCTTCGCTCTCCCCTCGCCGCTATTCTGATGTGCACGCTCGCCGCGTGCAGCGAGGCGCCAGATCGAGACCTGGCTCCCGGGCTGGCCGGGGCGATCGAGCTGAATCCAGAGTATTCGGTCTTCGTCGAGCTGGCGACGGACACTGGGCTTCAGGCCATGCTGGAGGCCGGCGGGCCGTATACCGTCCTGGGGCCAACAGACATCGCGTTTAAGTATGTGGGGGCGGAGGCCTTTCCCGTGCTTGCCAGCTTGGAGCAGCGTCCCCTGCTGGCGCGGGTGTTGCGTCATCACGTGATCGAGGGGCGAATGGAGCCCGAGGACTTCGTGGATGGCATGGTGCTGACGTCTCTTGAGGGAGAGCCGCTTCGGGTGCAGCGCGTGAGCAACGAAGTGGTGATTGAGGGCGCCACCATCGACCTAGACGATGCCTCTGTTGCGGACAATGGGGTGGTGTATCCGGCCTCGAACGTGATCCGCACCAACCTGACTGTGCGCGAACGCATCGAGCTGTCGCCGACGTTCGCGACCTTCGCACGCTTCGCCGCCGAGACGGGGCTGCTGGAGGAGGCCGCTGCCCTGGAGCAACGAACCGCGCTGATTCCCATCGAGGATGTCTTCGCGCAGATGCAAGCGACGACAGATCTGCTGGACAAGTCCGAGAACGTGGACGTTCTGGCGAAGGTGGTGCGCCCGCACATTCTACCGGGCCTTGTGGATGTGGCAGATCTGGAGGACGGCACCGAGCTGGCGACGCTCGGGGGCGACACAGTGACCCTCAGCCGCCAGGGAGCCGTCGTGTTCGTTGATGGGCGCCGGGTACTGAGCCGCGGGTACGACACGGCTGACGGTCGGATCTATCTCTACGGAGGCATGCTCTTCAAGGGGCTTACGCTTGCCGAGCGGTTGCGGGTGCTTCCACAAGTCACCATTTTTCCTGGGCGGATTCAGGAGGAGGCGGATATCTGGGCACGGATGAACGATCCGGATGACGCCCTTACGGTGTTCGTGCCTCGGGATGCCGTCTACATCCGGCAGAATGCAGACGTTCAGGCAGCCCTGGCGTTGCCCGAGAACGCGGCGTTGTTGCAGCGCACACGGCGTGTTCTGGTGGCGGAGGGGAGGATTGACCCCGATGACCTCATCAACGGGCTGGTGCTTCAGGCACTGGACGGGACACCGCTTCCGGTCCTGCGCAACGGGGACGACATCAGCGTCGGGGGGCAGAGGGTGAGGCCATCCGGGACGGCGGTGAACAATGGCGCCGTCTACACGCTCGAGTCCTTTATTCCCCCGGAAGTAGACCCCTTCGACACGGCCATCCTCCGGGGACTGACCATCTTCAGCCAGACTGTCCGACGCACCGGACTTGAATCGCAGATTCGGACCGAGTCCCTCTCGATGTTTGCGCCGACGAACAGGCTCTTCCGAGTTGCCTCGGAGCTATCCAGACACCCGAATCTCCGCGAGATCCTCCTGTATCAAATGACGCGAGAGCGGTTGCCATTCAAACCGGACCTCGATCCTCCGGTGCAACCGTTCACGGTGCTTACAGGAGACGAGCGTGCGCTGGCCCGATACTTTGATCCAGATCTCCTGAGGTATGTGGGACCTGTGCTCATCGAAGGGTTTCTCGAGATCCCGGAGGCCATGGACTCATATGATGGCCGCAGCCGAATCTTCTTCGCCGACGAGGGACTCCGAACGCAGTATGGACGGTTCCCCCAATCCGGTCTAGGCAGAGAGCTGTAAGCGGCACAGCGCTTGGTCCAGCACCCGCGCCAGAAACACCTCGTACGCCTCTCCCGCCATCTCAGCGAGGATGGCGAACGTCCCGTCCGGCGCGAACGTCGGCAGCGGGTTGATCTCCAGAAACCAGATGGCTCCATCGGCATCCACGCGGAAGTCCGACCGGCTGAAGTCCCGGCACTCGAGAGCCCGGTGGATCGCCAGCGCGTCGCGCTGCAGGGCCGCTTCTAGCTCAGGCGTCAGCTCGCCTGGCAGGACGTAGTCTGTATCGTCGTCTTCCAGCGCGTGGAGGCCGATTCCGGTCTCTCGCTCCACGGCGCGCTGGAGCACCGGCAGCGTCTCGGCATCGGGGCCGGTCCCCCTGACACCGACCCGGAACAAGGCGCCCGCCACAAACCCCACTACGAAAAGGTCTTGCTGATAGATCACGAGCTGGCGATGGACCTCCGCGTCGAGCGCCTCCGCGTTGTCGCAGCGGCTCGATGGCGTGATGCCTTTGGCCGTGCCCTCGTACCGAGGCTTGACGAACACCGGGAACGCCAGCTCGAGGGGACCAGGAGACATGACCACCTGCCAGTCGGGCGTGGCGAGGCCGGCGTCGCAGGCGAGGACTTTGGTGAGGTGCTTGTCGAGGCTGACCGATAGCGTCAGCGCGTCACTTCCGATGCAGGGGACGCCTGCCAACTCGAGCAGGACGGGTGCGTGGGCCTCGCGGTTTCGGCTCCCGTAGCTCTCGGCGATGTTGATAGCGGCATCCACGTCAAGGGATCCAGCCTGCGTTCGGTCCAGTAGGGTGCGGACGTTGCCGAGGCGGACGGGCTGGTGGCCCAGGTGTCGCAGCGCATTTTCGAGGGCTACGATGGTCTCCTCGGGTTCGTACTCGGCGTCCCAGTCCGGCGGAGCACCGGGCGGCGTTGGCGTGTCGCCGAACCGGTCGTAGACGAGGCCGACGCGCATCAGGCCTGCGTTCGGCTGACGCGCTGGCGCCTGTTGGTGTCCAGGGCGTCGAGATCCAGCAGATCGGGGTCGAGCTGAGAAGAACGGGCGGAAGGGGCCTCTAGACTCGGGCTGGAGGTTGGGTGCGACACAGGCATCGCCGCCTGGCTGCGTATCACGGCTCGCTCGGCGATGGCTTCCATCTGACGCTCTCGCGTGGTGGCCCAGGTTCTCTGAGCTGCCCAGATGCCAGCCGTCACGAGGCTGGTCACAGAGAGCATGCCGATCCAGAGCATCAAGCCGTCCCCCTGGGCGCTGCTCCCGAACGTCGCGGAGAAGGCGGCAATGAGAAGAACGGCCAGCGCCGTAAGCTGAGAGGCGACTGCGTCACGCCGGGTCTGGAGGCGGAGGCGGCTGCCATCGCCCGAGGGTTCGAGGGTCACGCGCAGATTGCCGTTCCGCCACTCGCGCACGCGACCCGTTCGTGTGACCGTGCCTTGGGCCTGGAACATGTCCTGAGCATCGCCCACGAGGTCCTCCCAGAGCGTTGCCGACGGAGGGCCCGGCAGGAACTCGGTGCGGAACACGCCACGTGGAATCGGGCCGAGGTTCATCCGGCCTTGCTCGGGTTCTCCCAGGGCGACCGACCGTGCTGCGTTGGCAACGAACTCTGGCGCGATGCCTGCCGAGGCCGCGATCTCCTGCATCTCGTCGAGCGTCAGGCCTTCTTGTGTGGCGCTCGCTTTGGCTTGCTCCTGATCGCGTGCGGCGCGCTCGAACACCTCACGGATCTCACGTTCACTGTATCGGCGTTCGCTCATTGGACACGGGATCGTGTGTTGCCGGAGGTCTCGGCATCGGGAGATTCACCGAGCGCATCCAGGTCGAGCTCGGGCTCAGGAGCTGAGCGGGTGCCTTCTTGCTCGGGAACCGGTACAGATGCAGTGTCGGTTGCCAGCATCGGCGCCAACTCGTCAGCCAGCTCGCCGAGCTGGCGGAGCTTCTTGGCGCGCCACTTCTCATCCAGGCGAGTGACGAGGGGAGCTGCGACTGCGAGTGTCAGGATGAATGCGATCACCATGCCTGGAATGGCTCCGAGGGGTCCGTCCACGATAGCGGACCCGATGCCGCCTCCGATAAGTGCCCCTACGAGAGCAATGAGGCTCCCATAGCCGATGCCCTCGACGCGTGTACTGGACAACCCAACCAGTTGGGTGATTCGCAGGCGGGTTCGGTCGCCACGCGGGCTGACCGTGACGCGCGTCTGCACGCCCAGCGAGCTGGTGTGTGTCCACTCATGCGACTGGCCGACCTGCTGGACTTCAGCGCCGCCCATGCCCATCATGGCATTCATCTCTGCGCCGAAGTGCTGGCGGAGGTGTGCCACGGTGTCCTCCCATGCTTCCTCGATCAGAGGCCCATCTACCCAGCGTTCTACGTGAACGTGCGTTCGTGTCATGCCGGAGGTGCCCGCGTAGGTACGGCCTCGCGTGCCCATCTCCTGGGCGGCAGCTCTGAGATGGGCCGGGTCGATGCCGGCTTCCTGGCCGAGTTTCTCGATCTCCTCCAGCGTTAAGCCGGGAGCGCCCTCCATCTGGTCGGTCTCGGCCTGCCGCTCGACGGCCCGCTCGATGATGGCGGCGACTTCGCGTTCCGAGTATGTGCGCATGGGTGAGTACAGCTAGACGTGCGCCTACGCGCGAGTCTTGGACCGCGTTGCATTGGAGGGCGCGTCGTGGGCATCTGTCAGTTCGTAAAGGTCGAGCGCCGGGCTGGCGGTGGCCGGGAGAGCAGAAGACACCGGCTGCTGATTGCGAAGCTGCGCGTGCGAGGATCTGACGGGCTTCCTCTTCGGTGAACTGCGCCATCGATCAGGCGCGGAGCCGGTCCGTACGTGTGCTCGAGCTGGCGTCTGAAGCGCCTGCCAGCTCGTCGAGAGAATCTCCGAGCAGAGCTTGAGGTGTGGACGCCGTCGAGCTGGCGAGAGTCTGCGACGAGCCGTCCGTTTTCGTCATCAACTCGAACTGGTCTAGCAGGTTTTCAAACTCTCCCTGCCGCTTCTCGGACCACTTCTGGTAGCCACGCCGGGAGCCGAAAAACGCGACCAGCCCCAGGACAATCATCGACGCAGAGAAGAACAGAATCGCCGGATCCATCGCCTTGCCCTTGAGGGCTCCGATCATCGGGAAGAACAGCGTCAGCACAACGAAGACCGCCGGGATCCATTTCAGCTGCTGCGCTTCTTGAGTCTTCGAGGTCTCGAGCGTGATCCGCGTGCCATCGTCTACGGGAACAGCCGTCACGTGCAGGTTGGAGAGCCCGCCCGTGCTGTTTGTCCCTGTCCACTCTCGGGATCGCCCTACGTCTGCGGTGACGCCTTTGGTTTTGAACGTGCGTCGAAGCCGAGACACCATGCCTTCCCAGATCTCATCCGTCAGCTCGCCGCTTACAACCCGAGACCGGTGGACGTCTGTCTGGGCGCCCATCACGGTTGCGGGTTCGCGTATTGAGGGCGAGCCGAATCTCACATCCGATATGGCCGCCGCAATGTGCTCTGGGCTGAGGCCCGCTGCCTGTCCAATCTCTTTCAACTCATCGATAGAGAATCCGGACTCTTGATCGTTGGCAGCGTGCTGGCGCTCTGCGGCGCGGGCGAAAATGCGCTGGGCTTCGTCTTCGGAGAACTGAGGCATGTCTACGAGCGGAGTCGCTGCGCGTCCGAGGTTGTTGTGGTGTCTGGGGCGTCTCCTAGCACATCCAGGTCGAGTTGGCCGGATCGCGCTGAGGCTTGTGTTGAGTTGGCCGCCTCCGGCACATCGTCGGCCGCGCGAATGATGAGTTCGGCGCGGTCCAGGAAGGCATTGAACTTGCGGTCCTGCGCACGCTCCCAGATTCGCATCCCGATCTGCGTTCCGCCACCGAAGCCGATGGCCATGATCGCCATGATGATGGCCGGAGCAATCAGATCGGGCTCAACGCCCGCAATGAACAGGGTTCCGAAGATGAGGGCCATCACGGACATGATGGCTGCGGCGATGGTCATGCCGAATGCCACATCGCGCGCCGACCCGGACATCGTCAGGCGCGTTCCTTCGGGCGTGGGTTCGAGAGCGATACGGGTCGAGATGCTCTGATTGGTTCCCTTGCTGCTCATGTGAGTCCACTCGCGCAGCCGCCCGATCTGCCCCGCGATTCCCACCCCTCCAAACGTACGCCGCGCCTCAGCGACAATCTGGGCCCACGTGTCATCCGAAACGGGCTCCGGGATGAGGCGCTGACGGACCACCTCAACGGGGGCTCCAAGCAGCGTCTCGGCCCTGGACGGTGAGGGCACATCGAGGGCAGCAGCGGCCTGCACCACGAGCGATGGATCGAGGCCCGCAGCTCGAGCCGCTTCCTGGAGATCATCTAGCGACAGACCAGACTCCGACCGGGCCGCGTCGCGCTGACGGTCTGCGACGTGCGCAAAGATGCGCTGCGCTTCTTCTTCGGTGTAGCGGCGGGGCATGGGCAGATAGGTAAGCAAGGGAACCTACGCGCGAGCGGTGTGCGAGGGCTGGGGAGGCCGCATCTCAGACGTGTTTCGCCAGCTCGGAGCGCTGCGCAGGTTGAGCTGAAGCGGCGCTACCGGTGTTCGCGGGGCCTCTGGGCTGGCGTTCACCGCACGTAGCTGCCCGCGTTTACATCGATGGTGGTGCCCGTGGCGTGGTCCGCCAGCCCAGAGGCGAGCAGCACCACAATGGGGGCGATGTCCTGAGGCTGCGTGAGGCGGTCGAGCGCGAGTTGGCCGCGCAGGGCCTCGCCGTTCTCCGCGATGGCGTCGGCAGCCATGTCGGTCTCGGTGAACCCCGGTGCGACGCCGAAGGCCGCCAGCCCGTGGCGCCCCAGGCCGCGGGCCATCGACTTCGTGAGGGCCACCATCCCGCCCTTGGAGGCCGCATACGCGAGGTACTCCGGGTCGTCTCCTCGGAAGGCCGCGCGGCTGGACACGTTGATGACCCGCACGCGTACGCCCTCTGCCTCCTGCTGGTGAGCATGGCGTGCAGCCGCCCGGCAGAGAACGGCAGCGGCGCGGAGGTTGATGGACAGCGTTTCGTCCCAGGCATCCAGCCAGGCATCGAGCGGAGCGCTGAGGGGGGCTGTCCGAAACACGCCTGCGTTGTTTACCAGCACATCGAGGCGGCCGTATTCGGCCTCAACCGCGTCCCAGAGCATCTGGGGCGTCTCGAGCTGGCGAAGGTCGGCAGCAAAGGCTCGGCTCCCATGTCCACAGGTGGCCGCCAGCGCGTCGGCCGCACTCGGGTCCCGGCCAGAGTGATGGAGAGCAATGGTGGCGCCCGCCGCTGCGAGCGCTTCAGCGATGGCCCAGCCGATGCCCCGGCTGGCTCCGGTGACGAGGGCGACGCGGCCGTTGAGATCGAGCGTCACTTACTGCGTGAGACCGGGCTCTGAGACAACTTCAGGCTCGGCGCGCTTCATGCGAACGATCACTCCCTCAGGGTCTACCAGGCGAAGTTCGTCCTCACCCAGTACTTCGTAGGAGATGGCCGCACGGTCATCCGGTCGGATTTCGCCGTCCACGGTAACGCAGTTGAACGTGTCCTCCCGGGTCATGGTCTCAAGGTCTTGGGTGACCTCCAGCCCGACGAGCGCGTCGCCGTCGGCCTCAATCCGAAGCACGAGCGCATCGATCTGGGCTCCCAACTCCGCCATCAGCCCGCCATCTTCCACTTCTGCCAACTCCCAGGTCCCGACCAGCGCCTCATCCACTTGGAGCGACACGTCTGGAAGTGTCGGGGCGGCTCCGGTGCCCTGCCCGAGGGCTGGAAATGCAAACAAGACAAGAGCGGCGACTGGCAGCAGGCGAAGCATGAGGTAGACGGTGTGTTCAATCTGAAGGGCAGGATCCCGATCAGCAACGGAGGATCAGGACTAAAACGTGTTCATCATCCTGCCACACTCTGTTTACACAACCTACGTGCCGTTGGTCCATGAAAACCAGAGGCCAGCGTCTGACGCCTCGAGATCAGAGCAGGGTAGCTTGCGTGCCGCCGGGCTGGTTGTCTTCTCCAGTCGGTGTGATCTCTGATGTCCGACCTCGGTTCTCGCCCTCAGTCCACCGACACACGCGCTGTGCATGCCGGGCGCGAGGATCTTCGCCATCTCGGCGTTCACGCGCTTCCCATCGACCTGTCGACGACCTACCCGTTCGAGAGCCTCGATGGCGCGGTCGCCAGTCTGGATGCGATGATGGAAGGGCGCGGACCTACAGACGGCGGCCCCATCTACTCGAGGCTCTACAGCCCGACGGTCGGGCGCTTCGAGGCCGGGCTGGCGGCACTGGAGGGCACCGATGCGGCAGTCGCTTTCGGATCCGGCATGGCTGCGATTACGGCGGCGTTGCTCGCAGCGTAGACGGACGAGAAGCAGCACATCGTGGGCGTCCGGCCGATCTACGGCACCACAGACCGGTTGCTCACCTCGGGCCTGCTGGGTCTATCCGTGACCTGGACCAATGAGGCGGGAGTCGCCAGTCCACTCCGTACCTACAAGAGATGGAAGACATCGACGTGGCTATGTCGGACGCAATCGACCAGGATTCAATTCAAGCATCTCAATC
>JBCBZH010000257.1:0-6386 GCA_039815415.1 Bacteroidota bacterium
ATAGCGAGTGGGTGCCACTCTGGGGGTTCCTCGCGCTGGTGAGTCTCTTCCAGGTGATCCCAGATGCCTTCTTGGCTAGCGTTCTCGGCACGCTCGTGTTTCCGGAGACGGGCGGCCCGCGCATAGGAAAGGTGCCTCTCGCGATGGCCGGGATGTGGACGATTCCGCTGTGGGTATCGCTCTTCACTGCACGTCAGCTCGACCAGGGCAGCCTCTATCGTGGCCTGTGGATCGCGGCCCTCGTGTGTGGTGTCGTACTGGCGAGTTCCGAGGCGACGCTCTGGGCGGTCCCCATTTGGGAAGCCGCTGAGGGCGTAACGACCGTGGGGCGGGTGGCGGTCTATGTCATCCTTCCCGAGGTTCTGCTCGGTGCGGTGACGTATCTGGCCTACCACCTGAGCCGGGAGCGATCGTGGGCAGCGAAGGGGGCCGTCGCCGGGTTGGTGGCGCTGGTCTACCTCGGGGCGCTGTGTGCCAGCTACGGGCTGGTGGAGCGGGTGCTGTAACCATCCGCTCGGGCTGGCGATGCGGTCAACTCGCGTGCTCGCTTAGAAAAGCGTCGATGGCGGCGAAGTAGGCGTCGGGCTGGTCGAGCCAGAGATAGTGGCCGCAGGCGTCGAGGTAGATCAGCTCCGAGTTGGGGAGCGCCTGATGAGTCTTGTATGGAACCAGCGTGCCCAGTACGTCCTGGCGCCCGTGCAGGAGCAGCGTGGGCCGGTCGAACGTCGCCAGCTCGTCGCGCAGGTCAAATTCGAGCCGGAAGAGATCCTGTAAGACGAGGCTGCGAATGGTTGGATTGCTCGCTCCCGGACGAGAGAGCGCTTCGATCACAAACGGGATGTTGTCTGGGTCGAATACATAGGCGGCAGCCATCGCTTCGACGCGTGCCTGCCGGGTGGTGGCGCGATCGTATGCCGCCCGTCTTTCTGGCCCGAGTCGGTGCCGGAGGTTGTTCTGGAAGCTCGTTGCCCACTCAAGGTCGCTGCCGCCTGAGGCGGACAGGATCAGGCCCTGGACACGCTCCGAGTGCTCCACGGCATACGCCATCGCGTACATCCCGCCCCACGAATGCCCGAAGACGGTCCACGTCTCAACCTCGAGATGCTCACGGAGGGCTTCGATGTCCGCGACCATCGCCGCGAGATTCACAGTGGAGGCGTCGACCTGGTTTAGCTCGGAGCGCCCCGTTCCGCGCTGGGCGAACGTGATGGTCGTCCGGCCTGCTCCGAGCTGACCCAACTGTCCCGCCAGCTCGCCGAAGTGCTCGCTGGTGAGGCCGGGGCCACCGTTGAGGATCAGCAATGGGATGGCGTCCTCGAGAGCAGTCTCTCCAAACAGACGGTAGTGCAGCATCACGTCGTCTGCTGGAGCTTGGCCCTCGCCTCGGAGAGCAGCCTGTTCCGCAGGCGGAGATGCCGCGGTGTCCTGCGCGCAGGCGGTCAGCCCCCAACTTGTCATGCCGAGAAGAAGGAGTGTTGCAACCGAGCGCATAGAGAAACCGAGAGCCTGTCCTCAGGAACGGAAGCCTCGCCCGTATTGGTGCAGGTGCGGGCGTCGAGCCAGCGAGGCCTGCATTAGCTCGACGCAGATCGCGATTCAGCCCATTCCATGGCATAAGGCAGGGCCGAAGCTGCATACTCAACGTGCACGACGCGCCGGTGAGACGGGACCTCGGATGGACTCGAGCTGTGGAGAAGAAGGGGGCGCATCAGGACGACATCTCCCACTGCAGCCTCGCAGGTAGCAACGAGGTGTGAGGCCGCCATCTCGCGGATTGCGTCTGGGGTGAGCTTCCCCACATGGTGACTTCCGGAGATCACACGAAGGGCGCCGTTGGAGGCTGGGCACTCATCGAGGTGTAGCCGAAGCGTCACCATCTGTTCCAGAACAGAGGCCGGAGGCTGAACGTGCGGTGTTCCGGCTTTGACCGACCACGGGCCGTATCCATCAAGGTCAATACGCGTTTGGACGGCTATGGTCAGGTCCTGATGCCAGGGGACCGGCCAGTTGGCCTCAGCCCGCTTGTCGAACAGAACGCCTCGCACGGGTCGCGCGTCTGCACCCAGGACCGAGCGAGCCAGATGCAGTGCAGGCGTGGACAGAGCCCACTCGCGAACAGCCGACAGTTCGAGGGCCATACGTCGCGCGTAGACGGCACCGCCGCGTTGGATCGTGTCATCACCTTCCGCCTCGAAGGAGGAGCGGAGGCTTCGGACCGTAGCCTCATCCGCAACGTCACGGACGATAGCATATCCATCACGCTCGAGCTGGCGGGTCCATGGAGGTTCCATCCCTATGCCGCCAGCTCGGCCTCGATCTGGGCAATCGAGTCGCGCAGTTCGGCAGCCTTCTCGAACTCCAGGTTCTCCGCCGCCGCGTCCATCTCGCGCGTGAGCTGCGCCACGAGGTCGCGCTTCTGGTCGTCGGTGAGGTACTTCACCACCGGATCGGCCACCTTCGGAAGCTGCTCCGGCCCGGCGTAGTACGTCGTCGCCTGCTTGGCTCGGCGCTCGTCCTGCTCGGCCTTGTGGTCGGCGATAGCAGTCCCGCGTCGCACCTCGTCGGTGGACTTCTGGACGGTCTGCGGGGTGATGCCGTGCTCTTCGTTGTAGGCCTGCTGGATTTGGCGCCGCCGCTCCGTCTCATCCATCATCCGCTGCATGGAGTCGGTGACGTTGTCGGCATAGAGAATCACCTTGGAGTCCGCGTTTCGAGCTGCGCGCCCGGCAGTCTGAATTAGCGACCGCTCGGAGCGGAGGAATCCTTCCTTGTCCGCGTCGAGGATGGCGACGAGGTTGACCTCCGGTAGGTCCAGCCCCTCTCGGAGTAGGTTGATGCCCACCAGCACGTCGAAGGCGCCCAGGCGCAGGTCGCGGAGGATATCCACCCGCGCCAGCGCGTCGATGTCTGAGTGGAGGTAGCGGACACGGACACCGAAGCTGTCGAGGTAGTCGGTGAGGTCTTCAGACATCCGCTTGGTGAGGGTGGTCACCAGAACCCGACCGCCAGCTCGAGTGGACTGCCGGATCTCGTCCAGCAGGTCATCGATCTGTCCCTCCACGGGGCGCACCTGCACCTCGGGGTCGAGGATGCCCGTCGGGCGGATGATCTGCTCCACCACCACGCCGCCGGAGGTCTCCAGCTCGTAGTCCGCGGGCGTCGCGCTGACGAACAGGACCGTCTTGTGGAAGTCCTCGAACTCCTCGAACGTGAGAGGCCGGTTGTCCATCGCGCTGGGAAGACGGAACCCATGTTCCACAAGGTTCAGCTTGCGGGCACGGTCGCCGTTGTACATCCCGCGGACCTGTGGAATGCTGACATGGCTTTCATCCACGGCAAGCATCCACTCATCTCCATATGCGAGATCGAAGTAGTCAAGCAGGCAATAGGGGCGGGATCCAGGCTCGCGGCCATCCATGTGTCGGGAGTAGTTCTCGATGCCCGAGCAATAGCCGATTTCCTTAATCATCTCGATGTCAAACAACGTGCGCTGTTCGAGTCTCTGGGCGGCCACCATGTTGCCCTCGTTTCGTAGCACGGCCAGCCGCCACCGAAGCTCTTCCTCGATGCTCTGGATGGCGCGGTCCACCTGATCCTTCGGCGTCACGAACTGCTTGGCTGGGTAGATGGTGAGCACATCTTGCTCATACGCCAGCTCGTCGCCGGTCACGGGGTTGATTCGGGCGATTTTCTCCACCTCGTCACCCCAGAAAGCGATTCGGTAGGCCTGGTCTTCGAGATAGGCAGGGAAGATCTCCACCACGTCGCCCCGAACGCGAAACGCGCCTGGCGAGAAGTCCACGTCGTTGCGCGTGTAGAACACACTAACGAGCTGGCGAAGAAGGTCATCGCGGTCCACCACATCGCCCGGCGTGACCTGTACGATCTGGGCCTTGTATTCCTCCGGGTTTCCAAGTCCGTAGATACACGATACAGAGGCAACAATAACAATGTCATCTCGGCCACTTACTAGCGAGGAGGTCGCCCGCAGTCGGAGTCGGTCAATCTCCTCGTTGATCGCCATATCCTTCTCGATATAGGTGTCAGACGAGACGATGTACGCTTCTGGCTGATAGTAGTCGTAGTACGAAATGAAGAACTCGACGGCGTTGTGGGGAAAGAACGCGTTGAACTCTGCGTAGAGCTGGGCTGCAAGCGTCTTGTTGTGGGACAACACTAGGGTCGGTTTTCCGGTGTTCTGAATGACGTTTGCGAGGGTGAACGTCTTGCCAGTTCCAGTCGCGCCGAGGAGTGTCTGATACGGGTCGCCCCGGAAAATGCCTTCGGTCAGCTCGCCGATGGCGCGGGGCTGATCGCCCATCGGCTGGAACGGAGTGTCGAGCCGGAACGGCGAGTCGAGGCGAGCGATGGTTGCCATGATGGAGCGGAGGGGAAGCCAGTCAGGCTACAGTGCCAGACTGACAGCCTTGCGTCAGTGGGAAGCTCTAGATTTGCCCCTCGTACGCACCCATCCGTTCTCGTATCCCTGTGGCGTCCTGGCTCTGGTCTATTCCTCCTGACGTGTACCCGGCCGCCCTGCGCGCTGGGACGCTTGCGCTTCGCCAGCAGGGGCGGTCGCGGCTGGACCAGATTCGAGCTGGCGACACCATCTTCGCCTACCTCTCGGGCAGCCAGGTCATCGCAGGCCAGTTCGAGGCTGTCGGGGCGCCGTTTGAGGACACGACCGCGCTGGCACCGGGCCGGCATCTGCCGCACCGACTCCGCGTGCGTCCGGTTGCGGTGCTCCCCAGCGAGCTGTGGATCTCGAAAGACAGCTTCGTGCCGACACTTCGGGTGCTGGACGACTATACCAATCTCCCACCAGAGACCCGCTTCCGGCGCGTCGTCCAGCAAGTCATTCATCCGCTCGATGCAGTCGATGGGTTGGTGCTTGAGTTTCTGATTCAGTCGCGCCTGGGTACCGATCCTGAGGCGCTGATGGAGGTGGTCGAAGCCGTCCGCGAGGCCCGTCGCCAGCCCGATGCCGACCTCCGGTTCGACGCTGGCACCTCCCGTCCACCCGTCGCCGCGGAGCCGCCGGGGGAGTACGCTGGGTTCGACCGCGCCCTCGAGCTGGCGAGGTGCATCGACGCCATCGAGTCACGAGGGTTCGTGTATGAACCGTGGCAGATCGCGGCGTACGTGACCGCCATGCGGACCAAGCCGTTCGTGCTGCTCGCGGGCGTGACAGGCGTGGGCAAAAGCCGCCTGCCTGTGCTAGTCGAAGAAGCCACCGGCGGAGCCTCAACTCTCATTCCCGTCCGGCCCGACTGGACGGATCCTGCCGAGACGCTCGGCTACACCGATCTCAAGGGACGCTTTCGACCGGGTGCCGTCCTCGAGGCTGCGCGTCGCGCGGCTGAGAGTCTGGAGCAGCACCACACGCTGGTGCTGGATGAGATGAACCTCGCACGTCCAGAACACTACCTCGCCGAAGTGCTGAGCCGAATGGAATGGCGTGCGCCAACCGCCGAGGGGTACGAGAGTCCGCCACTGCTCACCGAGACGCTGGCGCCACAGGATGCGGCGTGGCAGGCCGTCCGGCTGGCGCCGTCACTGGGAATCGTCGGGACGGTGAATGTGGATGAGAGCGCGCACGCCTTCAGCCGGAAGGTGCTGGACCGGGCCTTCGTTCTCGAAATCGAGCCACGCCAGCTCGACGCCTGGGTCGTGGACCCGATGCTAGAACCAATAGTGAGCGATGTGGCGTGGCCTGCACACGCCTGGACGCCTCGTGCGCTTCGGCTGGGCGAGCTGGTGACTCTGTCGGCTGCAGATCGCTCCGCCATCGATGCAGTACTGGACGCTCTCGCCGACATGAATGCCATTCTCGCTCCCATCGGGCTTGGCGTGGGCTACCGCACCCGTGACGAGGTGGCTCTGTTCGTGCTTCATGCTCTTGAGGTCTCAGACGCGTTTGTGTCTCGAGCTGAGGACTCGGTCGATCCACTCGATCTCGCGATGGCGATGAAAGTGCTCCCACGCATCGACGGTGTTCGGGCGTCGACGCGCCGGGCGGTGGAGGCCTTGCTGATTTGGGCCGGCCCGGCCGATGAGGAGACGCATCCGATGGACGTGGTCGAGCTGTGGATGGACCTCGGCCGCCCAGCCGCGTTTCCTGATGCGCGATTCCCCCGTACAGCGGCGCGCCTTGCGCGCATCATCGAGGTCGCCGATGAGGATGGCGTGACCTCGTTCTGGGCCTGAGTCAGAGTGGGACGTATTGAAGCGCCAGCGCGAAGAAGTTTCTTTATCGCTTTGTCCTTGTCGCGAGCTGGCGGGCCGGGCACCTTTAGCTCCTAGCTCCTAGCTCCTAGCTCCTAGCTCCTAGCTCCTAGCTCCTAGCTCCTAGCTCCTAGCTCCTAGCTCCTAGCTCCTAGCTCCTA
>JBCBZH010000129.1:0-11458 GCA_039815415.1 Bacteroidota bacterium
ATCTGCTGGTCGCGCTTGGCGACCCCCTTCATGTTGGAAAGAATGGACATTGGAGGAAGTGGTGTGCGTTGGAAGCGCTTCTGAAACGCTGAAGCTATCGGTCGGGTCCGCCAGCTCGTGAGCGCTGTCGTTGAATTGTGAGCCGGGGAGCGCGGTAGAGAACGAAGCAGCGCCGTGTCGGGGCGTAGACTGCGGAGCCTCTTCCTGACTCCATGCCGTCGTTCTCGTCCCGCCTCGCCACCGCTGTTCGCACCGCAGGCTCCCCTCTGTGCGTGGGCCTTGACCCGGACCCGGACCGCATCCCGATCGCCAGCTCGACCTCACCGGCGACGGCGACTGAGCAGTTCTGCATTGCAATAACGGACTCTACGGCTCATGTTGCAGCGGCCTACAAGCCCAACCTCGCGTTCTTTGAAGCGCTAGGGCCCGACGGATGGCACGCGCTGGCGACGGTCTGTGAGCACGTCCGCTCCACCGGCCGCCTCCTGATCCTCGATGGCAAGCGCGGTGACATCGGCAACACAGGCCGACGCTATGCCACCGCCTTGTACGACCAGCTCGATGGCGACGCTACCACGGTTGCCCCCTACATGGGCGGGGACAGCATCCTGCCCTTCTTCGAGCATGAGAATCGGTGCGGCTTTGTTCTCGTCGCCACGTCCAACCCAGGTGCGGCCTACCTGAACGAGCTGGCGATTGATGGGATTCCGCTGTATCAGTTCACGGCCCGCCTCGCCGCACGTGCAGCCGTAGATCAGCCTGGTGAGGTTGGCTTCGTGGTTGGCGCAACACAGCCCAACACGTTGCGGTTGCTGCGCGCTGCATATCCGGAGGTTCCGTTCCTCGTGCCTGGCGTGGGCGCACAAGGCGGCTCCGTCGCAGACGTACTGGCGGCGAACGCGGGCGGTCCGATCCTGATCAACAGCAGCCGGTCCATCCTGTACGCATCGCCCGGCCCCGACTTCGCCGACGCAGCCGCACAAGCTGCGGAAACCCTGGCGCGCCAGCTCGCTTCGTAACGTGCGGGCGCGGCGCAATCAGCACGCTGTCGCGTCCGTCTTCCTGGCTCCCTCATCTCAGGCACCATGCGCATTGCTGCTCTTCTCCTAGCCCTCGTTGCCCTTCCAGCGTGGGCACAATCCGAGGCCTCGTACTCTGTCACGTTCGCCAGCACGTGGAGCGCCGCCACGCATCCGGACGGATTCCCTGGTAACCCGCACTTCTCTGGCTTAGTGGGCGCCACCCACAATTCAGGAACGACCCTCTGGGAGGTAGGCGGCAAGGCCACAGCCGGGATCGAGTCGATGGCTGAGACAGGGAGCAAGTCGGCTTTGCTGACAGAAGTCAATGCGCTTGTTGGATCCGGCGCCGGGGCGGCCCTCTCAGGAGGAGGCATCGGGCTGTCTCCTGGAAACGTCGCTCTCACCTTCTCAGCGACCGAGTCCCACGCGTACGTGTCGCTGGTTTCCATGTTGGCCCCAAGCCCGGACTGGTTCGTCGGCGTCAATGGGCTGGCGCTCCGAGACGCGAATGGGTGGATTGCTGAGATCACTGTACCGCTCTTCGTCTATGACTCAGGGACCGACAGCGGGCCCGCCTACACCTCCGCCAACCAGGACACGGATCCTGCTGAGGACATCTTCCGAATCGAGGACGCCCCATTCAAGGTCGGCGACGCGGTGGTTCCTGTCGGGACGTTCACCTTCACCCTCCAGAATGTGACGGCCAATGAGGAGGCGCCGTCCCAACTCGAACTGTCGAATCCGACACCAAACCCCGCCAGCTCGTTCACCACACTCACCCTCACGCGTCCGGATGCTGCTCCGATGACCGTGGAGGTGTTCGATGCTATGGGCCGCCGCGTCAGTATGCCGGACGCGGCGGGGGAACCGGGTCGCCAGCTGGTTCAGATCGACACCTCCACATGGGCACCTGGCGTGTACCATGTCCGTGTGACGACCCCGACAGAGGTCTCGACGCGACGATTCGTGGTTCAGCGGTAGACGCCGTGTAACCTTTCTCGGAACGGGCGCGTCGGGACGATGAACTGTCCTGCCCAATGACTGCCGACGCTCTCGTCCGCCAGCACGCTGACCTCGTCTTCCGCGTGGCCCGCCGGGTCACCGGAAACGACGCTGACGCTGCGGATGCCGCCCAGGACGCCCTCGTGCGTGTCTGGCGGAAGGGGACCTCGATCCCGGAGGAGCGCCAGCGAGCCTGGTGCGCCCGCGTGAGCCGCAACGCTGCCCTCGACCTCCTCCGACGCCGGTCCGTCCGTCCCGCTCCTGCCTACGGCGAGCTGGCGGACCCTACGGATGCCGCCGCACTGACGGACCAGCGCACCGAGGCCAATGAGATCCGGCACCGCATCGGCCTTGCGCTGGATCAGCTTGACGAGCCGTACCGCTCCATTGTGGTCTTGCGCGAAATCGAAGGCCTGGCCTATGCCGAGATCGCGGACGCGCTCGAACTGCCGCTCAATACCCTCAAGGTCTATCTCCACCGCGCGCGGAAACAACTCCGCGACGCCATCCGCCGGTCCTCTCCCGAGCTGGTGCCATGACCCCGCTTCCCTGCCATACTCTCGATGCCTACCTCGACGGCGACCTGTCCGCCTCAGACGCCGCCTCGTTTGAGGCCCATGCCGAGAGCTGCGCCGAGTGCTCCGCCGATCTCGCCGCATCGCGCCTCCTCCAGGCAGAATGGGACCGCCTCGCAGCCATCCAGGCACCTGAAGGACTCGTCGAATCCGCTCTTCGGGATGCGCGGCGAGCCCCAGGCGACCGCCAGCCCGTTCCCGCACCTCGCCGTACTCGCCGACGGCTGGCAGGATTCGTGACGGTCGGTGCCCTGTTGGTAGCCCTGGCTGCCACAGCGCTCTGGATGCGGCAAGACACCAGCCCGGCACCATCCCTTCAGGCCTCAGCCGACACGCCTGTTGCTGCAGATACACGTCCTCCGTCTGCACCGGAGACCCCCGTCTCGGATACGCCCCAGGATGACACGCCTGCGAGCCAGCGCGAGCCTCAGCTCGAGTCGCTACCGCCTCCGCGTCGGGCGCCCCGCGCCAGGCCAGCGCAACGTCCACATGTCGCTCCAGCTCCAGCCGTCGCGTCTCCAGAGCAGCTCGTTGGAATCCCAGCTCCGCCAGCCGACTCCGTCGCCCAGGCCCAAGAAGAGTTGATGCTCGCACTGACGCTCATAGCAGATGCCCAGTCGCACGCGCGCTCCACTATCTCTACCGAACTCGGGCGCGCCGCCGGCACGCTCACTGAAACCAGCGTGTTTTAATTCCCCCAGACCATGCGATTCCTCACTCTTGCCCTCTTGTGCTCACTCGCCGTGCCTCTCGCCAGCGCGCAATCCGGGCCCCTGGATGTCCGAACGCTGGATTCCTTCTTCGACCGAGAGGCCAAGGTCGAAGTGAATCTTCGCGGCTCACTCCTCCGATTGGCTGTCGAAGCCACGCGCGACAGCGAGCCCGAAGTCGCGGAGATGGTGGACGGCCTGAACGCGGTCACCGTCCGCATCTACGAACTGGATACGGCGCGCGGTGACCTCTCCTCCGAACTGTCCCGGATCGGCGATGGCTTCGAAGACGCGGGGTGGTTTACGTTCGTCCGCATCCGCGGAGATGAAGAGGACCCGGAAGATGTCTGGATCTACGTCCGGGAAGATGGCGATGTCTTCGGCGGAATGGCCGTGATGTCTGTCGATCATGACGACGAGGAAGCCGCCTTCATTCTGATCGATGGCCTGATCGACCCCGCCCAGGTGGGCCGTCTCAGCACGCGATTCGGCGGCCCAGACCTCGATGCAGATGAGTAGCCGCACAGGAATAGCCCTCGCGCTCGCGGTCCTGCTTGCCAGCTCGGGTTGCATGTCGCTCGAGCTGACGAAACTCCGAAACCACATCGACCGGAGCGTCCCCGAAGCCGACATCGGGAAGGGCTTTGCTGTCTCGTTCGGGTTTCTAACGATGGGCACTGCCCGCACCGTTCTCGCGCTTTCGGACGATGGAGACGAGTCGACGGCAATGGCACGGGCCGTTCTTCGGAAGGTTCGGAAAGTCAAAGTGGCCCGCTATGATGTCCACGGTGCCGTCGCACTCAACGAGATCGAGACGCCTCCGGTCTTCGAGGCCTACGAGAAGCGCGGGTGGATCCCCGTAGTGACCACACGAGAGGAGGACGAGATCGTTTGGATTCTGGCAAAGGAGAAGCACGATGATCTCCGTGATCTCCTCGTCGTCGTCCTGAACCGAGACGAGCTGATGGTCGCCAAGATGAGTGGCAACCTGACCGAGGCCGTCACGGCAGCTCTCGCAGAATCCGACTGGCCGAGCCAGCTCGCCCGTAGCTTGGAGACTCCTCTCGATTCGGACTCCATCGAATCGAGAACGACCACCGAGGTGTTTCTCCCATAGCGCCCTGACTCTCTCTGTCGCCCCGTACCCCACGCTGGCGGTCGCCGCGTTCACGACCACCTTCCAGCGACCGCTCGGCGAGCTGGCGACGGACGCCTTCGCCAGCTCGCTGCGGCTAGACGCCGACGCACCGCTGCAGCGCTCCGATGAGGTGAAGGCGACCGTCCGGGATCTCTTCCGCCACCGGGGCTACAAGCCAACAGGTCGGGGCAAGCCTGCGTCCGAGTATCTCGTGGGCGCGGCCACATCTGGACGGCTGGGTCCCATCAACGCCGCCGTTGATGCATGCAACGTCGTCTCATTGCACAGCGGGCTACCGATCTCCGTCATCGACCTCGACCGTGCGACAGCGTCCTTCGCTATCGACGTTCCTGAGGAGGGCACCGAGTACGTGTTCAACGCCAGCGGCCAGACCATCCGCCTGAACGGGCTGTTGTGCCTGTTCGACGCGGATGGCCCGTGCGCCAATGCCGTCCGCGATAGCCAGCGAACCAAAACGCATGACGGCACCACGCGAACGCTGTCCATCATCTGGGCGCCTCATGCGCTCTCAGAGCGCCGTGACCGGGCACAGTCGTGGTACGGGGAATTGCTGCGGAGTGTCGGCGCCACGGTCGGTGCGGTCGAGCTGGCGATTCACCCGGCATAGGTCGCCAGCTCGATGGAGGTGGTCCAACAACGTCAGCGCTGTGTATGCTTTAGGCAGTCGGTCCGAACTCCCTCGACCGGATCGGACGCGCTGTCTTTCGGTGCGATTTCCAACCTGACGCCCACTTCACCCCACTCCTCATGCTCCGCTTTGCCCTTGCTCTCTCCCTGCTGCTCATGGTCGGCTGCTCAGACTCCTCCGATTCGGCCATAGACGCGGCCACTGGCCTTCCCGTTGCCGATCCGCCCACTGAGGTCCAGGGGTCACTCGCTGACGGGGACGAGACCTTGCAGTCGGGTGAGTACATGGATGCCTACGAGGTGATGGTCCGCGAGGGACAATGGCTTCGCGCCGAAGTGCTGTCTGGCGACTTCGATCCGTACTTCATCATCCTGGACCCAACCGGTGACCAGACCGATGTAGACGACTCCTCTGCAGGAAATCGGTCCATGACCAAGTCCATCACGCAGGCCGAAGAAGGCGGCGAGTGGCGCGTGGTGGTCACCAGCTACGAACCCGGCGAGTCCGGCGACTACACGCTGACCTATGAGGTTCTCGACGAGCGCCCTGAAGACGCCGATGAGGGTCAGCAGGTGACCCCGGACGACGCTGAGGCTTCCGAAGAGGCTTCTGAGGCTGCCGACGCGTAGGAATCAGTACGCCATCACGCGCTCGATGGCCCCATCGAGGCGTGCACGGGCCGAGTAGATCTCGGACTCAAGGCCTTTCGAGAATGGAATCGGAAGGTCTTGAGCCGCCACGCGGACCGGCGGGGCATCGAGCTGATGAAAGCACTCCTCCGTGATCTGCGCGACCACCTCGCCCCCGAACCCGGCGGTGCGAGCCGCCTCGTGAAGCACCAGCAGCCGGGACGTTCGAGCGAGCGAGGCCCGGACCGTCACTCGATCCCAGGGCACCAGGGTACGGAGATCAATGACCTCGATCTCGACGCCGCGCTCCGCCCACGCTCCGGCCACCTCCATCGCCCAGACCACACCCACGCCCCAGGTTACGAGCGTCAGATGCTCGCCAGCTCGCACGGTCGCAGCGGAGCCTAGGGGCGTGGAATACGGTGCGTCCGGCACCATCCCGCGAAGCGAACGGTAGAGTTTCTTGTGCTCGAACACGAGGACGGGGTTGGGGTCCTCGATGGCCGCCCGTAGCAACCCCTTGGCATCCGCAGGTGTCCCCGGAACGACCACCTTGAGACCGGGAACGTGCGCGAACCACGCCTCCGGGCTCTGGCTGTGGAACGGCCCGGCCCCGATCCCTCCGCCAAACGGCGTACGGATGGTGACGTTGAGCGAAGCGCCCCAGCGGTAGTGCGTCGTCGCCAGGTTGTTGACGATCTGGTTGAAGCCGCAGGTGATGAAATCGGCGTACTGGATCTCGAGCACCGGCTTGTAGCCATCCAACGCGAGCCCCATCGCGCACCCCACCGCCCCGCTCTCGATGATGGGCGTATTGCGCACACGATCGGCCCCGAAACGATCTGCGAACCCTGCCGTCAACTTGAACACGCCCCCGTACTCTGCGATGTCCTGGCCCAGGAGCACCACAGACGCATCGGCATCCATCGCGTCTCTGAGCCCATCGGTCAGCGCGTCGATGAACCGGCGCTCAGACATTGAGCTGGCGTCGGGTGGCGCTTGTACGTCCGCAGCAGGGGCGAACACATCTGCTTGCTCCTGCTCGAGGGTGCTGTCCACCTCAGGCTGGGTGAGCGCCCACTCTGCCACCTCGTCCACAGCCTCCGTCAGCTCGACGTCAATGGCTTCGAGCACGTCCGCCGCAACCCCGCTGTTCACGAGCTGGCGCCGGTACCGGGCGATCGGATCGCGCTCGCCCCAGACGTCAAAGAGAGCATCCGGGACGTAGGCGGTTCCGCTGGCTTCTTCGTGGCCGCGCATGCGGAAGGTCTTCATCTCGAGGAGGGTCGGACCCTCCCCTCTCCGCGCCCTGTCAGCGGCTTGCTTGACGTTTGCAATAACGGCATCGATGTCGTTTCCGTCTACGACCACGCCGGGCATCCCGTAGCCCGCCGCGGCATCGGCGATGTCCTCTACCGCCACGGCGTCACGCGTCGGTGTGGACAGGCCGTACCCGTTGTTCTCCACAACGAACAACACGGGGAGCGACCACACCGACGCCAAGTTCAGCGCCTCATGAAAGTCCCCTTCCCGCGTCGCGCCTTCGCCGACGAAGGCGCACGCGACATCGTCGCGCCCCGCCAGTTGTGCCGCCAGCCCGAGGCCATCCGCGACGGGAAGCATCGCCGCAAGATGCGAGATCATCCCCACGATCCGCTTCTCCGGGAGACCGACGTGGAACGTGCGGTCGCGCCCCTTGGTGAAGCCCCCGGCCTTGCCCATGAGCTGGCAGAACAGCGGTCGAAGCTCCACGCCCCGAGTGGTCCAGATTCCCAGGTTGCGGTGCATCGGCAGGAGCCAATCCGACTCTCGCAGCGCCCAGCCGCACCCGACCGCGATGGCCTCTTGCCCATAGCCGCTGAACCACTTCGAGATTCGGTTCTGGCGGATGAGCCGTAGCATCTTGTCTTCGACGGCGCGCGGAAGGCGAAGGGCGCGATAGAGCGCGAGCGCGTCGGTGTCCGAACCGGGGACAACGAGCTGAGGGTGTGGAGTCATGAGCACACGTCAGGGGGATAGCGTCCGGAAGATCCCGCCAGCTCGAGCGTCGCGCCCAGGAAAAGCTGGACGCACGGTTGCTTCTCATTCAACGCGATGGGCTGCCCACAATGCTCGATGGTCAACGGCCAAACCGACGGCACGTATACCGAGCCTCAGCCCACTCGAGCTGGCGACGCACTGAATCGAGCCTCCCTACCGCCCTCCCCCGGAAAGCGCAGTCCGGATGGTCTGCAGAAGAATCTTGGCGTCCAGCCGCAGGCTCATGTTCTCGATGTAGAACAGATCGTACTTGAGCTTCTGTCGCACATCCTCGATAGACGCATCGTAGCGCCACTTCACTTGGGCGAGCCCTGTCACGCCAGGCTGCACCCGGTGGCGACGGCTATAAAGCGGAATCCGGTCACCGAGCTTATCGACGAAATAGGGGCGCTCAGGGCGCGGCCCAACCAGACTCATGTCGCCCCGGAGCACGTTCCACATCTGTGGGATCTCGTCGATGCGGAGGCGTCGCAGCCCGCGTCCCAGCGGGGTCACCCGTGCATCCGCTTTGTCAGCCCACACAGGCCCGGTGTCGCGTTCAGCCCCGTCTACCATCGTCCGGTACTTATACATGGTGAACGGCCGCCCGTACCGCGCCACGCGGGTCTGGCGATAGATCGCTGGGCCGGGGGATGTGGCCCGCACCAGGGCGCCGATGACGAGCCAGATGGGCAAACCGGCCATCAGAACGAACGCACTCACGATCACATCCACGATTCGCTTTGTGCGACGCTCCCATGTCGGAATCGGCTCCGGCAACAGTTCAATGAGCGGGAGTCCGTACGTGTGCTCCGTGCGAGCCATGCCGCCGACCGCTGCATAGAAGTCAGGAACCAACTTCAACGCTACGGTCCGTCCTTCGCAGACACGCAGGACTTCATCGAGGTAGGCGTGATCATCAGAGCCCAGAGCGATCAGCACGTCGTGGACGCCGAACTGGTCAATGAGACGCGGCAGTTCAGCGATGGCTGCCTCTGGGGCGCCAGCGGCGGTCACTTCTACGGCACCGTCAGGTAGCGCGTCACCAGAAGCCATCCCTCCTCCATCACCACGGGCATGTCCAGCGGGAACGAGCACTGCCAACGGCTCGGGGTGATGCAGGAGTCGTACCGCACCCGCCAGCTCGATGCCAGCGGCCGGGTACGTCTCGAGATCATGGTAGAGTGCCTCCACTCGGTCGCTCCACCCCACCACAACGGCACGATGCCGGACGTATCCGCGCACCACGAGATACTTCTGGATGGTCCGAACGACGACCCGCGAGAAGGCCACGGCGCCGAACACCATCCCGCCCAACGTCAGGATAGATCCCTGAACAGCCCCCGGCTCGAGGCGATCCAGGAAAAAGACAAAGAGGATGGCGAGTGCCCCGAACGCCGTCACTTTGGCGAGCGACACCAGCTCGTCGAAGCGGCTGTCTGCGTAGCGCTGCTCGTACAGCCCTGCAAACGCGTACAACACCATCCATCCAGTAACAAAGATGGCGCAGAACAGGACCGGCGAGATCCACCCCGGGCTCACGAACCAGCCCTGTGCGGCCGCCAATTGGTCAAAGCCAAACCAGGCGGCGCCCAGCATTAGGGCGTCCGCGATCAGCAGCGCATAGAGTTCAACCGTTCGAGACAACGGGCGCGGGAAAAGCGAAGGCGCGTATCAGAACGTCTCGGGACAGTATCGGGCTGGTGGTCGGCGGAAGGTAGGCTGCAGGCGGCGCAGCATCAAGGCGCTTCGCCAGACCGCTAGCTTGCAGCCTCGCTATCCAGCTCCGGCTCGCGGCGTGAGCCTCGATCTTCGCCAACACATTCTCCGCTTCGGCCACAACGCCACCGCGTACCAGACCCTCAACGCTGGATTCCATCATGCCTGGGTGGGAAGCGCTATGATCGGCTATGTCCGCGCGCGTGCCCGCCCCGGCGGCTCCCCAGTCTGGGTTGCCGCTGGCGCTCCCATTGGCCCAGCCGATGAACTGGCTACGGCGGTGGCGCATGTCGACGCCCAGGCTCGAGCTGGCGGAGGCCGCGCAGTCTGGTTTGGCATTGAACCCGGAGAAACCCACCTCTTCGAACGCCACACCGGGCTTGTGGTCGGATCGCACCCGACCTGGAATCCCTGTGAGTGGCCGGACATCGTCCGAACGCATGCCTCTGTTCGAGCTCAGATCCAGAGAGCCCGGAACAAAGGCGTTGACGTGCAGGAGATGCCTGCCTCAGTCGCCAGCTCGAGTCCAGAGTTGCGGCGGTGCCTGGCTCAATGGATGGACGCGCGCGGCCTCCCAGCGCTCCGCTTCCTGACCGACCCGCTTGTCCTCGACGCTCTCGGGGATCGACGCGTGTTCGTAGCAAGGCAAGTTGGCGAGGTGGTCGGCTATTCGCTTCTGGCTCCTGTCCCCGCTCGCAACGGGTGGATGATCGAATGGATCATCCAGGGAACCGAGGCACCCAACGGAACTGCTTCGTGCCTGCTCGACACAGCCTTCAGAGCCCTCGCGGATGACGGGTTCACCTGGGCTACCCTCGGGCTGGCGGCACTGTCGTCTTCCGCTCCCGCTAGCTCGACGCCACCGCCACGCGTGGTCCGCGCGCTCCTTGCCTGGACGCGAGCCCATGCGCGACGCTTCTACAATTTCGAGGGACTCGAACGCTTCAAGGCTAAGTTCAGGCCCGAAGCCTGGGAGCCCATCCGCCTCTACGTCGACGAGCCCACGGTGTCACTCTCAACGCTCTACGCACTGGCAGACGCGTTTGCGGGAGAACGCACGCCCATCGAGCTGGTGAGCCAGGCGCTGGCGAGTGCCGCCCGGACCGAAGCGCGCACACTCGTTCACGCAGCACAGGCGCGCCTCAGTTCGATGCGCGGAAGTTGAACGTCGCCACCGTCGACTGGTTGGTCTGCGTCGCGTTTGGCGGGAGCGGCTGTGCACGGCATCCGGAGATCACCCGCTGCACGGCGCTGGTGAACGTCGCATTGCGAGAGCGAGGCCGCGACGTGACGTACCGCCCGTTGGGTGCAAAGGTGACGCTGAACGTGATGGTGCCCTCCACCCCCGGGAACGCGGGGGTCGGGCAGGTGAAGCTCCGGTTCCCAAACTGGAACCCGACCTCGGCGGGGGCATCGCCCCCCGAGCCTGCAGCAGGCCCATCGTTGGTACCGCTCGTAGGCGAGTCACCCTGCGTGGCACCGCTGCCCTGGGTGGGCTCTACCTGCTGTCGAGGCGTCGGGTTCGGTTCGGGCCGCCGCGCATTCGATGGCGGGTTGGGACGAGTTGGCGAGGCATTGGGGTCGTTCGCCGGACGCGGGAGCGGATCGGGCCGAGGCGGCGTGGCTCGGGGCCTCGGTGGTGGCTGTACGGGCGATGCCGCAGGCGGGGCTGGACGTGGCGGCTCCAACGATTGCCGGGGCGTCGCTGGCGCACCGGCTTCGGCGCGCTGCGGAGGTCCCATCTGCACGGGAATCGTTGGCGCCAGGTCAAGCAGATCTAGCTCCACCAGCTTCACAGGTGGCTCTGGGGTTGGGTCTTGATCCACCCCAATGCTCAGAGCCGCAATGAGCAGCAACAGCAGATGCAGACTGACGCTGAGAATCAGTCCGTCGCGGTCGTCTTTGGAGGGAGTACTCATGTGCGGGGGGTCACTGAGGTCGTGCAATGGGCTCGTCGGACGTCGGTCGTGCAAAGCCGCTGGAGTTCAGACGATA
>JBCBZH010000196.1:0-8291 GCA_039815415.1 Bacteroidota bacterium
CACGTACGCCTTTGTAGCGGCATAGACCGCGAACCGAGGGGCCGGGACGAAGGAGGCTACACTCCCCACGTTGAGCACGCCGCCGCGTCCGCGCTCGACCATGCCTGGAACGAGTTGGCGCGTCAGGCCCGTCAAGGCGACGGCATTCAGCAGGCCCATGCCCTCGGCATCCTCAGCAGAGGCCTCGAGAAACGGCCCGACGATGCCGTAGCCTGCGTTGTTGATAAGCACGTCAACCGGCGTATCCAGTTCCTGCAGTCGGGCGACCAGGAGATCTGCTGCCCCCGGGGAGCCGAGGTCCGAGACAAGGACCGTGGTGGTCCCGCCGTTGTGGCGAACCCGCTCCGCGACCGCCATTAACTCGTCGGGGGAGCGAGCCACGAGAAGGACATGTGCGCCCAGATGCCCCAGGCGCTCTGCGAAGGCGGCACCCAGGCCGCGCGAGGCTCCCGTGACGAGGACGGTGGAGCCGGAGTAGAAAGCGTTCAGAGGAACAGGGGAGAGTGGGAGGAGATGCGGTATCCTCAAGACCCCCTCTGCGTTCCATTCGTGACTCGCCGCGCACTCATCGATTCCGCCGTTGACCGGTTTCACGAGGCCGAGGTGGACAGTCCGCGCCGGACCGCCGAGTGGTTGCTCGAAGACCTCGCAGGCATCCACCGAGCGGATCTGTACGCCCGTCCAGACGAGGTGGTCGCAGGGGATGTGCTTCGCCAGCTCGAGGCGGCCATCGAGCGCCGGGTAGCGGGGGAACCGCTGCAGTACATCCTCGGGCATGCCGAGTTCTATGGCCTCGACATTCAGGTCACGCCTGCTGTTCTGATTCCACGCCCAGAGACCGAAGAGGTGGTCGAGGCTGCGCTGGCGACGCTCGAGGGCGTCGAGGCGCCGTGGGTCTTGGATGTGGGAACGGGGAGCGGAGCCATCGCGCTGGCGATCCGGTCGGCCCGCCCCGACGCTGAGGTCTTCGCCGCCGATGTGTCTTCTGCCGCGCTTGCGGTCGCGCGGGAGAACGCCGCGCGCCTCGATCTCGATCTGACCTTCGTGGAGGCCGACGCGTTGAGCCCAGAGTTCACCCACCGTGTCCCCCCGACGTTTCACCTCATCGTGTCCAACCCGCCCTACGTGCCTGTGTCCGAGCAGACCACGATGCAGCGCGAGGTGCGAGATCATGAGCCAGACCTGGCGTTGTTCGTCCCTGACGAGGCGCCACTGGTGTTCTATCGGGCTCTGGCCGATCATGCGGGGCGCATCCTGCACCCCGGAGGCTGGCTGGTGGTGGAGACCCACGCGGCCGGTGGAGACGCTGTCGGCGAGCTGTTGACGGCCCACGGGCTGGCGGATGTGGACGTCCGTACGGATCTCGCCGGGCGCCCCCGGATCGCTCTTGGGCGTCGGCCCTAGCATCGCACGGTCACAAGACCTGTGGGGGCATTCCCGTGATTCCCGGCGATGCGAGTGATAGATGCGCTGCCGTGTGGCGTGCCGGTTACACTCTAGGCCGAGTCGGGCAGCCGAACGCCAGATGGCACGGTGTCTTCCTCCAAGGCGGCTCCGCTTTCGCCTCTCCGTTTGATTGCAATCCCGATCGAGCCGGATCCGGCTCCACACGTCATGTCACTGGACCGTGTCCGCAGAACGTCTCACCTCCGCACCCTAGAGGCCGAGGCCATCTATCTGATGCGCGAGGTTGCCGCCCAGTTTGAGCGCCCCGTGCTCCTGTTCTCAGGAGGCAAAGACTCCATCGTGATGGTGCATCTGGCCCGGAAAGCCTTTCATCCAGGGCCACTTCCATTCCCACTGCTTCACGTGGATACCGGGCACAACTTCCCAGAGACCCTCGCCTTTCGCGACGAGCTGGTGGAGCGGCTCGGGGTTCGCCTCGAGGTCGCCAGCGTGCAGGCGGCCATCGATGCCGGCCGGGTCGTGGAGGAGACCGGGCCAGAGGCGAGCCGGAACGGTCTGCAGATCATCCCGCTGCTCGATGCCATCCAGGTTCATCAGTTCGATGCCGCTTTCGGCGGCGGGCGTCGCGATGAGGAGAAGGCCCGAGCCAAGGAGCGCTTCTTCTCTCACCGCGACCGATTCGGGCAGTGGGACCCCAAGAACCAGCGGCCCGAGCTATGGAACCTCTACAACGGCCACAAGGCAGTGGGTGAGCACTTCCGCGTCTTCCCGCTCTCCAACTGGACGGAGATGGACGTGTGGCAATACATCGCTGCAGAGGACATCGACATCCCGAACCTCTACTTCGCACACCAGCGCGATGTGTTCGACCGACGTGGGACTCTGCTCGCGGTCACAGACTACGTTCAGATCCAGTCCCATGAGGAGGTGGTACACGAGACCATCCGCTTCCGAACGATCGGGGACGCGACCTGTACGGGTGCCGTCCGGAGCCATGCGAGCACCGTCGAGGAGATCATCCGCGAGGTGGCCGCTGCCCGAGTGACGGAGCGAGGCGGACGGCACGACGACAAGCGATCTGAAGCCGCCATGGAGGACCGCAAGAAGCAAGGCTACTTCTAGCCGCCAGCTCGTCGCCCCGTTTTCTGCGAGACGGCATTCTCGCGCCCGGTTCTGGATCGAACCGTTCACCCTGAGACTTGACTGATGACTTCCGATTCTGCTGCCAGCGCACCTCTCGACATGGACCTGCTTCGGTTCTCGACCGCCGGGAGCGTGGACGATGGCAAGAGCACCCTCATCGGGCGGCTGCTGTACGACACCAAGTCCATCTTCGAGGACCAGCTTGAGGCCGTTGAACAGGCCTCGCTCAACCGGGGCGGGCACAGCGCCGATGGCATTCCCAACCTGGCGTTGCTCACGGATGGGCTGCGTGCCGAACGCGAGCAAGGCATCACCATCGACGTGGCCTATCGCTACTTCGCGACGCCCAAGCGCAAGTTCATCATCGCCGACACGCCGGGACACGTCCAGTACACCCGAAACATGGTCACGGGCGCCTCCACGGCGGACCTCGCGGTGGTTCTAATCGACGCAGCGCGGGGTGTACAGACGCAGTCTCGGCGGCATGGATTTATCGCGTCGCTGTTGGGTCTGGACCACATGGTGGTGGTGGTCAACAAGATGGACCTGGTGGGGTACGCCCAGAGTGTGTTCGATGCCATTGTGGACGAGTACCAGAGCTTCGCCGCCAAGCTCCAGGTTCGTGACCTCACGTTCATTCCGGTCTCGGCGCTGCTCGGGGACAATGTGGTGGAGCGGAGCGAGAACATGCCGTGGTACGAGGGCTCCACGTTCCTCCACGCGCTGGAGACCGTCAGTATCGAAGGGGACCGGAACCTGCGCGACTTCCGGTTTCCCGTCCAGACCGTGCTGCGCCCGGATGCGTCTTTCCGAGGCTTTGCGGGCACCGTCGCGTCCGGCGTGATCCGCCCGGGCGAGGAAGTGATGGCGCTGCCCTCGGGCACGCGCAGCCGGATTCAGGCCCTCACCACATTCGATGGCGACCTGGATGACGCTCGAGCTGGCGAGGCCATCGTGCTGACCCTCGAGTACGAGATCGACGTCAGCCGAGGGGACATGCTCGTGCGGCCTGGCAACCTGCCCACGGTGAGCCCCCACGTGGACGCGATGCTCTGCTGGATGTCCGAGACCCCGCTGCACGCTGACCGCCACTACCTGCTCCGCCATACCTCTCGTGAGGTCCGTGCCTTCGTGGATGACGTCGTGTACCGTGTGAATGTGGACTCACTGCACCGGGAGGAGGCCAACGAGCTGGCGCTCAACGAGATCGGACGTGTCCACATTCGCACGGCGTTGCCGCTTTTCTTCGATCCCTACGCGACCAACCACCCGACCGGCGCGTTTGTCCTGATCGACCCGTACACAAATGCCACCGTGGCCGCGGGCATGATCCGTGGCGCCGCCCAGACGCCCGGCGAGGTGGTCGAGAAAGCTCATCGCCAGCTCGCCGACCGCCGCGTGTCCCCCGATGTGGCCTGGGAGGGGTTCAACATCAACCGGGAGGAGCGAGAGGCCGAGCAGGGGCACGCCGCCGCCGCCCTCTGGTTCACCGGGCTTTCGGGCGCGGGCAAGTCCACCATCGCCCGCGAGGTGGAACGACGCTTGTTCGAGCGCGGCGTTCGCACCGTGTTGCTCGATGGCGACCACATGCGCCACGGCCTCAACGGGGATCTCGGCTTCAGCCCGGCCGACCGAACCGAGAACATCCGTCGGGTGGGAGAGGTGGCGCGCCTGTTCATGGAAGCGGGTACACTCACGCTCTGTACGTTCGTCTCGCCCTACGCCGCTGACCGAGACCGCGTGCGCGAGCTGCTGCCCGATGGGCGCTTCATTGAGGTACATGTGACGGTGGACGTGGAGACGGCCCGTCAGCGAGATCCCAAGGGGCTCTATGCGAAGGCCGACCGGGGCGAGATCCGCGAGCTGACGGGCGTGTCGGCGCCGTACGAGGCGCCCGCAGCCGCCGAGCTGACGCTCGACACGAGGGAACTGTCCATCGAGCAGGCTGTGGATGCTGTGATCGCCGATCTTGAGGCCCGTGGCCTTCTTGGATCCTGACCGTGCCTGACCCGCCTCGCCGACTTCTGATTCTTGGAGCGAGGGGGCAGGTTGGCCTCGAGCTGACGCACTCGCTCGCCTCGCTTGGTCAGGTGATCGGGTTGGATCGGGCGGACTGCGATCTCACAGATCTCACACGGCTCCCCGAGATCATCCGCCAGCACCGGCCGGATGTAATCGTCAACGCGGCGGCCTACACTGCTGTGGACCGGGCCGAGAGCGAGCCTAAGCTGGCGCACCGCATCAATGCCGAGGCGCCAGGGGTGCTGGCCGAGGTCGCACGCCAGCTCGACGCCCTCCTCGTCCACTACTCGACCGACTACGTGTTCGACGGGACGGCCACCCGCCTGATTCCCGAAACCGAACCGACGAATCCACTTGGTGTCTATGGACGCACCAAGCTGGCTGGCGAAGAGGCGATTCGAGAGGTCGGCGGCGCGGCGCTGATTGTGCGAACGAGCTGGGTCTACGCGGCGCACGGGCGCAACTTCCTCCGGACGATGCTCCGCCTCGGCGATGAACGAGAGGTTCTTCGTGTGGTCGATGATCAGGTGGGAAGCCCGACCTCGGCGCCGTGGCTTGCCCGCGCGACTGCAGACTTGATCGGCACGGCTCTCCAGAACGAGCTGGCGACACCAGACCTTGTCCACGCGACGTGCCAGGGCGAGACGACGTGGTATGGCTTTGCCCGCGCCATCTTCGACCACTGGCCGCCCGCTGCACTTCGCGAGCTGGTGCCCATCTCCACCGAGGCCTACCCAACGCCAGCTCGACGCCCCGCCTACTCGGTGCTCGATACGACGAAGCTTCAGGAGGTCTATGGCGTGACGCCTCCGCATTGGACCGATGCGCTGGATGCGCTCGATCTCCACCAGCCCGGCGGCGGGCAGGACTAGATTCCGGTACGGACGAGCCGCGTTCCGTCCTCCACCTTTCTCATGCGCATCCTCGTCACCGGCGGCGCCGGGTTCATCGGCTCCGCCCTCGTTCGCCATCTCGTGCGCGACCTCGGCCACTCTGTGGTGACGGTCGACAAGCTGACGTATGCGGGCACGCTGGAGTCGCTCGCTGTGCTCGATGGCGATGCCCGCCACGCGTTCGAGAAAGTCGATGTCTGTGACGCCGATGCGCTGGCCGATGTGTTCCGACGCCACCAGCCCGAGGCTGTGATGCATCTCGCGGCCGAGAGCCACGTGGACCGCTCCATCGACGGCCCAGCGGCGTTTCTGCAGACCAACGTCATTGGAACCTACACGGTGCTGGAAGCGGCTCGCGCGTACCGGGAGACGCTGCCGCCGGAGGCAGCGAACGCCTTTCGCGTGCTGCATGTCTCCACCGACGAGGTCTACGGGTCGCTCGGCGACACCGGTCTGTTCACAGAGACCACGGCCTACGATCCGTCGTCGCCCTATTCGGCCTCCAAAGCGGCCTCTGATCACTTTGCCCGGGCGTGGCACCGGACGTTCGGCCTGCCGGTAGTTGTGACCAACTGCTCCAACAACTACGGGCCGTATCAGTACCCCGAGAAGCTGATTCCCGTGGTCATCGCCAAGGCCCTACGCGGCGAGCCGATCCCGGTCTACGGCACGGGCGACAACGTCCGTGACTGGCTCTACGTGGACGACCATGTCCGCGCCCTCGTGCTGGCGATGACCCACGGCACGCCGGGCGAGACGTACAACGTGGGTGGCAACGCCGAGCGCACCAACCTCGAGCTGGTGCACGCACTCTGTACGCTTCTGGACGACCTGGTAGGGGAAGCGCCGTCCGGAGCGTACGCCGACCAGATCACGTTCGTCGCGGACCGCCCGGGCCACGATCATCGCTACGCCATCGACGCGACCAAGATCGAGACCGAACTGGGGTGGACTCGCCAGGAGACCTTCGAGAGCGGGCTCCGCAAGACGGTGGTTTGGACCCTTGAGAATCAGGAGTGGAGCGCGCGGGCGTTGGACGGCGTGGGCCTGGACCGCCGGGGCGTGATCGCCAGCTCGACGGTGGAGGCGGACGCATGACGGACACTCTCCTTACGACGGGCACGCTCTCATGAAAGGCATCATCCTGGCCGGTGGCTCGGGGACGCGGCTGCACCCGGTGACGCGCGCGGTGAGCAAGCAACTCTTGCCCATCTACGACAAGCCGATGATCTACTACCCGCTCAGCACGCTCATGCTGGCGGGCATCCGCGAGATCCTCGTCATCTCGACGCCTCACGACCTCCCGCGCTTCCGGGAGCTGCTGGGCGATGGCCGCGCGTGGGGCCTCGAGCTGGCGTACGCCGAGCAGCCCTCGCCCGACGGGCTGGCGCAGGCGTTTCTCATCGGGCGCGAGTTTCTGGCCGGAGGCCCGGCGTGCCTCGTGTTGGGCGACAACCTGTTCTATGGTCACGGCCTCCCAGATCTACTCCAGCGGGCCGCGTCCCGCAAGACGGGCGCGACGGTGTTCGGCTACCGAGTGCACGACCCGGAGCGCTACGGCGTGGTCGCCTTCGATGACAACGGGCAGGCCGTCTCCATCGAGGAGAAGCCGGACCATCCGCAGTCGAACTACGCTGTCACGGGACTCTATTTCTACGATGAGCGCGTGTGTGATGTCGCCAGCGCGTTGACGCCGTCGGCGCGGGGTGAGCTGGAGATCACGGATCTCAACCGGATGTATCTCGAGGAGGGCGAGCTGTCCGTCGAACTGATGGGGCGGGGGTTTGCGTGGCTGGACACCGGCACGCACGACTCACTCCTCCAGGCCAGCCTGTTCATTCAGACCATCGAGGAGCGGACGGGGCTGAAAGTGGCGTGCCCCGAGGAGATCGCCTTTGAGCAGGGCTGGATCGACGCCAGCGCGCTGGCCGAGCTGGCAGCTCCGCTCGCCAAGAGCGGCTACGGCGAGTATCTGATGCAGTTGATTCGATGAGGGTGCATGAGACGAGGCTCCCGGGCGTGCTTCGCATCGAGCGGCGCGTGTTCGGCGATGCCCGCGGCTGGTTCGTCGAGGCGTGGAATGCGGAGCGCTACCGAGATGCTGGCATCGCCGAGGCGTTTGTGCAGGACAATGTCTCATATTCCACGAATGGCATCCTGCGTGGCCTACACCTCCAGCACGATCCCCACGCCCAGGGCAAGCTGGTTTCAGTGGTCCGGGGCGAGGTGTTCGACGTGGCCGTGGATGTGCGCCCCGCCAGCTCGACCTTCGGGCAGTGGGTGGGAGTGACGCTGTCGGCCGAGAACGGACGGCAGCTCTACATCCCGCCGGGGTTCGCCCACGGCTTCGTGGTGACCGGTGACGATGCGCTGGTGACGTACAAGGTCACCGCAGCGTATGCACCGGCGTCTGAGGTGTGCATCCGGTGGGACGATCCGGAGATCGGCATTGACTGGCCTATCGTCAGCCCGACCGTCTCTGACCGAGACGCCGCCGCAGGATCCTTGCAGGAGTGGCTCGCCAGCTCGATCTGACGCAAGGCGTCGTCCATCTCCTCCCTTTGAGGGAGGTGGGCGCGAAGCGCTCGGAGGGTGTTCTCCATCTGGCAGGCTAGCGAGAACACCCCCACCCCGCTTGCGCGGATCTCACTTTACAACTCCAGATGCTTTCAAGATTTTAACTAAAAATAATTACGAAGCTATACGATTAGGAAAATTAAAAGATGACATTAAGTTTGCTGAACCCATTATTCGAGATGCTGACATGATGTGTTTTAATTTAAATGCAATTCGCTACTCCGAATGTCCTGGGGTAAATAATCCGAC
>JBCBZH010000275.1:0-5694 GCA_039815415.1 Bacteroidota bacterium
CCCGAGCGTGGCGAACATCTGCCCCGCCAGACCGGGCGCCGTGTGCATCCCCGCCCCCACCGCTGCGATGACCGCTCCGCCGCGCTCGACCTCCACGCCCCGCACATCACCGCGCTCGATCTCCCGTGCCAGTGCCTTGTTCAGCACGCGCACCGTCGCGTCGGCGTCGAGTTGGCGAACGGCGAACCCCAGGCTGCCCTCGGAGGACGCCTGCGCGACGAGATAGACGGGAACCCCAGCTTCGGACAACGGCGCAAACACGCGCTGCGCAAGGTCCGGCACCTCGAGCACGGCCACGCCCAGAACCCGCACCAGCGCGACATCCCGAATGGCCGTCACCGCTTTGATCTCGCCTTCGCTGTTGCCATCGGCCGGGCCGATCCACGTCCCGTCGGCCTCCGGGCGCATGGTGTTCTTGATACGCAGCGGGATGCCCTTCGCCTGGAGCGGACGCATGGTGCGCGGATGGAGCACCTTCGCCCCGAAGTGCGCCAGCTCGGCGGCCTCTTCGTAGCTCAAACGTGGCAGCGAGAAGGCGTCGGGCACCACGCGCGGGTCGGCGGAGAGCACGCCGTCCACATCGGTCCAGATGACACATTCCTGGGCGTCGAGGGCGCCTGCGAGGATGGTCGCGGTGTAGTCCGAGCCAGACCGCCCGAGGGTCGTCGTGACGCCATCGGCGGTGGACGCCACAAAGCCGGTCACGACCGCAACGGCGTCTTCAGGAAGCGCACCGAATGTGTTGCGGACGAGCTGGCGAGTCGCCTCGAAGTCGACCACGGCCTCACCGAAGCCATCGTCGGTCCGAATGAACGCGGTCGCGTCCAGCGCCTTGGCCGGGTGCCCAGCGGCCCGAAACGCCGCCGCGACCAACGGCACCGACGCCCGCTCCCCTGCCGACACGATGGCATCGCGGAAGCGAGCGTTGCACTCGCGCAGCAGATACACGCCATACAACAGCTCGCCGATCTCCGTGAACAGCGCGTCCAGACCTTCGGCCAGTCCAGCCCGCTCGTCCTCACGCGCCAGTGCGAGAAGGGCCTCCGTGTGCCGCTCCCGAACCTCCCGCTGGATGCCCCGGTGCTCCCCAGTCCGGGCCACGGCTGCATCGACCGCTGCCAGCAGCCGGTCCGTCACGCCTCCAAACGCCGACGACACCACCACGCGGCGCCCCTCCACAGGCTCGTGCATCACCAGCTCGACCACACGACGAACGCGGTCGGGGGTCCCGACAGAGGTCCCTCCAAACTTGGCGACGTGAACAGGCAACGAGCGAATGGGCGTGGACATGGGGGAGGGAATCGGGCTGGCGAGAAGCTAGTCCGGCTCCCACGCCACTTCCGGGCAGGCATGTGCTCTTTGCAGGCGCTCCATTGACCGCCCCTCGCTCCGCCGTCTATCTTGGCTGCCCGTCTGCGCTGGAGCGCACAGACGGCACTCTCCGAGGGGCATTAGCTCAGTTGGTAGAGCGCCTCGCTGGCAGCGAGGAGGTCAGCGGTTCGAATCCGCTATGCTCCACTCTCCGCCCCGGATGGCCTCGGCTGTCCGGGGCGGTTTTGTAGTTGGGGTTGCGCCCCAATGAGGATTGGAGACGAGAGTGACCTATGTTGAAGGTTCACAGCCGGTACCGCCATGCCCCGTTCTCTCTCAACGCTCCTGAACAAGAAAGGCGACCGCGTCATCACCACGACTTCAGACGCGACCGTGTACGACGCCATCGGCCGGATGGTGGACGCCAACGTCGGCGCCATCGTGGTGGTGGATGACAACGAGCTGGTGGGCATCTTCACTGAGCGCGATTACCTCCGCCGGATCGCCCTACAGGGCCGAACCTCGCGCGAGACGTTCGTGCGCGACGTGATGACCTCAGACCTCGTGACGGTCGAGCCGGAGGCCACTACAGGCCAGTGCCTTGCGCTGATGACCGACCGCAAGATCCGCCACCTGCCGGTGCTGCGCGACAGCGAGTTGGTCGGCATTGTCTCCATCGGCGACTGCGTGCGCGCTCAGCTTGACGAAGTGCGTGGTGAAGCCGAGGAGCTGCAGCGCTTCGTCTCTGGAGGCTACGCCCGCTGATCGCCAGCTCGAAGCTTAGTCCTCCGACTCCAGACGCCCGGTCTCGATCAGCTCGCGGGCGCTTTCGAGCGCCGCCTCACTGACCTCGTTGCCTGCCAGGAGCAGCGCGATGGCCTCGGCCCGCTCCGTCTCATCCAGGCGACGGATGCGGGTCTTGGTCCGGTCCTCGTCCACCACTTTCTCGACCGAGAAGTGCACGTCGCCCAGCGACGCGATCTGCGGCAGGTGCGTGATGGCGATGATCTGATGGTACTGCGCCAGCCGGTGCATGGACTCGCCCGCTCGTCGCGCAATGGGACCGGAGATGCCGGTGTCGATCTCATCGAACACGAGGATCGGAAGACGCTCCGACTTGGCGAGGATGGCCTTGAGCGCCAGCATGATGCGCGACACTTCCCCCCCAGACGCCACCTTTGCCAGCGGTTTGGGGTCCTCGCCGAGGTTGGCCGAGATGTGGAACTCCACGAGGTCGGCGCCTGCCGGGAAGGCCACCACGCGACGCGTCTTGTTGCCCTCCGGGAGAGCGATCCACCCCTCGGGATCATCCTGGAAGCCAAACTCGACCACGAAGCGGGCGTGTGGCATCCCGAGCGTCGCCAGCTCGACGGCGATCATCTCTTCGATGCGCTCGGCCACCTCGTGGCGCTTCTGGGACAGCCGGTACGCGGCACCCGTGAGCGTCTCCTGCGCGTTGGCGATCTGCTCGTCCAGCCGCGCGATGGCGCCCTCGAAGTCCTGCGCGACCGCGTAGGTGTGACCGATCTCCTCGCGGTAGGCCAGCACGGCCTCCACGGTGCCGCCGTACTTGCGCTCCATCAGGTCGATCTCTTGCAGGCGCTCCCGGATTTCGTCCAGCCGCTCCGGGTTGAACTCGATGCGCGCGTTGTAGTCCTGCAGGAACTGCGTGGCTTCCTTGAGCGCGATCTCGGCGGAGCGCACATCCGAGAGCGTGTCGTCGAAGGACGCGTCGATGCGGGCGAGGTCCTGGAGCTGGTTACGCACCAGCACGAGACGGTCGTAGAGCGCATCGTCGGCCTCGGAGATCTGCGCGTAGAGGTCGGCCGTGGCCTCGTAGAGGCGCTCGGCATTCTCGAGGATGCGGCGTTCGGCGTCGAGGTCGTCGGACTCGCCGGGCAGAAGAGCGGCCGCGTCGATCTCGGCGATCTGGAAGCCGTAGAGCTCCTTCTGCTTCGCCAGCTCGTCCTTGCGGCGCACGAGCTGGCGCCGCTCAGTCACCAGCGTGGACACCTCTGCAAACGCTTTCCGATAGGTGCCGACCAAGCTCTCGAGATTGCCAAAATTGTCCAGCAGCTCGATGTGCGTCTCGGTGCGCAGGAGCGACTGGTGCTCGTGCTGGCCGTGGAGGTCGATGGTGTGGGCGGCGACCTCCTTCAGGATGTCGAGCGTGGCCGGGGTGTCGTTGATGAAGGCCCGACTGCCGCGCGCCGACACCTCGCGGCGGATCACGAGCTGGCCGTTCTCGGACGGGTCGAGCTGGTGCTCGTCCAGGAGCGCAGGCAGGCGCCCCTCGTCGGCGTTGTCGAACATCCCCTCAATGACCGCCTTCTTGGCCCCCGTCCGGACGGCCTCCGTGTGCGCGCGGTCTCCCAAGAGCAGGCCCAACGCACCCAGCAGGATGGATTTACCCGCTCCCGTCTCGCCCGTGATGATGTTGAGCCCACTGTCGAAATCGACCTCGAGCTGCTCGATCAGGGCGTAGTCGCGAATGGTGAGTGTGCGGAGCACAACGAGTTGGCGAGTGGACCGGACAGGCTACGGCAACGCAGCGGCAATGTCACCCCGAACGCGCGTGAAGGATGACCCTGCTTTTATACGCGCCGGGCTGGCGGCGCGGATTCGCCAGCCCGGCGCGCACGGCTTCACCAGGGGATACCAAAGACCTCGCCAGCTCGAGCTGACGGAGCCCTCAGACAGACCCGCTCTCTAGCCGATCAGCGCCCAGCCCTGGTTGAGCTTGGACTGCGCGTGCTTGTACTTCATCTCGTGCGTAGCCCCCTGCGGGTCCATCACGGTCACGATGTCGTTCCGGCCGTAGGCCTTTTCAGCCGTCACGGGCATCGCCTTGGCCGTCGGGTCGCGCTGGGCGGAGCTTTGCTGGCCGCCAGAACCGAAGCCTGCGGCGTAGTTGGGCTCGGCAGACTCGTGCTCGGTGCGCGCCTGCTTCGCATCGAGGCGTGGGCGCGGAGCCGCCGCCTGGGCCGCGACGCGCTTGGCCGCCTGCCGGCGCGAGGAGTCGCCCTGCACCAGAGGCCCCGCCTTGAACACCAGCCCGATGACCTCTTCGTCGACGGTCTGGATCAGCTCCTTGAAGAGCCGGAAGGCCTCCATCTTGTACTCAATGAGCGGATCCTTCTGGCCATAGGCCCGAAGCCCGACGCCCTCCTTCACCTCGTCGAGGTCGCGAAGGTGCTCGGTCCACTTCTCGTCGATGACCGAGAGAACGGATGCACGCTCGAGAGCATCGTTGATCTCCTGACCTTCGGACTCAATCACGTCCTCCGGCTTTACGGTCGCGCGGAGCATCTTCCGTCCGTCGGTGAAGTCGACGTACAGCTTGTTGGGACGCTCCTCGTCCTCTTTCCCCTCCAGCATTTGCTGTGCGGAGCGGAAGAACGGCCCAGCGAGCGCGGAGCGCTTGCGGCGGTAGTGGGCCGTGGCCTCGTCGAGGATGAACTCCACCAGCCCGTCGGGGCCGAGGTTCATGGCCTTCATCGGGTCGATCTCCAGATCGAAGGCGAGGTGACGACGCAGCGTCTCTCGGATCTCCTCGAGGTCGCCGTTGCCGAAGTGCTCGTTCACCGAGCCCTCCACGAAAGACCGCAGCATCTCAAGGATGTCGCCCTTGAGGCGATCTCCCATCAGCGCGTTGAGGCGCCGGTCGTAGATGACTTCGCGCTGGCTGTTGAGCACGTCGTCGTACTCGAGCTGACGCTTCCGCGCGGCGAAGTTGTTCTGCTCCACCTTCTGCTGCGAGCGCTCGACGCCCTTGGTGAGCCACTTGTGCGTGAGCACCTCGTCCTCTTCCATGCCGAGGCGGTCCATCACCTTGGCGGTCCGCTCGTGGCCAAAGAGGCGCATCAGGTCGTCCTCGAGGGAGACGTAGAACACGGAGGAGCCCGGGTCGCCCTGACGGCCCGCGCGGCCTCGGAGCTGGAGGTCGATGCGGCGGCTGTCGTGGCGCTCCGTACCAAGGATCGCCAGCCCGCCAAGTTCGAGCACCCCCTCGCCGAGCTTGATGTCCGTACCTCGGCCGGCCATGTTGGTGGCGATGGTCACAGCGCCCTTCTGGCCTGCGTCGGCCACAATCTGGGCCTCGGACTGCGCCCGAGCCGCCTTCGCGTTGAGGACGTTGTGGCGGATCTTCTCGCGCGTGAGCAGCCGCGAGAGCTGCTCCGAGGTCTCCACCGACGTGGTGCCGATCAGGATCGGCTGGCCGGTGTTGTGGATCTCATTGATGCGCTCGATGAGCGCTTTGTACTTGGCCCGCTTCGTCTTGTAGATGAGGTCGTCGTTGTCCTCGCCGTTGATGCGATTGTTCTGGAGCTCGAGATACTGGAGGTGGGTGAGGGCCGAAAAGCTCGCCGGGAGCGGGCCGCG
>JBCBZH010000360.1:0-3350 GCA_039815415.1 Bacteroidota bacterium
ACGACGAGGCCAAGCCGTACGGCGTGCAGCCGGGCCAGCTCTACGGGATGGCGCAGTAGCGGTCTTCCTCGAGCTGGCGATGCGGTGTCGCCAGCTCGACACCACGACCGGAGAGCGGCGGCCTGGTTCATGCGTAGCTGGGCCGAGCCTCCAGCTCCTCGGCTGCCGCGCCTGTGCGTTGGCAACATCTCAGGATCCGTTGGCGACACCAACTGCATCCTCGGAGACCGACACCCCGTCTAGGAATGGTACATCCTAGACCTCCTTCTCTCCGGGGCTGCGCCATCGCCGAGCTGGCGAGCCTCGATACCGCTGAGCACAGCTGGATCCTGGCTATGTCTGCACTCGCCCGCCTCCGAGAGGCCTTCGTCCAAGATCCGGTCACCCGCAGGGAAGTCCTGCAGGTGGCGGCCTTCTGGATGGGCATCGGGCTGGCGTATCAGATTCTCTCCACAGTGAACGTGGCGCAATGGGGAAACCCTCTCACGGGTCCTCTCCTCATTGTCGCACTCGCCTCTCAGAATGTCGCGTTCGTTCCTGTCTCGCTCGTCGTTCGTAGGGCAGCACAGTTGTGGGTGACGCTCCCAGAACGCAAGAGACTTACGTCTACGGCTGTGGTGATGGTGAGTCTGTTGTTCGCCAGCTACGTGTCATGGTTCGTCATGTGGATTGCGATTGTGCGGCCCTTCCTCGTAGCGTGGATTCCAACTCTGGGGGGCGACCTCCAGAACGCTGTGGACGCCCGCACTCACATAGCGAACCTCCAGCAGGCGTTCTGGCCCTTTGTGGTGATCGCGGCCTACTACACGGCTGCAGCGTATCGCGGTCGGATGGCGGAGAACGAGCGGGCTGCCGCTGTCTTGGAAACCGAGCTGGCGAAGGCCCAGGTGGCAGCGTTGCGGATGCAACTCAACCCACATTTTCTGTTCAACTCTCTCAACGTAGTCTCGGGTCTCATCGAGGAGCGTCCCCAGCAAGCACGGTCTGCGCTCGCTCAGCTTTCTGTCCTCCTCAGGGGCGCGCTCAAAGGGGCCTCCACCGATGCGACTCTCGCGGATGAAGTCGCCTGGCTTCAGCGCTATCTCGACCTTCAGCGCCTCCGATTCGAGGACCGGCTCGATCTGGACGTCGACATTGAGGCAGATGTCCTGGAGGCGCGCGTACCCAGCTTCCTGCTCCAGCCACTCGTCGAGAACGCGTTCGAGCACGGCGTCGCCCGTACCTCTCGGAGAGGGCAGGTTTCCATTCTCGGGCGGCGTGAGCAGAAGCGCCTCGTCCTCGATGTTCGCGACAACGGTCCAGGTCTCCTCGATGGCGACGACCCATCTGGAGAGCCGGGAATGGGCGTTGCCACCACACGCGAGCGCCTTCACCGCCTCTTCGGCACCGAGGCCACGCTCGAGCTGGCGAATCGGGCGGAGGGATCCGGCGTCCGGGCACGCATTACGCTTCCTCTGATTACCGACTGACGGATGCGCTCGGAAACAATCCGTGTCGTCGTCGTGGACGACGAGAAATGGGCCAGGCGGCGACTCGAACAGTTGCTTCGCCAACGCCCTAACGTCGAGGTCGTCGCAACGGCTGCGACGGGTGAGTCTGCGGTTCGTGCTGTCGAAGAGGAGGCGCCAGACCTACTCTTTCTCGATGTCCAGATACCTGAGATGGATGGCTTCGACGTGCTCCGGCACCTGCGTGCCTCCACGACCCCAACGCCTGCCATCGTCTTCGTGACGGCATTTGACACGTACGCCGTCCGCGCCTTCGACGCGCACGCGCTGGATTACCTCCTCAAGCCGTACTCCGACGAACGGTTCGATGAGGCAATGCACCGTGCGACCCATCACCTCGACAACGAACGGTTGGCTGCGCACGAAGCCAGAGTCGGCGAGGCGGTTGGCTCGCAGGCTCCTCCCCCGTTGGCGAACCGGCTCATCGTCAAAGAGGGCACGCACTACGGTGTGATCGATCCAGGTGAGATCGTCTGGGTGGAAGCGCAGGACGTGTACGTGTGCCTCCACACTACTGACGGCGACCGGCTGATTCGCGAACCCCTGTACCAGGTCCACGAACGACTCGGCAGCGATCCGTTCATCCGTACCCACCGATCTGCAGTCGTTAATGGATCTCGAATCGCGCGACTGGTCCCAGGCAGTCAAGGACGTGCCACTCTCCATTTGGATGATGGCACCGAGGTGCCCGTAAGCCGGACCTACCGCCCAGCGATCAATGAGTTGGTGAAGCGCCTCAGCACGTCGTAGCGAAACGGGAAGTGACTCAGGTGCATCGCAAAGGGCGCGATCACCTCCTTTCAGAGATGATCCTATGCAGTAGCGCTGCTCAATCTGTGCATCTGGCAACACCAGGAGACCCTCTGGCGACACGCGAGTTCGTGGCCTGGTGCCCGAATCGGCTCATACGAATCATAAACAACGTTTTCGAACGTACATGGACGCCTACACCCCTTCGCGACACGCAACCAGCCAGCACGGCAGAGCGCATAATTGGACTCACTCCCAATCCCCTGTTATGCCTCTTCGCAAAGCCCTTTCCCTCGTCGCTTTCGCCATCGCCCCTCTAGCGATCGCGCAGCCCAGCACTCCTGCATCTCTCAACGACGGATGGACCGTCGCGTCACCAACCGAAGTCGGTCTCAACGCCGACCGCCTCGCTGCGCTAACCGACTCGCTTCGAGCTGGCGTCTTCGGGGACATCACCAGTGTCCTCGTCGCTCGCAACGGTCAACTAGCCTATGAGGTCTACCTCAAAGGGACCACATCGACTCTGCGCAACACGCGCTCGGCCACGAAGACACTCACCGGAGCCCTCACTGGTCTTGCCATCGCAGACGGCTCCCTTCCGAGCGTGGACACGCCAATCATGCCGTATCTCGATGCGAGCCCATCCCTCAACATCGATGCTCGCAAAGACCGCATCACAGCCGAGGACCTGTTGACGATGAGTTCGCTTCTCGAATGCGATGACTGGAACAACTACTCATCGGGTAATGAGGAGAGGATGTACCTCGTAGAGGATTGGCTGCAGTTCACTCTCGACCTCCCTATCAAAGGCTTCCCCGCCTGGACGACGCCCCCGTCAGAGTCTCCGTATGGCCGTGCGTTCAGCTACTGCACAGCGGGGGTATACACTCTTGGCCGTGCGCTTGCAGGCGCTGTCGGTACATCCGTTAAGGCGTATGCAGATGCCCGCCTGTTTGCCCCCCTTGGCATCACTGAGATCGAATGGCAGAATTCTCCGACCGGACAGGTCCAGACCGGTGGTGGTCTGGGCATGCGCAGCCGAGACCTCCTTAAGCTGGCACAACTCTATGCGAATGGGGGTGAGTGGACGGG
>JBCBZH010000066.1:0-17067 GCA_039815415.1 Bacteroidota bacterium
GCTTCGGGCGGAGGGGAAGCTCTAGAGGCTGACCCGTGTCTTCCAGCGCTAGCGCTCAGCCACGCCCACACACATCGTTACATGCTAAAATTTGAATTTGATGTTGCGTATGGTTCTGCTCTTTGGCACGCCGCCGAACCGGCAGGAGGAACCGAGTCTCAGGGGGGCTTCACCGATACTGACCTGGACCACCCACTGTTCGTCGGCGTGTTTGACGCCGCCAACCCGACGCCCGAGAGCCCTGATGTGCGTCGGTTCGCCCGCTACACGCCCGGCGGAGGCGATGAGTCCGCGCTCATCGGGCTGGCGGCGGGTGGGCCGTTTCTCCAGGAGATCCGCCGGGGCGAAGGCAGCTTGCTCCTGGCGACCGTCGCCCCGGACCTCGACTGGAGTGATCTGCCGCAGCGCGGTCTGTTCGTGCCGCTGCTCTACCGTTCGGTCGCCTACCTCGCTGCCGGATCGGCCTCGGCCGAGACGGGCACCCTGAGCGTGCGCGATGGCGGCCAGCTCCGCGTCGAAGGTGCCGATTCCAGCGAGCCGCTCCGTCTCGTCGCCCCAGATGGCACGTCCATCACGCCCATCCAGCGGACCGTCCCCGGCGCTGTGGTGCTGGACGTGGATGATGCCGCGGAGACCGCAGGCGTCTACGCCGTTATGCAGGGCGACCGCGTACTGCGGACGGTCGCCGTCAACGAGGACGCCCGCGAGTCCGACCCCACCCGCCTGGACCCCGAGGAGGCCGCTCGCCAGCTCGAGGCCCGCACCGGGCGCCCCGTCCGCGTGGTGGACGCCGCTGTCGGGCTGGCGGGAGCGACCGAAGGCTCCGGGTTTTCTCTCTGGACCGTCTTCCTGGCCCTCGCGCTGGCGTGCCTTGTGGCCGAGACGCTCCTGACGACGCGCTGGCGAAAGGAAGCCATCGCCTGATGCCCGTATTCCACACCATCCGCCGCGCTCGCCCCGATGAGGCCGAACGTCTGACCGAGATCGCGCTGGCGTCCAAGAGCCATTGGGGGTACCCCGAAGCGTGGATTGAGGAATGGCGCGAGGGGCTCACGTTCACGGAGGCGTACATCACCGAGCACGCGGTCTACGTGGCGGTTGATGAGGCCGATGCGCCGGTTGCATGCTATGCGCTGGAAGGAGTTGGGGCCGAGATCCAGCTCGAGCATGTCTGGGTGCTGCCCTCGTCAATGGGTCAGGGGCTGGGGAAAGCGTTGGTCACTCACGCAGCAGATACAGCCCAGTCATTGGGCGCGACAGCGCTCCTCATCCACTCGGACCCGAACGCCGAGCCGTTCTACGAGAAGCTTGGTGCAGTCACGATTGGTACCGTTCGAGCAGACGTATGTGGGGAGCGGCGGGAGCTTCCCCGGATGCGGTATGAGTTAGTGTCACTAGTGTCCGTGGAATGACTCAAGACGATTCCCGGATTGCGAGTCTTCTCGATCGAATAGACGCAGGCGAGCGCATCAAATGGCTCTTCTTCTGGGGACACACGGCCTCTGGGCTCGATGTCGGGAAGGCATGCCTCAGCCAATGGTTCCCCTCAGCCTTCGAGGTGAGTGGCATTCGGTACATGACAGCCGAGCACTGGATGATGGCCGAGAAGGCGCGTCTGTTTGGAGATGAGGACGCGCTGGCGAAGATCCTGGAGGCAGAGCATCCCGGTGAGGCCAAGGCACTCGGTCGGAAGGTGCAGAACTTCGACGAGGCGACCTGGGCTCGTGAGCGTTACGAGATCGTGGTTCGAGGCAGCATCGCGAAGTTCTCAGCTCACGACCGCCTACGAGCGTTTCTGCTCGGAACATCGAATCGCGTGTTGGTGGAGGCCAGTCCGCGTGATCAGATCTGGGGAATTGGGCTGGGAGCGAGCAACCCGCGCGCAGAGAATCCTGGTGCATGGCGCGGGCTCAACTTGCTTGGCTTCGCGCTGATGGACGCGCGGGAGCACCTCTCTACGAGCTGAATCCGTTACCAGCTTGTCATCCTGAACGGCGCGTAGCAGAGTGAAGGATCTGGCCTGCCTCGAGCTGGCGGCCTCATAAAGCGTGACGCCGGATCAGACCAGATCCTTCGCTGGCGCTCAGGATGACAGTTGTGTCGAGTATCGTCCTATACATGTTTCAACGACTCCCCGAATCCCGATGTACAGAAGGGCTCACCCTCTCAACGCCCCAGGGAAATTCTATGTCGAGGATGACTGCTGCATCACCTGTGGAATCCCCTTTGTCAAGACGGCAGACCTCTTTGCCTGGGCCGAGGACGACGGCCCAAGTCCAGGGCAGTGCTACGTCTGGCGCCAGCCCGATACAGTTGATGAAGTCAATCGGATGCGATGGACCATCGACAATCAGGAGTTGGGCTGCATCAGAGACGATGACCCATCGTCACCGCTTGGCGAGAACGAGGCGGGCTGATTGGTACCTGGTCAGTCGAGTTGAGATGCCATCGCCAGCTCGAGGCCCCCCATTCTTCACCCCACGGGCACTCAACCTCTGCAACACCCGGTCGTTGCCGTCGTTGGACGCCAGCCCGATCTTCTGGGCCTAACCCGATTGATTCGCGCCATGGGCGCGCACAGCTTGGCACTGACTCCCACCTCCAAACGCGAAACGGCCATCCTCGTCGGCGTCCAGACGCCAGACACCACGCCCGGTGACCTCCGCGAGGGCCTCGACGAGCTCGATCTCCTGACGGACACCGCCGGGGCGGATACCGCTGCGCGCCTGACGCAGGCGCTCCCGCGGATCAAGGGGGCCACGTACATCGGCAAGGGCAAGCTCCAGCAGCTCGAGGCGCTCGTGGACAAGCACAAGGCCGATCTCGTCGTGTTCGACGATGACCTCTCGCCCGTGCAGGTCCGCAACATCGAGAAGGTGGTCAAGTCCGAGGACCGGTCGGTCAAGATCATGGACCGCTCGGGGCTCATCCTGGACATCTTCGCCAGCCGGGCGCGGTCCAGCCAGGCCAAGGCGCAGGTCGAGCTGGCTCAGCTCCAGTACCTCCGCTCGCGCCTGACGCGGGCCTGGACGCACCTCGAGCGCCAGAAGGGCGGCATCGGGATGCGCGGACCGGGCGAGACGCAGATCGAGACCGACCGCCGCCTCATCGGGCGCCGGATCGCCGTGCTCAAGACCCAGCTCGAGAAGATTGACCGCCAGCGCGAGACGCAGCGCAAGGGCCGAACAGACCAGACACGCGTCGCGCTGGTCGGCTACACCAACGCGGGCAAGTCCACCATGATGAACGCGCTGGCGGATGCGGGCGTCTTCGCCGAGGACCGCCTTTTCGCCACGCTCGACGCCACCACGCGGCAGGTCGAGCTGGCGTCCAACAAGCCGGTGCTGCTCTCCGACACCGTCGGGTTCATCAAGAAGCTGCCCCACGCGCTGGTGGAGAGTTTCAAGTCCACCCTCGACGAGGTTCGCGAGGCGGATGTGCTTCTGCACGTCGTGGACGTGGCCCACGAGGGCTTCGAGGAGCGCATCACAACCGTCCGCCAGACGCTCAAGGAACTCGACGCGCTCGAGAAGCCGACGCTGATGGTCTACAACAAGGTGGACGCTCTAGAGAACCGGGGCCTGCTGGACGCGCTCCGCGCTCAGGACGAGAACGCTGTGTTCGTATCCGCCATGCGCGGCATCGGACTGGACGATCTCCGCGAGCAGACCGTCGCGCTCATTGAGGCCGACTACGTGGAGCGTCTCGCGCTGGTGCCCGTCACTGAAGGCAAGAGCCTCGCGCACCTCTACAACGTCGCTGAGGTGCTGAACGATGAGGTCGGGCTGGCGGAAGACACGGATGGCGCCGTGGTGCCCGTATCGCGCGTACGCTTCAGGGCTTCGCGGAAGAACGCGCCGGATCTGGACCGGATGCTTGTCCGCTTTGGTCATCTCCGCTGGCAGGACCCAGACACTCGTGCGTCCATGTCAGGCGACGGAGCGGCCACAGAAACACCCACCCGCGCCAATCCATCGGGAGACATGTAACGCCTTCCGGAGTCTCCCGTAAAGGCCTGGACGCGCCAAGAGAATGGCTGAACTGTCGGAGACGCGGCTGAACGGTCGCAGGAAGGCGGTGAACGGTGATACTTGGAGCGCTCTTTGCCCGTCTATTGGGAAACCGTTTTCGAATGGACCGCGCACGCTAGCTTCACCCACTCCTGCACCCGAGTCCGTCGTCCCCCCACGACCATGACTGTCGACACTCTCCTTAGCCCGCTCGATCCGCTCCGCACGTCGGACACGGTGGGGTTTGCGCTTGTTCAGCTCGCTGAAGCGCACACTGCGCACCTTCCCGTCGTGGATCCGGAGGGGCGCCTGGATGCGGTCGTAAGCGATGCCGCCCTGCGGGCGCAGCCGAACCCGGAGGCTCCGCTGGGCGCGCTGGTGGCAGGATCCCCGATCTCCGCGGAACTGGACACCCACGTCTTCGATGCAGCCCATCTGATTCGCCAGCACGGGCTGACAGTCCTGCCCGTCGTAGATGACAACGGGATGTACGAGGGCCTCGTGGTGCGGCAGGACGTGTTCGCACAGCTCGCGCACATGCTCGCCACCGAAGAGCCGGGCGCCATCGTGGTGCTGGACGTAGACCGACGCGACTTCTCGCTCGGGCAGGTGGCCCAGATCATCGAGCAGAACGGCGTCCGCATCCTATCGGTCTCCACCGAGGACGACCCGGGCGCCGGGCGCGTTCGGGTGACGCTCAAGCTGAATGTGACCGACACCGCTCGGGTTCGCCACCTGATGGCGCACTACGAGTACCACGTCGTTGCGGTCTTCGATGAGGCTGAAGACAACCTCCAGGAGCGCGCCGCGGAGTTCCTGCGGTACCTCGAGGTGTAACGCGGTTCGGCGTTCAGGGATTAGAGGTTCTCTCCCTGAACCTCGACCCACTCCTGAACCTGTCCATGCGCGACCACACCCATTCGGCCCCGGCGTTCCATGCGATGGCGCTCGTCGCCGCCGCGCGAGCCGCATTGGGCGCGGCCCGATCCATCGTAGACCGCCGCGAAGGGCGGGATGCGTCGGAGCAAGAGGACGAGCGCCTCGCACGCGCCGATCTCCACAGCATCGCCAGCTCGATTGCAGAGTTGACCGTCCGACTGCGCCTGCGCGTCATGACAGGCACGCCAGAGACCGAGGCCGCCGAGCTGGCGCAGGCCTTCGAGGACCGGCTGCTCCTGGATGACATGAGCAAGCGCCTGCGCCTTGCCCACCAGAAGCTGCTCAGCCTCTACCCAGAAGTGTCCGAAGTCCTCGCCGAAACCACGCGCCAGCTCGCTGCGGAGGCCGCCCGGCTCTCCACGGCGGATGCCTACGAGGCAGAGTGGGGCGAGCTGGCGATCCGAATCTCAGACTGGCTGGATGCCGTGGAGGTGTGACGTAACGGGCTGGCGAGGCGGCTACGCTGGATCATATGCACCACAATCCATGGCTCGAACGGCTGCGCTGACCGTGCTCCTCTTCGGTGCGGGGTGCCTCCCTGCCGACTTCGAGGTTCCGCACCACGAACTCTGGATGTCTCAGCGATTCTCATGGGGCGGGGGAACAGGACGAGAGCGTCCAGATGTGTTGAGTTGGCTGGAAGCTCAGGATGTGTATCCACGAATAGTCGAGCGGCGTTCAGGGGCCGTATGTCGAGGGGCGGATTGTCCGAGCGCAGCCGAAGACGTGTACATCTTGGTATGGAGCGACGACCTCGAACTCCTGAAGTCGATGGGTTTCTCAGAATCCGAGCCACCTGAATAAGCCTTCGATGCGCCAGCTCGTTGCTCTGCTTCTCCTCTCTGGTTGCTCGGCAATCACGGTGGAGATGGGCGAGGGCACGAGCGCGGTCTGGATGGCGCAACAGTTCGAGTGGGGCGATGCCTGTGGCGGGGACCCCGACGGTGAGCGGCCTCTCGTGCTGAGCTGGCTTGAAGAGGAAGGCATCCATCCGCTGGCGGTAGAGCGACGAACTGGCGTGCCGGACCCGGGCTCCTGCTGGGCGCGCCGTGAGACGGTCTACGTGCTCGTCCGCGACGCTGACCGGGATCGTCTCGACGCCATGGGCTTCGTCCTGCGGATGCCGCCGCCGCGTTGACACGCCGGGGCGACTCCTCGAGGCCAATATTCCACCATTCAGGACGTTAATAAATCACGGCAAATGGGCGCTTTTCGGCGTAAATTGGGCCGTTTCACCTTGATGCATCCTGCAGCCCCCATGGGGCGGCGTTGACTCCTGTTTGATGTCTGATCTGACCAACCCCCTCGACCCTTCTATTGACGCCGAGCTGGCGGGGGACGGTGCTCCCGACCGCAGCAACTACGACGCGTCCAACATCCAGGTTCTCGAGGGCCTCGAGGCCGTTCGCAAGCGCCCCGCCATGTACATCGGCGACGTGGGGGTTCGGGGCTTGCACCACCTCGTCTACGAGGTCGTGGACAACTCCATTGACGAGGCCCTGGCGGGCTACTGCGACGAGATTGCGGTCATCATCCACGAGGACAACTCGATTTCAGTGAGCGACAACGGTCGCGGCATCCCTGTGGAGATGCACCCGAAAGAGGGCAAGCCCGCCGTGGAGGTGGTGATGACAGTGCTGCACGCGGGCGGCAAGTTCGACAAGGACACGTACAAGGTCTCGGGTGGTCTCCACGGCGTCGGCGTGAGCTGTGTGAACGCACTCAGCGCGCCCCTGGAGGTCACCGTTCGGCGCGATGGCAAGGTCCATCAGATGGCCTTCGAGTACGGCAAGACCACACAAGAATTGACGATCGTCCGTGAGATGGAGCCGGACGAGACCACGGGCACCACGGTCCACTTCAAGCCGGACCGAGGCATTTTCCTCGACACCGTCTACCGCTTCGACACACTCGCGGCGCGGATGCGCGAGCTGAGCTACCTCAACAAGGGCATCACCATCACGCTAGAAGACCGGCGGGAGGAGGACGAGGAACTGCGTGCCGAGACGTACCACTCGGAAGGCGGCCTGAGCGAGTTCGTGGCCTACCTCGATGAGACGCGCGAGGCCTTGTTCGAGGACGCGATTCACATCGAGGACGAGAGCGGCGACGTGCCCGTCGAGCTGGCGATGCGCTACAACACGGGCTACCAGGAGAACGTGCTCTCGTTCGTCAACAACATCAACACGCACGAGGGTGGCACCCACGTCTCCGGCTTCCGCCGAGCGCTCACACGCACGCTCAAGCACTACGCAGATGCCAACGATCTCCTCAAGAAGGCGAAAGTCGAGCTGTCAGGTGACGATTTCCGCGAAGGCATGACAGCGGTTCTGAGCGTGAAAGTGGCGGAGCCCCAGTTCGAGGGTCAGACCAAGACCAAGCTGGGCAATGGCGAGGTGCAGGGCGCGGTCGAGAGCCTCGTCGGGCAGCGCCTCAAGGAGTGGCTGGACGACCACCCCAAGGAGGCCAAGACCATCGTTCAGAAAGTGATCCTGAGTGCCCAGGCACGAACGGCGGCGCGGCGCGCCCGCGAGCTGGTACAGCGCAAGAGTGCGTTCGGTGGCGGTGGCCTCCCGGGCAAGCTGGCCGACTGCGCGAGCAAGGACCCCTCGGAGTCCGAGCTGTACCTCGTGGAGGGCGACTCGGCGGGCGGCTCGGCGAAGCAGGCGCGCGACCGTCACTTCCAGGCCATCCTGCCGCTCCGAGGCAAGATTCTGAACGTTGAGAAGGCGCGGCTGGACAAGATCCTCGACAACGAGGAGATCAAGAACATGGTCACGGCCCTGGGCGTCGCGCTCGGGTCCGGCCTCGACGAGTTCGACGCCGAGAAGCTGCGCTACCACAAAATCGTCCTCATGACGGACGCCGACGTGGACGGCGCGCACATCCGCACGCTGCTGCTCACGTTCATCTATCGCTACCTCCGGCCGCTGCTGGAAGCGGGATACATCTACATCGCGCTCCCGCCGCTCTACAGAGCCAAGAAGGGCACGAAGGAGGTCTACTGCTGGACCGACGACGAGCTGGCGAAGGCCATCGACGAGTTGGGCGGCGAGAAAGGGGTGGGGGTGCAGCGCTACAAGGGCCTCGGCGAGATGAACCCTGAGCAGCTCTGGTCCACCACCATGGACCCGGACAAGCGGATGCTCCAGATCGTCACCATCGACGACGCGGCGGCGGCCGACAAGACGTTCTCGACGCTCATGGGCGATGCCGTAGAGCCCCGGCGCAAGTTCATCGAGCGCAACGCCAAGTACGCGACCATCGACACCTAAGCGACGGGCTGGCGAAGGCCCGCCAGCTCGAGACCTCCCATGTCTGCGACAGCCTCCAAATCAGCGATTCGACCGTCGAGTCGGTCTGGATCCGACTCCGCGGATTTATCCACGACGTGGGAGGAGGTCTGTGCACGCCCGGAGCTTCAAGACCTCCCGTACAAGATTGAACAGGACCGGTACGGTCGCATCCTTATGAGTCCAGCCCCAGCGCGCCACAGTGTACTCCAGCGCCGATTCATCGGGATTCTGGAGGAGGCGCTTGGAGGCATCGCGCTTCCAGAGTGCCCGGTCAGCACACCGGAAGGGACGAAAGTGGCCGACGTGGGCTGGATGGAGGAGGCGTTTATGAAGGTGCACCAGAATGCCACCACCTTTTCGGTGGCCCCGGCGATCTGCGTTGAGATCATGTCGAAGTCGAACACGCAGGCTGAGATCGAAGAGAAGGCGATGCTCTACCTCGCCAAGGGAGCCCAAGAGGTGTGGGTGCATGAGCGTACAGGAACGCTCCGCTGGTTCGGCCACGAGGGCGAGCGGGCCGCTAGCGCGATGGTGCCCGGTGTGCCAGCTCGCGTTGAGCTGTAGGCGCAGAGTGTCTCGCCAGCCCGACGGTGCGCCGTAGGTTGATTCCCATGCGTCCAGATCTCTCCATCGTCGTTCCGGTCTACAACGAGGCCGAGAGCCTCCCTCAGCTCGCCGACGAGATTCGTGCGGCGATGGAGGTCGCCGAGCTGACGTTCGAGGTCTGGTTCGTGGACGACGGCTCGACGGATACCTCGTGGACGGTGATCGACAGCCTCCACCGGGCCGACGGACGGTTCGCGGGTCTCGAATTTCGACGCAACTATGGAAAAAGCGCCGCGCTGGCGGCCGGGTTTGCCCAGGCGCGAGGCCGGTTCGTCGCCACGCTGGATGCGGACCTTCAGGATGATCCCGCCGAGTTGCCTGAGATGGTGCAGCGGCTGGAGGCAGGGGCCGACCTCGTGAGTGGCTGGAAGCGCAAGCGCAACGACCCGTGGGAGAAGCGCCTCCCGTCGAAGTTCTTCAACCGCGTCACGCGCTGGATCTCAGGCATCAAGCTGCACGACTTCAACAGCGGCATCAAGGCGTACCGGCGTGAGGTGGTTAAGGCCGTCCGGGTCTATGGCGAGATGCATCGCTACATCCCGCTCCTTGCCAAGTGGGAGGGCTACCGGAACATCGAAGAGCAGGTGGTCAACCACCGGAAGCGGGTCCACGGCGAGACCAAGTTTGGCTTCGAGCGTTACCTGCGCGGCTTCCTCGACCTCATCACGGTTGTCTTTCTGACCCGGTTCGCTCGGCGCCCGATGCTGTTCTTTGGATCGGTCGGCACCATCGGCTTTCTGGCTGGGTTCATTGCGCTGGCGTACCTGACCGTCGTGAAGCTGGTTTTCGGGCAGCCCATCGGGGGGCGGCCGATGCTGTTCCTGGGCGTGCTTCTGATCCTTCTTGGCGCGCAGTCGTTCCTAACTGGGCTGGTGGGCGAGATGGTCGTACGGCCCGAGATGGAAGACGTGTCCCGCTATGATGTGCGGGGCACGCTGGAACCTGTCGCCAGCTCGAGGCCCGAGCGCCAGCCCGAGGCAAGCGCGGCGTAGACGAATTCCGGCAATGGCCTATCGCCTCCGCTTCTTCTTCGACCCGGGCTCTGGGGTCTGTTTCTGGAGCGATAGCGACGAGGCCTACGAGCGATTCGGGGACTATCCGGTGCTTCTGGAAGACCTTCCACTCACTCCACGAACACGCGCCGATGGGAATGCGCTGATCGAACGCTTCGACACCTCATTGGATTGGGAGTGCCCTCCGGATCCGTCGCCGTGGACGAAGGAGGAGGCGCGCTCGTTTCGGCGTGATGCGCTTGCTTGGTTCGACCGCGTGCGCGAGGAACTTGACAGTGACTACGATCTCGTTAACACGCTGAGAGGATCGGCGTGACGCCATCGGCTCGGCGCTGCAAGGGGCCTTTACATACGGTAGGGACGGGGTTCATCATGTTCCTACCGCACTCTGGTCGATCGGGCGATGGACCTACCGACCGATCACCAGCGACAGCGTGGTCCGGGTCGCTGCCTCGGGCGTTCCGGACCAGATCGTCGTGCGCCCGAGGCGAAGGTCGAGCTGGCGAAGGTCATCCAGCGGCCCCCGCGCTGTGCCGGACGAGAGGAGCTTGAACAGACCTGCCGTGCTTACCTCCACGCTGCGTGTCTGTGCGTCGGTGTAGCCCCAGCCGTCGAAGCGGCCACGCGAGAGCGTGAGCGTCTCCGCCAGCTCGAGGCGGGCGCCCCGGCGGCCTGTGGTGCGTTCGCCGCCGGTGCCGAGCAGCGCATCGGCAGGGGAGAGGGAGCCGACGAGCCAGTCGTACGAGGTGCCTTCGGCATCCTGGTTGACCAGCGAATGGTCGGCCTGGGCCGCCACCTCCAGCTCGGCGACGCGGAGCGGGGTGGAGCTCAGCGCGATGTCGAGCCCGCCGACAGCGCTCCATCCGAGCGTGCCAGTGCGGGGGAGGGACTGCTTCTCGTAGCCGTGGTAGCGGACGGTGCCGCTCATGTGGGAGAGGGTATAGCCTGCCGTTACGTCGAGGGCGGGCTGGAGGCCCGAGACCGTGGGAAGGTTCGCCAGATCGGCGATGTCCGCTGAGGCCGCGAGGCCAAGATCCATCGTCACGCCGCGGAGGCTGGCAACCTCGAAGCGCTCGCCAGTCCAGCGAGGCGCATCTGTGGTGGTCACGTAGCGGGCTGTGCCACCAAGCGCCATGCGCACCGAGCCCTGTGTAGCCGCACCCACGCTGAGGGCACGGTACCGATCGGTCGGGTCGTAGGCTGTTCCGTCAGAGAGCGTCCGTGCATCCGTGCTCTGGGTGCCCTGCGAAATGGCAACGCCCACATCCAGCCGCCCCATGTCCAGGCCCATCGATGCTGCGCTAACCCCCACATTCTGCTCACCAAACCACTGGGCGGATGGCGTTGCCGCAGTCGCCTGGCGGGCCGAGCTGGCGCTCAGGCCAAGCAGGGCTGGGTTTTGGAGGGCCGCCCGCGGATCGTTCGTGCTCCGGCCCACCGTGGCGCCGCCGAGGGTAGGGACTGCAGGAATCTCGAGTACTGGGAGTGCGGTGAAGACCGGCTCCTGCGCGCTCGCGGGGAGGGCGATCAGAAGCAGCGAGAGAGCGAGCAGCGTGAGGATGAGAACAGAGTCGCGCATCAGTGCGGGTGGTAGCGTACCGAGCCTCAGGGACAGCCCCGGACCGTTGGGGCAGGCGCGGTGAACCCTCGGCTGAATTGTAACGCGGAGTGGACCGCCGCGCAGCCCGTCTCCATCTTTCGGGCATGGAGCGTCCACCTGTCTCACCTCGTCGCATCTCGCTCATCGGCCCGTTCTGGCCGTACCGGGGCGGCATCGCCCATTTCCTGGTGGCGATGGCGCGCGGGCTGGCGAAACGGGGCCACGCGATTCGCACCGTGACCTTCCGGCGGCAATACCCCGAAACCCTGTTTCCGGGCAAGACGCAGCTCGATGAGGGGCCGGAGCCAACCGACGTGCCACGTGCCCCTCGCCAGCTCGACACGTTGAATCCGCTGACGTGGGTGCGGACTGCCCGGGCCATCTGGAATGAGGGTGTGGACGTGGTTGTGTTCAAGTACTGGATGTCGTTCTTCGCTCCTGCCTTCGGGACGCTCGCGCGGTGGGTGCGCCGCCGGGGCGTGACCGTTCTGTGCGTGGTGGACAACGCAATTCCGCACGAGCGCCGCCCCGGCGACATTCAGATGGGCCGCTATGTGCTCGGCGCCTGCGACGGGCTGGTGGTGATGAGCGAGAAGGTGCAGCGCGACGTGGAGCGTCTGGGCATCACGGCCCCGGTCCGCTACGTCGCGCATCCGGTCTACGATGGCTTCGGCGATCCGATCGACAAGGCTGAGGCACGCGAGGCGCTGGGCCTAGACCCGGAGAAGCCACTGTTCTTGTTCTTCGGCTTCATCCGTCGCTACAAGGGCCTGCACGTGCTGCTGGATGCGATGCCGTCGGTCGTGGATCGCCAGCCCGATGCCCGGCTCGTGGTTGCCGGAGAGTTCTACGCCGACGAAGACGAGATCCGCGCGCAGGCCGTGCCGCTCGGCGATGCCGTCCGCCTCGACACCGACTATATCCCGGACGACCGCGTTGCGCTGTATTTCTCTGCTGCCGATGCCGTGGTGCAGCCCTATGTGACAGCTACCCAGAGCGGCGTCGCCCAGATCGCGTTTCATTTTGGCCGGCCTGTCATTACCACAGACGTGGGCGGGCTGGCGGAGATCGTGCCCGACGGCGAGGCCGGGTTGGTGGTGCCCCCTGAGGCTCCGGCCGAGCTGGCGAACGCGATGGTGCGGTTCATCGAGGAAGACCTGGGCGACGCGCTGGCGGAGGGCGTGCAGCGCGAGCGGGTCAAGTACTCGTGGGACCGCCTGTTCGAGGCCATGGAGGATCTCATCGAGGAGACTGGCGCGTCATGATGTCTCCTGCCATTGTGCTCGCGGGCGGGCTGGGGACACGCCTTCGCTCCGTCGTCGCTGACCGACCCAAGGTGCTCGCTCCGGTCGCGGGCGAGCCGTTCCTGGTTCACCTCCTTCGCCAGCTCGAGCGCTCTGGCGTGCGCGAGATCATGCTGGCGACCGGACACGGCGGCGATCAGGTAGAGGCCTTTCTCGCCAGCTCGACGCAGGGAGACATGGTCGTTCGATGTGTCCGCGAGGAGGAACCGTTGGGGACAGGGGGCGCGCTGGCGTTCGCCATGCGCGAGGCCGGAATCGACCGCCCGTTCTTCGCTCTCAACGGCGACACGTTCTTCAGTGGAGACCTTCGCCAGCTCGAGGCCAGCATGGCGCCGGTGACGCTCGCGCTGTCGCGGGTGCCGGACGCCCAGCGCTTCGGGCGCGTCACGCTGGCGACGGGGGACGATCCCGTGCGGATCACAGGCTTCGAGGAGAAAGGCGCTGCTACCGGACCGGCGTGGATCAACGCGGGCGTTTACCGCATCGACCCCGGCGCGCTGGCGGACATCGAGCCGGACACGTTCGTGAGCCTCGAGCGGGACGTGATGCCTCAGCTGGTGGCGCGCGGCGAGCTGGCAGGGGTACGCTTCCCAGAGGCGTCCTTTCTGGACATCGGTACGCCTGAGGCCTACGACCGCGCCGCCGACGTGCTGGCGACGTTGTAGCCGACGATCCTCCGCCAGCTCGATCCTACTCGGGGACGCCTGCGGCTTCGAGGACGGCTACCACCTCGATGGAGCCACTCTCTCGCGCGGCGCCGAGTGCGGTGAGGCCCTCTGTGTTGCGCGCGGTGAGGTCGATGCCGTCCACGCCGAGAAGGAACTGAACGATCTCGACCTCGCCGTTCCGGGCTGCCTGCATGAGTGGCGTCCACGCGTAGGAGATCTCAGCGCTGGAGGCATGGTTGACGTTCGCTCCGGCATCCAGCAGCATGTCTGCGATGCGGATGGACACGTTGGCGTCCTCGATCTCGCGCCCGGAGACGGCATAGAGGAGGGGCGTGAACTGGAGACCATCGGTGAGGTCTGGAGCCGCGCCAGCGTCGAGCAGAAGCCGGACCATTGCCTCGGATCCATTCACGACGGCAAAGTGGAGCGCACCCTGATTGTCAAGAACCGGCACCTGGAGATTCGGATTGGCCCCAGCCTCGAGAAGAAGGATCGCCAGCTCGAGGTTGTCGAACACGACAGCGCCACTGAGAGCGGCTTCATTGGGGCAGTCAGAGGGTGGGTTGGGGTCGGCCCCGGACTCGAGAAGGAGCGGAGCCGTGGCGAGCGTAGCGTAGCGAAGCGGGGCGATGCAATCGCCAATGATCTGGTTGGGGTCTGCGCCTCGGTCGAGAAGCAAACGGACAGCTTCCGCATGTCCGCCCGTTGCTGCGAGGTGCAATGGGTTGGCGGCATAGAGGTCCTCCCCGGAGGCGTCAATGGGGGCCCCAGCATCGAGCGCTCGCTCGAGACTCTCTACGTCGCCGGACTCGGCAGCGCGAAGGAGCGACTGAGTCCTCTCAGCTAGGCAGGGTTGAAGGCCGCTGTGGATGACCAACCGTGCCCCATCGGAGGTCGTCCCCAGCTCGATGCGCCGGCCGAAGAAGCCGTCGCATTCGTGGACAGTCGGGCTGGAGGAGATCTCATCGTCCAGCGTCCAGCCCGGGAACGTCGTTACCGCGAGCGCAGCGAGAGAATCGCGGAGGGCCTCGTTCCGGTTGCTCCGTCGCCGGCGCTCCTCACGCTGGTCGAAGGAGAGGCCAGAGGTAGGCAGCCCGAAGGTGGCCCGGTAGGTCGAGGAGACCCGGCCATCGGGATCGGTGGTAACGGTCACGAGCGCCTCGAGCGCAGAATCGGCCTTCAGCGGCGCACGGTAGAGCGTCTCACTGGAGATCCGGTCGCCAAAGCCATATTCCTGCGTGGTGTCGGCTACGCCTCGAACCTGCGCGAAGTGGGCAGGCGCCTCGGCGATGAGGAACTCGAGATCCGCAGAGGGCTGTGCCTCCGGTGGCGCGCTGGCGCATCCGGCCAGCAGCAGAACGACGAGAAGAGAACCAGTGCGCATCGGACGAGGCGGGCGATTACGCGAGGATACATCTCTACTCGGATCTCTTGCCTCCCCCGTAGAGGGGACTCGGATTCGCTTCAGGCTCCACGATGACAGGCATGGACGGCTCGAGCTGGCGTGCGGACGGGTACCTTCCGTCCCCATGTCCGACGCTCTCATCCTCCGCGCTCGCGCGCCCCTCCGCCTCGGCTTCGGCGGCGGTGGCACTGACGTTAGCCCGTTCGCCGACGACCCGGGAGGCCTGGTGCTCAACGCCACCATTCACCGGCACGCACACGTCACGCTGCGGCCCAACGACTCGGGCCGCATCCACATCCGGTCGCTGGACCTGGGCCAGGACCTGGAGTTTGACGCCAACTCGACGCCCGATGCCGTGCCCGACGCGCTTCAGCTCCCGGTAGCGGTTCTCCGCGCGATGGACGTGGCCACGCGCAAGCCAGGGCAGGGCTTCGAGCTGTGGACCCGTACCGACGCGCCGCCGGGCTCAGGTCTCGGCGCCAGCTCGACCGTTGTCGTCGCGCTGGTGGGGGCGTTCGAGCGGTGGCTGAGCACGGGACTGGATCGATACGAGATCGCCCGGTTGGCGGTCCGCATCGAGCGCGAGGACCTCGGGATGCACGGTGGGCGGCAGGACCAGTACGCAGCGGCCTTCGGCGGCGTCAACTTCATGGAGTTCCACGGCGCCGACGTGCTGGTGAACCCGCTCCGTATCCCCGACGAGACGATGTGGGAGCTGGAGAGCGCCCTCGTGCTGGCGTGGACAGGCCGTAGCCGGCTCTCGTCGTCCATCATTGAGGGGCAGATCCACAACGCCGAGACGCGCCAGCCCGACGCGCTCGACGCGATGCACCAGACGAAGACACTGGCGCTGGACCTGAAGCGGCACCTGCTCACGGGCGACCTCCGCGCCTTCGGTGAGACGCTGGATGCTGCGTGGCACGTCAAGAAGCGTATGGCGACGGGCATCTCGACGCCGCAGATCGACGCGATCTACGAGGCCGCTCGTGAGGCCGGGGCGCTTGGCGGCAAGGTGTCCGGCGCAGGCGGTGGCGGCTTCATGTTCTTCTTCGCGGAGGGCGCACGCCGCCATCTCGTTCGCCAGGCCATCGAGGCCCACGGCGCCGAGGTGGTCCACTTCGGGTTCACCGACCGAGGGCTGGAAACGTGGGTGCGGTGAGGCAGACCGCTTGATGATGAGCCCTCCAGACTTTCCATCCCCTCCGCCCCCTCCATTCTCTCAAGGGATGGGAGGGCAGGAGAGGGTGGAGAGAAGCCTATCGCCAGCTCGAGGAACCCACCTCCGCCCCGCCGTCTTCCTCGACCGCGACGGCGTCCTCAACGAGGAGAGCGGCTACGTCCATCGCATCGACGAGGTCACCTGGATTCCGGGCTCTCTGGATGCCGTCCGGCGGCTCCACGAGGCGGGCTTTGTGCTGATCTTGGTGACCAACCAGGCGGGCGTGGCGCGCGGGCTCTACACGGAGGCTGATGTGCAGGCGCTCCACCGCTGGATGGACGACGCGATCCAACGCGCTGGCGGTCGCATCGACGCGTGGTACTACAACCCAACGCATCCCGAGGGCACCGTGCCCCGCTACGCCATCAAGCATCCCGACCGCAAGCCCGGCACGGGGATGTTCGAGCGCGCCCTCCGTGAGCACGGCATCGACCCGATGCGCTCCTTCATGGTCGGCGACAAGACTTCGGACCTGATCCCGGCTCGCCAGCTCGAGCTGGTGAACATCCTCGTCCGCACCGGCCACGGGCCGGATCACCTCGAGTTGGCGCCTGCAGACGTGGTGGTGGATGATCTCGCGGCGGCGGCGGACTGGATTCTAGGGCTCGGAGACGCCTCCAGCAAAGCTGTCATCCCGGACCCCGATCCGGGATCTCGTTCAGCCTGAGGACGCTGGTTAGACAGCGCGTTTGTAGTCTGCCCTCGAGCTGGCAAGTGGAGAGAGGCCGCGAGAGGTCAACCCGAATGAGCTTGGCTGTACTCCACCGCGTTCATCGTCTCCGAGGTCAGTCGCTGACGGTAGACCCACCGGCCAGGTTCTCTGCGGAGCCACCCGGATACTCGTAGACGCGGACGTAGTCCACCTCCATCTGTACCGGGAAGATGGCGTCGTCGATCGGCCCGCCAGCTCGTCCCCAGGCGCCGCCGATGGCGAGGTTCAGGATCAGGTTGTAGGGGTGGTCATAGGGCCACGCGCGCCAGCCCGTGTCCTCGTTGACATAGGTGAA
>JBCBZH010000060.1:0-17764 GCA_039815415.1 Bacteroidota bacterium
CGGGGAAGCTGCCATCGACGGTGAAAATGCCGCCAGCGGTCAGCTTGCCCTCGGCATCGAACACAAGGTCATCGCCAGTGACGTTGAGGGCGGTCGCTGGGACGGGGGGGAGGGCGTTCGGATCGCCTGCGATCTCCGCGCCGGTGAGCGCCCAGGTGTTGTCGGCGGTCTTGGCGGCGGTCAGAACAATCGTATGCGCCTGGCCCGTGCCGTCGTAGATCACAGACGACATGGTGATGGGGTCAGCCGTCCCAATGGCCCTTTCTGCGGCCAGGTTGCCAGTGACCACCATGCCGTTGGTGCGGACGGGCGGGGCGGTTGTCGCTGGGTTGATGCGGATGTCTTGGAGCGCGCCCGTGGCGATGGAGCCGTCCTGGCCCGCAGGCCAGCCCTGGATGCGGAGCGCGTCCGGCGTCACGAGGTAGCCTTCGGCGTCGAACGTGAACGCGCCCTGGCGCGTCAGCACGTTGCCCTGGCTGCTCTCAGCGATGAAGAAGCCGTCGCCTGCCAGCGCAAGGTCGGTGGGGAGGTTGGTGTAGTCCAGCGCACCCTGGCTCCAGACCTGGTCGATGGCGCCGACGGACACGCCGTTGCCGATGCTGGAGATGTTCGGCGCGTTGGGACCGGAGAGGCGTCCGCCGGTGGCGATGCGCTGGGCGAGCGTGTCCTGGAAGAGGATGCGGGACCGCTTGAATCCCGTCGTGTTGACGCCAGCGATGTTGTTGCCAATCACGTCCAGCCGAAGCTGGTTGGTACGCAAACCGGTAATCCCGGTGCGGAGAGAGCGAATCATGAGGAAGCGGGGTGTCGCTGCAGCGTCGGTCGGTCAGCGGCAGCATCGGCCTCCCACACCTAGTCGAGGTGTATGGGTCCAGCCGTGTGAGAAGAGCAGTGACTCAGGTGGGTTTGGAGGGGCAAGCCCGAGAGCTGAAATCACTCTGCGGTTTCGAGTTCTGGGTATCGTCCAGTTCGGTCGTCCTGATAAATGGTTCAGGAGGTATGGTCTGAAAAATGCCCTGTTGCGTGCAGTCCAGTTCTTACAGCATGAACGCGCTGTCGATCTGGGTCACGGCACGGTCCTGCAGGTCGTTGAGCGCGAGGGCAGTAACGACGGTCCGATTCGGGACGCTGACCACAAAGGCGGCATCGGATCCGATCAGGAGAGCGTCGCGGGCCCCTTTGTCGCCGAGCGTGTCGATGGCCTCCGAGATCCGTTGTTGGACGGGTTCGGAGAGGTCGATGGCTCGTTCGCCAGCGCGCTGCGCGGCATGGGCGGAGACCGTGAGCCGAGACGGCTCGCTCGCCTTCGCGAGCAGGGCTGCGAAGTCCGACGCGCGTGGAGCAGCCGGATCACGTGGGCCTCCCGGCTGAACCGGGGGCGGCGCGACCCGTCCTGCGAGCTGTTGGACGGTGCGAGGTTGAACGGGGGTCATGGCATAGGCAGGAAGGCGGAACGAGAGGACACAAGGGTGCGAAGGGGCACAGGGCCGTTCAGTGTGGAGGCGGCCGCGTCACTCCGGACGGCGAGGAGCGCGTCGAAGGCCACAGGCTGGTCGCCAATCCAGAGGCGGACGCCGTCCGGCTCAACGGTCAGGCGGTCTACGGTGCCTCGGATGAAGGGCGTCGCGCTGGCGGGCTGGCCGTCCACGCCAACAGCGGTCACGTCTGCGGTGTAGGTGCCTTCTGGAGCGGCCGAGCCATCGGCGAGGGTGCCGTCCCAGCCGAGGTCGTGGTCGCCTGCGCTGAGGGTACCGGTGCGGATCGTGCGGATAGCCGCGCCGTCGGCATCGCGGATGGTGACGACGACTTCGCGGACATCCGTGCCGAGGCGGACGTGGAGCGGTGCCGTGTCGGACCCGTTCCATGGCAGCGCGCCACTCGCGACTTCAACCGTCTGCCCCACCATGCTGGATGCGGCCTGTAGGTCGATGCGGCCCGAGAGCTGGTCAGCCATCGTGGTCTGCCCTGCCTGGATGCCCTCGAGCGCCTTCGCCAGCGCGGTCAGCTGATTGGACTGGGACGACATCGCGGTGCCGATGTTGGTGAGCTGCTCCACAGACGAGAACTGCGCCAGCTGGGCGGCAAACTCATGGCCCTGCTGCGGGCTGGTGGGGTCCTGGTTGCGCAGCTGGGCGACGAGGAGCTGGAGGAACTCGTCGCGCCCGAGAGCGGCGTTGCCAGTTGCACCGGCAAGGCTCGCTGCCGCTGTGGGCGAGAGCTCGGAGGAGGGCGTCGTGGGGCCGAGAGGAGACATGGCTTAGCCGACCCACTCCCGTCGCCCAAGAGGCGCACGTGTGGGTGTTGGTGAGGTGGACTCGCTGTCAGACGGGCGCGATTCCGAGGTCGGGCTGGCGTCATGCTGGCGCGAGCCGGTGAAGCCGGAGTCCGACGCACCGGAGTCCGCTGTTCCTGAATCGGTCGCCAGCCCGTCGGGGAGCGAGAGCCGGACGGGCTCTGCGAAGTGGGTCTCGAGCGCGGCGCGGAGGCGGTCTGCGTGGACGCCCGCGAGAGCCTGCAGCTCCGGATCCGTGAACTGGATCTGAACCGTGATGCCGTCGGGCTGGCGGACGGTCTGGAGGCGGACAGAACCGTCCTCGCCCAGTCCCACCTGCACGTGGCGGTCGCCGGAAGGCGTCAGGCGTTCGAGCCAGACGGGCACCGCCAGACGCGTCGGGACCGGGGCAGCAGAACGGGGTGCCGCCTCGTCCGGCAGTGCGGTCCGAGTGTCGGGCTGGTGAAGCGTGGTCGGAGCGGTCGGTTCGGGGACGGGCATCGGGCCATCCACTCCCACAGGCTCGTCTAGAGCCGTCACCGCGTGGGGAAGCGGCGGCGTGGGTCCTGGTAGCGGGCCTGTAGAGACGGGAGGTAGCGCGTCCGGTGTGTCGGTGCGGGATGGCTGCGGAGCCGGGGCAGTGGCGGGGCGCTCTGAATCCACCGTGCGGCGACGTGAGAAGACAGGGATGGCCTCGATATCACGCTTGTCTTCTTCGCCAGCTCGGCCTACAAGGGGAGTGGAGAACGAGGGTGTCTGCGTGGCGGCTGGCCGCTCAGCCTCGGCTTTCGCCACCTTTCGGACGGCATCTGAGGAGACAAGCGGCTCCACCTCAAGGCCTGTCAGGGCACGTACGGTCGGCGCAATGCGCTCTGCGGGTGCCGTGGACACGGAGCGAAGAGGGCGCTCGGTCGGACGGAGTGGGAGATCTAGAGGGAGATCCGGGTCAGCCTGCCGCGAACCCAGCTCTCGTGGCTTGGCCTCGGAAGGCGTGAGGTCGGGACCGGGGCGAGGAGGTGCAGCGCCCTCCGGTTCGGAGGCCCCTGGGGAGTGCTGGGCTGGTGCCGTCTCGGGTGTTGTCAGGGGCTGCACCTCTCGTACAGGGGGCGGTGAGAGCGGGCGGGCCTCTTCATGCGTCAGCGGCGTCGGGGGGGCGGGTGCCGAGCTGGCGACCGGGGACGACGGGGCGTTGGAAGAGGGTGCCGGGTTTGGCGGAGGTGCCAGCGGGGGAGTTCGGATTTCTGGGGCCGCAGTGGGTTGAGTGGCAAGAGCGGGAGCCGCTGTTGAGGCCCGGGGTTCTGCCGGAGCCACGGGTGCTGCCAGGGTGGGCGTGGCGCGGGCCACGAGCGTTGAGACGGGAACGCCTGGGGCCGGAGTTGCGGTGCGGAGCGATTCCGGCTGGGACGGCGCGGCGCTTGTGCGCTTCGGCGACGGAGCAGGAGAGATCGACTCGATCTCCATGACTGGAATCCCGTCTGGTTGCGGCGTGCGTGGCTCGGTCCGGACCTGAGCAGACGGTGTAGGGCTCTGGGAGTCAGCCACTGGATCCTGTCGAGCTGGCGGAGGCGCCGACGAGCGTGGCAATGAGGAGCGTGTGGCCTCGATGGATCGGCCAGGAGCCGGGCGTGGATGGTCCAAGGATTCCGTCGCCAGCTCGAGGGCAGTAAGAGAGTCCACAGCGGGAGCCACTCCTCGCGGAGAGGCCGGGTGAGCTTCAGTCTGGGTTGGCGGGGGAACGAGGGTTGCTGGACGTTGCGGGATCGCTGGACGGCTCGCTGCCGCGTCTCGATTCGCAGGTTGAGGCGCTCCATCAGCCGCGAGTGGGTGGGGGTCTGGTGGCGCACTCGTCGTTTCCGTTGGGGCGGCGGCTGCCAGATCAACACGCGTTGACGGCGGGGTGGCAGGCGCCGAGGCCTGAGGAGCCTCGGCAACAGGGGAAGGCGTCTCAGCTCCTCTGATGCGGGGCGTCAGCTCAACCTGTGGAGATGCAGAGGGCTGGGGCGTTGTCACCTCTGCAGTCCGCGACGGAACCGTTGGAGAGGTCACAGGCGCAGTCGGGAGCGGCCCTTCATTTGTAGATGGGACGCGTGCTGTTGAGGCGGCCTGGAGAGCTGGGCTGTCACGGAACGGACGCGCCTCCGGCCGGGACTCTGGTGCCAGCTTTGCAAGCGGCTCCGATGATCCCTGAGCCTCGGAAACCAGGTGCGGCACGTCTGTAGAAGCTGGGGCTCCATCTCCCGAGTGAGGTGGTGTGGACGGCTGGGGAGCCAGCTGGTGTGCGCCGATCTGTGGCTCAGCACGCGCCGCGTTCGGGACCTCCGCAGCGGGCCGTTGTGTCTGTGCGCCCTGCTCAGAGGATTGAGGCTGTGGCAGAGGGGAGTGGGGAGCAGGTGTCGTCGGTGGGGCCTGGGATGACGCCGGTGAGGTCGTCAGTGGGGCCTCCAATAGAGATGGCCGAGCCTGAGGAGTTGGCTCTTCTGGTTGAGCTGGCGACGTAGGAACCGTGTGCAAGCCCGGCACAGAGAGGCCAAGAAGGGGGGCGGTAGTCGGGGCGATAGCACCGGAAGTGTCCCCCTCGGTCTCGTCAGCAGGTGCGCCAGGTTTGGAGAGAGGGGCGTCGTCTTCTGGGTGTGCGTGGTGCGAACTGGCGAGGTCCGAGGCGTCGCGCAGCACGTCGTCGAACGGCGGCCCTTCGCTCTGCGTGGGTGCTTTAGGCTCAGGGCGGCCCGAGAGCCGAGCGATCAGGGTGTCGAGGAGCGGCATCATGCGTCGTCGGTGCTGTCTGCAGCCACACCACCGCCTGCAGCACTCCGTTCGGAGGTGGACTGGACCGAGGCGGCTCGGCCACCGGGGAGTTGGGTGCGAACAAAGGAGGCCGCCTGAGCTGGGGTCAGCGCACCCAGCAGGCGCCCCTGGTTGCGAGAGGAGGCAGCGGTATACAGCTTCACGAAGGAGCGGCCATCGAGGCGTTGGACAATGCCCTGGAGCGCGTCGTCCTCCATGCGCGTAAGCGTCGCTGCCAGCTCGGCCGCATCGGTCTGGGCGAGCATGGCGAGTTCCTGATGCTCGGCCATGACGCGGCGGAGCGAGTCGGCCTGGGCCTCAGCCAGGGCGAGGCGGTTCTGCATGGCCTCCACGTCGGCGGCGAGCGGTGCCACGGTGGCGCTGTCTGGTGCACAGGCGGTCGTGGCCGAGGAATCTGCTGGAGAGGTCGCCTCTGACGCTGCAACCTCCTCCGCTGGGGGAGCCAGCATCTTGAGAGCGACAACGCCGATCCCGAAGAAGACCGCTGTGAGGGCGAGGGTGATGGCAGCCGTCTTCATCTAGGCCTGAGGTGGAGGTGCGGACGTGCGCGGTGCGGGACGAGGCCGGCTTGTGACGAGATCGTCGAGCCGGGCGGTTTCAGAGCGAAGGACTTCAGTCCGGTGGAGATCCACCGCTTCTGCGCGGAGGGTGACCAGGGCCTCGCGTTCGCGCATGGCCTCGCCGAGTTGGCGTCGTGCGTTGGCTTCTGCCGCCTGGCTGAGTTCGATATCCCGGATGGCCTCGGTGAGGGCTCGGGCGAGCCCCTCTCGGTGGGCGGCAGCGCCACCGAGCTGGTGAACCGTTCGGGGCTCAGAGCCGACGTCCAGCGAGGCGTCCAGCGAGGCGGTGGCGCTGCGGACACGAGCTTCGCTTGCCTTGCGAGTCTGGATGGCCTGCGCCAGAACGTTCTGTGCGACCTCAACTGCTCGTTCGCGCAGCTGAAGGACTGGCGCCAGCTCGAAACGGAAAGATGAACCGGACATGAGTGGAAACGAAGCGAAATAGTGGAAATGAGCCGGACTTGGGTTCAGACACAACGTTTATGCCGTTTGTGGTGCAGTCAGGGTCTCGATGAGTCGCAGAGCTGCATCGCCTGTGTCTAGATCCTCTGGTGCCTGACGCAGATAAGCGGTCAGAGCGGGGTGGCGCTCGACGGCGCGATCGGCGTCCGGGTCGCGTCCGGGTTCAAAGGCGCCAACCCGGACAAGGGGCTCCACTTCGCGGTAGGCGGAGATCAGCGCCCGGGCCTCTCGGGCGGCGTCCTGCTGCTCCGCACTGGTGACGCGCGGCATCACTCGGCTCACGCTGGCAGGCACGTCGATGGCAGGGAAGTGGCCGCTGTCCGCCAGCTTGCGCGAGAGGACGATGTGGCCGTCGAGGATGCCCCGGACCGCGTCGGCGACGGGTTCGTCGAGGTCGCCTCCATCCACGAGAACCGTGAAGAGGCCAGTGATGGTGCCGCTGGCGCCCGGACCGGCGCGTTCCAGAATCCGTGGCAGCAGGGCGAACACGCTGGGCGTGTAGCCACGCGTGGTCGGAGGTTCGCCCGCCGCCAGCCCGATCTCGCGCTGTGCTTGCGCGACGCGCGTGACCGAGTCCATCATCAGAAGGACATCGCGGCCCTGGTCGCGGAAGTGCTCCGCCACGGCGGTCGCCACCAGTGCGCCCTTGACCCGCGCCAGCGCGGCCTGGTCGCCAGTCACGGCAACCACGACGGAGCGTGCAAGGCTCTCTTCGCCCAGCGTGTCGTGGATGAACTCACGCACCTCGCGGCCTCGCTCCCCAATCAGCGCGATCACGTTGACATCGGCTTCCGAGCGGGCGGCAATGGTACCTAGAAGGGTGCTTTTTCCTACGCCGGACCCGGCGAAGATGCCCACGCGCTGGCCCTTGGCAAGTGTCAGCAGCCCGTCGATGGCGCGAATGCCGGTGCGGAGTGGGGCGTCAATGAGCTGGCGCTCAAGCGCAGCGGGGGGCTCGGCCCGGACGGGGCGGGATTCTGAGAGGGCCAGCGGCCCTTTTCCGTCGATGGGGCGTCCGGACGCATCGATAACGCGTCCGAGCAAGGCATCGCCCACCGGAACGGTGTGTGGCCGTGCTGCGCGTTCGACGAGGCTGCCGGCGCGGAGCCCGGTCGCGTCGCCAAGCGGCATCAGGAGCGCAGCCGACCCTCGGATGCCGATGACTTCGGCTTCCACTGGAGGCAGCGTGTTTCCGTCAGGGTCTTCGTGCGAGGGATCCGGGCGGATGACACACATCTCCCCGATGGCCGCGTGCAGGCCTGTCGCTTCAATGACGATTCCGGTTGCCGATCGGACCTTGCCGTAGCGGGTCGGGCGCGGCGGCGACTGACGGATCTCGCGAAGGCAGTGGTCGAGGACGCTCATGCTGAGGGCTCTAGGCCGAGCCGTTCACGCAGTGCGGCGAGCATCGAATCCCGAATTCGCCGGATCGCGGCTTCGGGTGTGGATGCCGCCCAGTCGTCTTCGGCGATGGTGTTGTCGGGCTCCCAGCGGAGACGGGGGTGGGCGCCCTGCAGAGAATCCGCCAGCCCGGTCTCTTGCAGATGCAGAAGCGTCACCGGATGGACGACCACCGACAGAGGAGAGTCGCCCGCGAGAGCATCCACGGCGTCCGCGATGGCCCGGTCCGTGGCGTTGCGTTGGAGATCCGCGAGCGGCGCGTCGAGCACGGCCTCGGCCACATCGATGGCGATGGAGGCGAGGGTGGGCTCCATCGTCTTGAGCGCTGATGTCCACTGTTCACGAAGGCGGTCTGCGGTGTGCTGCACGAACGCCTTCTGGTCTTCAATGCCCTCCTTGAGGTCCTGGGCCAAGCGCACGGTCTCCTCCTGCAGGGCCGCCACTTCGTCCTGGCGCTCCTGCAACCCATCCTTGCGGCCTCGCTCATAGGCCTCCTCGAGGGCTTCTGGAGAGGGGGCGGGGGCCGAGGGAACCGGAGCGGCAATCACTTCTCCATCAACGCCGAGCTGGTCGAACGTGTAGGGCTCCGGTGTAATGCCCCGGAGCACGCGAGGCGGGGCAGTCGCGTCAGGCATGTCAGGCAGCGATGGGCTCCTCGGCGGGCTCTGGAGCGGCTTGAGGGACGAGAGAGATCTGGCCGGATTCCGCCAGCCCGAGCACGACGGCGATCACCGTCCGTTGGGCGTCTTCCACGTCCTCGGTCGCCAGCTCGCCCGCCATCTCGATCTCTTCCCGGATGGCATTGCCGACGCGTTCACTGACATTCTCGAAGATGCGGTCCGACAGTGCGGGGTCGCAGCCGAAGAGCGCGCGGGCCAGCGCGCCCTGGTCCACGTCGGTCAGGATGCGAGCCAGTGCGCGTGCCTCCAGGTGGAGCAGGTCCTTAAAGTCGAAGAGCAGGTCTTCGATGCGGCTCGCCAACTCGGGGGCGTCGGCCTGGAGAGCCTCCAGGACGGGTTTGGATGCGGTGGTGCCGGCCTGCGTGAGAATGCTTGCGGCCCGCTTGACACCGTCCGTTCCGTCTCCGCCGCCTCCAGACGCGCTGGCGCCGAAGCGGGCTCGCAGCGCTGCGTCGAGAGCCTTGAGAGCTGAAGCCGGGGGATCGGTGAGAAGCGACAAGCGGCGGATGACATCGCTCCGAACCTCTGTGGGGAGCTTGCCGAGCGTGTCAGCGGCCTTGCGCGCTGCGAGCCGCGAGAGCACCACCGCCGCGGTCTGCGGGTGCTCCTCGGCGAGGAAGGCTGCCAGTTCGGCGGCGTCTACGCTCTCGAGCAGGTCGAATCCGGTGCCCTCAGTCTTGGCTTCCACCCGGGGCAGAATGGCCCCGTGGCGCTCTTCGGTCAGTCCCTCGCGGAGCATGGACCGGGCGGCCTCCAGCCCGCCTTCGACATCGTCTTCAGGAACGGTTGCCGAGCTGCTCTTGTACTGCGACAGAACACCAGATACGAGGTTTGCCGGGATGCGCTCCAGCCGGGCCACCTCCACAGACACGCGCTCGATCTCGTCGTCGTTGAGCTGAGGAAGCAGCTTGCTGGCCGTTTCCACACCGAGCGCGATCACGAAGATCGCGGCGCGCTGGACGCCGCTGAGGGCGTCGGGGAGGAGGGGGAGAGGAGGCGTCATGGGAGCGATGCGGCTTCGGCGTCTTCCTGGAGCCACGTGCGAACCACAGCGGCAGCTGCGTCGGGAGAGTCCACCACACTGGCGCGCACATCCTCAATTAGCTCGGGCATGCTGGCAAGCTGCTGGCTGGCCTCGACGGACAGCTTGGCCGCATAGGGGTCGCCCTCGATGGTTTCAATCGTTGCGTTGGGCGGCCCTGCGTCTGGAAGACCCGTGGGAGACTCCGTTTGTCCCGCTTCAAAAGGAGAGCCCTCAGAGGAGATGTCGGAGGTAGACGCCGCATTGGTCTCGTTGTCTGCTCCCTCGTCGTCGGCAGGCGGAGTCGCCAGCGCGTCGGTCATGCGGCGGAGCACACGGTAGCCGAGGAACAGAGCCAGCAGAAGGATCCCATAGCGGAGCCCGAGCCCGGCCCAGATGGCTCCCTGGCCGCCGGAGAAGAATCCGGCCTCCGGCGCCTCCGGCGCCTGGAAGCGGATCTGCTGCACAGCGAACTGGTCGCCCCGCGTCTCGCTGAAGCCAACGGCGTTCTTCACCAGCGTCTCGATCTGGCGAAGCTGCTGCTCTGAGAAGGGCGTCGTGGTCTCATCGCCCTCCTCGTTCTGGGGTCGGGCGACCTCTACCGGAGGGGCTGCTTCGTCCAGAAGGACGGATACCGTGAGTGACTGAATGGCTCCGGCCTCGCGCTCAGTGCGCTGCGTCTGCCGCGTCACCTCGAAGTTGCGAACCGATGAGTTGGCCTCAGCGCCTGCGCCGGTTTCTGATTGGCGCTCTTCCGAGATGAGTACCTGCGCGTCAGGGTCTACGGAGTTGGTCTCGGTGCTGGTGCGAGAAAGGTCGAGATCGGCGGCCACGCGCACCACCGCCTTGCCAGGTCCCAGCATCTGGTCCAGCATGGACTGGCCCGCGTTCGACAGGTGGCGCTCGATCTCCTGGCGCATCTGCACCTGCGACGTGGACAGCCCCGCATCTCCGCCGCCCATCTGCGGGCTGGCGAGCATCCGACCGGCCTCGTCCAGGACCGTCACGTCGTTGGGCGACATGCCTTCCACAGCGCCCGCCACCAACCCGGTGACGCCCGCCACCTGATCTGGCGCGAGGGTGCCGCGAACGGCGAGAACCACGCTCGCGCTGGCGGAAGTTTGCTGGTCTCGGAACGGACTCCGCTCAGGGAGCACCAGGTGAACACGGGCGCTCTCGACCTGCTGAATCGAGCTGATGGTCCGCGATAGCTCGCCCTCGAGCGCTCGCTTCACATTCAGCTTCTGCATGAAGTCGGTCATGCCGAGTGTGCCGCCATCGAACAGTTCATAGCCCGCCGGGCCTTGCGGGACGGCACCGCTGGTCGCCAGGCGGAGGCGGAGGCCATAAACCTCGCTTCGGGGGACGTAGATGGAGCTACCGCCGTCGCGGAGGTCGTACTTGATGCCCTCGCTCTCGAGCTGTTCCACCACGCTCCCGGCGTTCTCGGCGGCCAGTCTGCCGAACAGCAGAGCGTAGTCGGGCTGTGTCGCCCATCGGCCCACCACCAGGAGCAAGACCACAACCCCGACCACCACGCTGCCCAGAAGCAGGCGGCGCTGAGGGGTGAGTTGCTGGACGGCGTCTCGGAGCTGAAGAAGTGCGGTGTTCAAAGCGAGGGGTTACGAGGCGGCGGTGACGTGCACTCAGGCAGGGCTAGACCTGCATGCGCATGATTTCCTGGTAGCCTTCGAGGAGCTTGTTGCGGACTTCGGTGAGGAGCTGGAAGTGCAGCTCGGCCTGGTTCATCGCGATCATCACCTCGTGGGTGTTCTCGGTCTCGCCTGCGATGAAGGCCTCCACCTGTGCCTCGGATGCTTTTTGAACCTGGTCAACCCGGTCCAGCGCTTGTGTCATGGTCTCGCCGAACGCAGGTCCTGCCGGGCGCGCGTTGGCCCCGCCTTCTCCGGGCGTCGTTCGGACCCGGATGGGGCCGTTCGGGGTGGCCTGCATGGCCTGGGCAGCGATGGCAGAGACGGTCATGGTCGGGAGAGCATCGAGCTGGCGCCAGCTCGTTAAGCCGAGAGGTCGAGACGAGTGCCGAGCTGTGGGGCCTGGGTGACCTCTCGGCCTGGGCCGTAGAGCTTCTGGGCCACGGCAGGCCGGGCCGGGAAGGCATCCGCGATCCGGGCCGACTCGGCAGGGGACAGGGCCGCCGCCGCGGCAGCATCGACAGCCGGACGGGTCCGGATGGAGCGCGTTGCGGCAGGCGGTAGGGCGGTGTGGAGGGTGAGTCCGGTCATGGTGGGTACAGGGTGGAGAGGAGTGAAGGGCACCTAGCGATGGAATTCGCGCCAGCTCGTGGCCGAGCGGCTCATCGCTCTTTACTCGTCACTCATATCTCTAAGGAGCGCTTTATCATCTCCTTGGCGGCCTTGACGGAGGTCAGGTTCGCCTCGTAGATCCGGTTGGCAGAGATCATGCGCGCCATCTCGTCGACGACGTTTACGTCCGGGTAGTGGACGTAGCCATCGGCGTCAGCGTCGGGGTGAGTGGGGTCGAACTCGAGGCGCTCGCGCAGCTCGCCGACCACCTCTGATGTCGGACCGAGTTCGACCGCGTTGTTCTGGGCCAAGCGAGTGACACCATTCAGGTGACGGCCGCCCGTGGTTTTGAGCGGGAGCGACGTCTGCCGCAGGACGGCATCGAAGCGACGGAGCGACGCCGGAGCCTCTTGCACCACACGCTTGATCTGGTACGGCGTGCCGTCCTCCGTGCGCGTGGTGGTCGCGTTGGCGATGTTCTCGGTGGCCGCGCCGAGGCGGATGCGCTGGGCTTCCAAGCCGCGTGCGGCGGTGCGGAACGGGCTAAGGGCACGAATGGGAGTCAGCATGGCCTAGCCCTGGCGTCCGGTGATACCCGTGCGGAGCCGGGCGAAGTGCTCGTGGAGCGCCCGCGTAGCGAGCTGGGTACGCATCTGCGTATCGGCCAGCTCCATCAGCTCGTCTTCGAGGACGGGAGGGCGCCCATCCTGCACCATCTGGGCCGCGACGTGATCTCGTGTTGGGCTCATCCCACTGCGGCGTGCGGTCTGAAGCGACTCCTCAAACGTGACAGAAAGCCGGTTGTAGCCCGGTGTGTCCAGATTCGCGACGTTCGAAGACAACGCTTTGAGACGCCAGGTGTATGCCTGCATGGCATTCTGGAGAAGTCGGAGAGAAGGCGTGGTCACAGGAGGAGAGGCAGAGTTCCTCTTGGAAAGACCAACCGTGTGCCAACCTTTGTGTCTACATCGCGAGGTGCCCTAAGTCCATGCGGTTCAGAGGGAATCGTTGTCCTTTGGTAGTTGGTTTGATCGCCTGCTCCGATGTGTTGCCCGGCACGATCCGCCTTGTCACGGAAATACATTCCGTCGGACGATAGCCGTTCTCATCCATGTTGTGTCGCAGGGAGATGGGGCACAAAGCTGGCGCTATGTTGTGCAAAAGAAACCGTACAGCGGGGGCCGTGTAGGGTATCTTGCTCCGGGAGTCCACCCGCCATTGGCTTGTCAACGTCCGCTTCTGCGGTGCCTAACGCACACATCCTATTCGTTGACGATGAACTTCCTCTCCGGGGAGTGGTCTCTCGGTTGCTTTCCCGCCGTGGTGTAGAGGTGACCACTGCTGGAGACGCGGTCTCGGCTGTAGAGATGCTTCGGGATCATTCGTTCGATCTGCTTCTGACGGATTTTCAGATGCCGGATATGGACGGATTCGAGCTGCTTGCGCACGTTCGGGAGCATTATCCAGACCTTCCGGCCATCATGATGACGGGCCACGCTAGCGTGCAGCACGCCGTTCAGGCGATGGCTGGTGGCGCTGTGGACTATCTCCCCAAGCCGTTTGCCGTCGATGCACTGGCCGAACGGGTGCTGACACAGATTGAGGCGCGCCGCAACGGAGCCGGTACCGGCGCGTTGGCGCCAGCTCGAGCCTCCAAGAAGAAGCGCGCGTCTCGGGCCAAGACTGTGGAGGTCGCCTTCGTAGGCGAGCATCCGACCATCGTGGCCCTCCGCGAGCTGGCGGACCGTGTGTCGCCGAGCCAGGCTCCGCTGTTCATCCACGGTGAGAGCGGAACGGGCAAGGAGGTCCTCGCCCGGTACGTCCATGCTCAGAGCAGACGGTCTGGGCCGTTCGTTGCCATCAACTGCGCCAACCTGCCGCGCGAGCTGGTGGAGAGTGCCCTCTTCGGGCACAAGAAGGGCGCCTTCACCGGTGCCACGGCCGATCACTCCGGCGTGTTCGAGGAGGCGGATGGCGGGACGCTTCTGCTGGATGAGATCACCGAAGTGGACCCAGCCGTGCAAGCCAAGCTGTTGCGCGTACTGCAGGAGAAAGAGGTTCAGCCCGTGGGCGCGAAGAAGCCCAAGTCGGTAGATGTCCGTGTGGTGGCAACCACCAACCGAGACGTCGCAGAGGCGATCTCAGAGGGCCTCTTTCGCGAGGACCTGTATCACCGCCTGGCGGTGTTTCCGCTGTCTCTGCCGCCGCTCCGGGAGCGAGGTGACGACGTGGCCCGGCTGGCAGAGCGCTTCGTCGAGAAGTACCGGACGCTCTACGGCTACGGCCCCAAGACGCTCGCGCCCGCGCTGCTCGATCAGTTCCTGGCCGCCGACTGGCCGGGCAATGTGCGCCAGCTCGAGAACATGGTCCACCGCGGCGTGGTGCTGTCGGCGGACCGCGACACCATCGAGACCGGCGACGTGACGCATGCCTTCTTGGATGATGCCGCCCCGATTTCAAGCTCCGGGCTGGCGCCCCGGTCCCTGGCGGTGACCACGCTCGACGAGATGGAGCGCCACATGATTCTCCAGGCCCTCACGGAGACGGACGGCAATCAGCAGAAGGCGGCGGACCGCCTCGGCATCAGCGACCGGACGATCCGGAACAAGCTGAAGAAGTACCGCGAGGACGGCCACATCGACTGAGGGCCAAACGCAAGCAGGGACGCGCCCTCTCAGCACGTCCCTGCACGCTCTCGTCCTCACGGAAGGATCAGCGCGGTGAGGTGTCTACGTCTTTCAGGACAGCCCCGGCAATCCGGTCGATGGCCTCGGGCTGATTGTAGTGGCCTGTGCGGACACGCTCCCGCAGCTCGTGCAGGCGAGCGTCTGTCAGCGCTTCAGCACGGAGTGCGATGCGAGCCGTCTCAATCTCTGGGCTGGTGCCCTCGGACGGGCGGCTCTGGGCCGCGCGGTCTCGGGCTTCAGGTGAGATGTTGACTTGATCGGCTGGAGGAGCCGCGGGTGTGGATTCCGGCTGGGCATCACGCACAGAGGCGTTGCCAGGAGCCACCGCGTCCGCCCGTTGGATGGGCGCCGTGGATAAGGAATCGGAGGGGCGAATGGCGTTCATGGTGGGGTCGGCCAGGAAAGGCGAGTCTGGGGCCTATGGATTCATCATCGAAGGTCCACGCGAGGTCTTAAGCGATGTCAAGAAAAAACTTGATCGGCCTCGACCCTCTGGTCCGGATGAGGAGGTCAGGAGCTCGGAGCGATGTGGCGGGGCGCCGTGTCCAGCGTCGGGCGGGCTGCGAGGGGTGCCGAGGTCTGGTAGCGGCTGTGGGCGGAGGCGGTCCGGCCGGTCATGGCGATGGCGTCGTTGAGCGACATCAGCTGATCCCGGAGGCGGGTGTTGATGAGCGTGTCCTGTACGCGGAACCGCTCCACCAGCTCGCGCGGGGGCGGCTGGAGATCCGTCTGAGCCATTTCGTCGAGGAGCGCGCGGCGTTCCTGGAGAGCCCTAGAGGCGGCATCCAGGTCGCCCGAGGCGAGGGCCTCCGTCAGGCGGTCGCCGACGTCTAGGACGGCAGTGTAGAGAGGAGACACAGCGTGGGTGGTCACGGGAGGAAGGGCCTAGAAGAAGAACAGGGAGGCGAGGGAGGCTTGCTGAGACTGCGCCTGTGTGGTCAGGGCCTCGAGCTGGGCGAACTGGTCACGCAGGGTTTGCTCGCGGCGTGCGAGGCGCGTGTCCCAACGCTCGATCTGGGCCTCGATCTGGTCGATGCGGGCGTCAGCGGTCTTCTTGCGTTGCTCGATGGTGCCGTCCGAGCCCAGCAGGGCGTCGAAGCGAGCCGTGAGGCGAGCGCCCAGACCGTCCTCGCTCGAGAAGAGCGCCCCGACCGCATCCGGGGTGGCCGCCAGCGCGGCGTCGAGCTGGCTGACATCGGTCAGCTTGAGGGTGCCGTCGCGCTCGGTCTCGATGCCCAGATCGGCGAGGCGGCTGAACGTGCTGTTGTCAGCGATCTCTCGGGAGAGGTCGTTTCGGAGGCCAAAGCGGAGGCCTCGGAGGGCCGTGTCGCTCGCGAAGGCGCCACGCTCGCCCGTCTCCGCGTTGACGGTAGAGCGGGTGCCGATGAACGACATCAGCTCGTTGTATGTCTCGATGAACGCGTCCACCTCGGCGCGCATGCCCTTGGTGTCGGCCCCGATGGTGAGCAGCTCGGGCTCGTCCATCACCGAATCGAGCGTGAACGTGATGCCATCCAGGGCATCCTCAATCGTATTCGTGTCGCGGTAGATGTCGAGGCCGTCGAGGGTGAACGCCGCACTGAGATCGGAGTCTTCGGGGCCGGAGCCGACCGCGTAGATGGCGCCCCCGCCGGAGCCGGAGCGCACGGAGGTCACGTCCAGCTCCAGCTCGGCCAGCAGCCCATCCGTATCCGAGAACGAGATGCGGTTGCCGTAGCCCGTGGCGAGGCTGCGGAGAGACAAGCGCGAGGAGTCGGAGGTTTCGCGAACCACTGACGCGCTGGCGCCGGTGCCCTCAGCCAGCAGCCCGTCCGCGCGAGCGGCATCCATAGCAGCTGTGATGGCGTCGGCAACGCCCCTCAGAATGTCGTCGTTGGTGGCCGTGTCCTCCGGGGTGTAGCTGACGTCGATCTCGACCGGGTCACCCTCGGGCTGGGCGATGTTGAGCGTGAACGAGCGCTCGCCGATGGAGCTGAAGGTGGGCAGGATGGGCGGATCCGCCGTGGGGTCCCCCGGATCCCCTGGATCGACAAAGACGTCGAGGAGGGTGTTGTCGGCGGCCGTGATTTGCTTCGAGAACCGTGCATCAGCACGGGCGAGCTGGCGGACCTGAATCTCATGCTCGCCAGGCTTGGCGTTCTCAGCCGCCAAGGCCGAGAATCCAACGTCTTCTGGGACGTTTGCAGCTCGGGCGGAGAACGGAGACCGGAATGGGTCCTGGAGCTTCTCCAGAAGCGAGTTCAGCGACGAGACCCGGCTGCTGAAGTCGCTCAGGACGCCCTTGTAGACCGTCTGGTCCGTCTGCTCGGTGCGGAGTTTCAGCTTGGGCTGAGACTCCACGGCAATCACCTGGGTGATGAGCTGCTCGTAGAGCGAGCCGGAGTTGACAATGGACGTGAGCGTGTTCATGGTGAGCCGGGATGACGCGGCGGGCGCCTAGGCCTGAGCAGGCTGGCCGAGTGTGGCCTCGCGCCACGTCTCACGGAGGTCAGAGAGCAACTCGGCTACGGTCTTGAGATCGCCATCCGAGGTGGCGCGCAGGGCAAAGTCGTAGAGGGCGATCAGGCCTTCGGCGAGGTCGCCGCCGCGCTCGGTGTCCACGGCCGCCACGAGCTCGACGAGCACACGCCGCGTGCGAGCGGTGTCGTCGTTCTGGGCAGCCGTCAGCCCGATGCCATAGAGCTTGTCGATCAGCTCGGCAGGAGAGGCGGAATGGATGGCCTGGTGCTGGTACGCGCGGAGGGCAGAAGCGGGAGGCATGGGAGTGAGAATCTGAACAGGGAAAGGCGGTCTTGGCGCTTATCGATGTGGGCGAGGCGTCTTAAACCCTCGGGCAGAAAAAAACCTGACCCGCCAGCGCGCCGGGCTGACAGGTCAGGTGAGCTGGCGAGAGGGCAGCCTAGAAAAACGAAAGGACCGACTTCAGGGACGAGTTGGCCTGGGCATAGAGGGCGGCGCTGGCCTGCTGCCGGATCTGGCGTCGGACAGCCTTCCTCAGCTCCCCAACGACATCCGCTTCCTCGATGCGGTCTCTGAGGGGAGCACGCACGTCGGGCTGGCTTGGGGCCTCAGTGGACGAGGCTGGCCGCGGGGTTGGAGGCGTTGGATGCGACATCGAGAAGAAGTGAGGCCGGGAGATCTGGCCTCAGGCCGCTTATCGATTCGCAGCCCTGTTGCTTTATGGCTCTGAAGGCGCCTGCTAAGGCTTTAGGCGACAGTCCCATCGATGGGAACGAAAGGATTCCCGCTTGCTCGTCGATCAGAAGACAGCTTCGACCGAGCGGTCGCCAGCTCGTTGCCAGTCGGGCATGTCCGTTCAGCAGGGATCGGATCGAGCTGGCGACGAGGCCGTCGGCATCGTGTTGAACCCAACCGAGCCCGCCAGCACGAGGGCTAGCGGGCTCAGGCGGGGTGGGGCCGGCCGGGAGGCGCGAAACCCTGCCGGGGTGGGAAGCCCCGGCGTCGACGACTCTAGAAGAAGGAGAGGACGGACTGGGGCGCGGCGTTGGCCTGGGCGAACATCGCCGAGCCGGTCTGCTGCAGGATCTGCAGCTTCACGATCTCCATCTGCTCCTTGGCGAAGTCGGCGTCCTCGATGCGGCTGCGGGCCGC
>JBCBZH010000203.1:0-8049 GCA_039815415.1 Bacteroidota bacterium
CACGAGCGGCCGCCGACACAACGACCGGAGCTTGCTTCTCCCAGGAGAACGTACGTCGGGCAGCGTCAAGGGCGGCAGACTGGGCCCTTGTCAAGGCGGATTCATCGGTTGCCCAGGCATCAATCGCGCTTGCAAGAGCAGAGACATCTCCGTGATCGACGAGCGTGACAGCGTCTGGAGCGTGTGAGGCAATCTCGGCCTGTCCTGAGGTGCGCGATGCGATAACGGCCAGCCCACCCAGGAGATAGTGAAGGATCTTGTTCGTGACGGTCAGGTCGCGGCTCTGGATCTCTGAGATCTCCAGCGCAATCCCGATGTCGTGTTCGGCAATGCGAGCAAGAAGCTCGCCAGGAGGGATCAAGTCGTGGACGTGGAGCCGGTGAGATTCAGATGGGAACACGCTGTGCAGCCAGGGTTCGTGCGCGGCAGGCAAGTGTCCTCGGAGGTGAACTTGGACCGGCGTACGGACCTGCCGGAGCGCGTCGAACAGGTCGTCGAGCCCGCGGTTGGGGCCGATGGTTTGTGAAACCCAGTGCAGAGAGCGGAGCGACTGGTCCGGTCGGTCTCGGGGCGTATCGCCGAGAGAGGCGCGCTCTGCCCACGGGAAGGCGTTGTAGACCACATCTAGGGGTGGCACACCGTAGGCTTCCGCCAGCCCGTTCGCCAGCGCGTGGGACGTGGTGACGGCGTATGCCGCGTGCCGAAGCGCCTGCCGCTCCACGGTTTCCAGCAGCGCAATGGGATGGTGCCGGTACTCTGAGGGGTGAGGGTGCCTGGAGTACCAGTCCTCGACGTCCACTCCAATCTTAAAGCCCTCGTTCGCGAGTTGGGCGCACACCCAGGTGCCCACTTCCTGATGCCCAATGGTGAGGTCTGCGTTCTCGTTCCGGGCTGCAGTCAGCAGAGTTCCCATGCCGTAGCCAATCGAGCTGGCGAGATCTCTGTTCAGCTGCCTCTTCGCCTCAACGGCAAGACGGCGTCGCACGCGGTGGACGGTGCCGCTCAGGCCTGCCTGCGGGCGAATGTCGACCACGTAGCGGTGAGACCAACGGGCTCTATCTGTGAGAGCGGCGTCGGTTTGGGTGAGGGTCTCATCGGTAGCCGGTCCCAGAACCGTCACGTCATGCCCAGCCTCCGCAAGCGCAGTGGCTTCTTTGACCACCCGCGGGTTGCGGCAGAGATGGGCGCCGGTGACGATGCTGATGCGAGCCATTCTACCCTTGGTTGTAGCGGACGCGGTACCACACGGACTGGAACCGGACCGCGGCTTTCCAGCCGATCGTGTCCCGGAGAAGCCGGAACAGGCGTCCTCCGTCGGGCTGGCGGCCCCCGCCTCCCAGTGCATTCGCTCGGGCTTCAGCCTCTCTGGCGAGCGAGCGGCTCAGTGGATATGCCTCGAACATGAATTGCTCCCAGCAGGCGGCCTGGGCAGCGCGGACATCTGGGGTGTCTCCCAGTGCTCCGAGGTGCTGAACGCACAGCTCCGTGGTGTCGAACAAGGACGTGGCGAGGGAGGCTCCTCGGCGTGCGCTTACACTTCCCGCTATGCCGCTCCGGTAGAAGCCCCACGCACCGCCACAAAAAGCAATGCTGTGGGCATTCAAGAGCACACGAGCGAAGAACTCGCCGTCCTGATTTCGCTTGATGCGTTCGTTCCAGGGACCCGCAGCCTCAATGACAGACCTCGGCGTGAGCCACGCGAACGAGGCAAACATGCCGTTCTGGGCCCAGGAGTCGAGGAGCCAGTCCGACGCGGGTGTGTAGTCGTGCCAGTCCCGGTTGGGAGCAGGGCGGTCTGGAGGCGGACTAGCGTCGTAAAACCGCACCCAGGGACCAGAGGCCACCGTGCCATTAGGCTCCTGAAGAAGGCGCTGGACCTGGATCTCGATCTTCTCTGGGGCCAGAAGATCGTCCGCATCCAGGTACTGGATGAAGTCACCTGAGGCTTCGCTCAACGCTCGGTTTCGGGCCGCACAGGCTCCCTGGTTCTCTTGTGCGATCACCGTGCAACGCGGGTGCTCAAACGAGCTGGCGATTTCGAGGGTGCGGTCTGTGGACCCATCGTCCACCACCACCAGCTCGAGGTTGGCATATGACTGGGCTCTGACCGACGCGAGCGTATCGGCAATCCACGGCTCGGCGTTGTACGCGGTCACCAGAACAGAGACCAGAGGTGAGGTCATGAGGCCACAGGTGCCGGTGTTGAGTGGGCGGCATCCACGTGATCATGCGCGTACATCTCCGACGCCTCCGGGTGCGGTGACAGGCTCGATCCCCCAGCGGGGCCCTCAACCGAGGAGGCTGCATCCTGACGCCGGTTTTGGAAGCGGGCCAGTAGGGTGGCAACGCGAAACGCTTCGTTGGCAGACCATCCGCCGTTCCACGGAGGATTTGCCCAGGGGTCGCGGGGCGACACGGTACGGAGCAGATCGCGGTCCTCAGGCGTTGCACGTTCGAACAAGGCCCGAAGAGATGGGCTGTTCTGGAGGTACCACGAGATGCGAGGCCAGGAGCCATCGGTAGCGGGGCCGTTGGGCTTAGCCGCTGCGCGCTTGCGGGCGGCCGGAAGGCGGCGCTGAACCCAGCCTTTAGCAAATAGGGCCACCTTGACGGCTGTTGGGGAGTCCGTTCGCCAGCCCGCATGAGCTAGCGGGATATCGCGGCTTGGGCCAGCCACACGGGCCACGGCACGGCCCCAGAGATCAGAATTGACTTTCCACTCGGCTCTCGTGCGCGAATAGGCTTCGGCCACAGCCCGGTCAGCCAGGAACGTGTCGTATGGGAAGATGCGGTACATGATGGGGCCGGAGACCGAGGCACCATAGGCGTTGGGGCGCACCCGTCGGTCTTCGACGAGCAACCAGTCGCGGTCCTCCGCGAATGTGGTCGGGAGTCCTTCAAACCGCTCGAGGTATCGCTCCGTAACGGCATCGGCAAGGGCTGGTGGCAGCGGAGACGCTCGGTTGGGTCTGTAGTCGTTGACCCGCGTGGAGCGGAGTTCATGGAGGGGGAGGTTGCGGCCAAACAACGTTTTGAACCGTCGCTCCATCGTCCATCCTTTGAACACGCGGTCAGCTGTGCAGCCGGTCGTCACGGTTGTGGCGCCAAGCGAGCGGATGGTCTCCCACGTTCCGATAAAGTGATTGTCCTCTGCCGACCACATGCCGCCTGACCACCGGGAGCCTTCTGCAATCCAGCGCGGGTAGTAGTCGTAATCCCGAGCAAAGCCGATGTACCGGGTACCCGAGGCCTCGCAAATCTGCTTAGCGATGCCGGCTTCATGATTGAAGTGCTCGTACATGTTCACGCCTACGAGCTGGGCATCTGAGGCAGCTCCAAACAGGATCGCCCGCGAGTCCATGCCCCCGCTCGTGTAGACCGCAGTTCTTCCCAGGCGGCCGAGAGTGCGTCGGCGAATGGCGCCGACCAAGGCTTCGGCTAGTGCCTCGGCGCCTTCCTCAAGGCTCGGGTAGAAGTCGTCCTGGAATGGCTCCCATGCCACCCAGTCTTGTGCCGTATTCCCTGCGACGTTCCATGTCCAGTGATGGCCGGGCCCGGCGTGCTGGATCTCGGAGTAGTACGTGGTAGGAGCCGTTGTCTGCCACTTTGAGAGAAACTCCGCATAGGACACGAGGTCTGGTGTGGTGGTGACCTCGGGGTCGTCCGCCAGCGCGTCGGGGTGGGTGCAGATCACACAGGCGCTTGCATCGTGGGGCTTGTAGACAAACACTGGGTTGTAGCCCAGGGGGTCGGTGGTCAGGTGGATGTCCTGAGTTCGTGGATCCCAGGCGAGAATGCACGCTGGGCCATCGGGGCAGTCGAGCGCTTCGGGGCCGTGCTTGAGGTAGGCATCGAGCAGCAGGCGGCAGCTCAGCCCGCCTTCAAAGTGCGTGAGGCTCTCGGCACGGTCCCAATCGGAGTCCTCCCACGAGACACGCCCCGATGTGGCAATCCGAACGCCTGTTGACGGATCGTAGGCTGGGCCGAACAGCGCTGGATCGTCGAACGAGGTCCAAGCGAAGGATAAGCCTTCCAGCGCGACCGTCACCCGGGTCTCATCGGCAGAAAACTGAAGTCGATTCGCGGCAGCGGTGACGCGCTCGAGCTGAGGAGGACCGAAGACGGCGAAGAGACCTGCCATGATGAACGTCGGTGCGGTCGTACGGAATGAGAGCGGAGGTACAAGGTGTGCCGTCGCCGTTCGATTTTCCGGGTGAAGGTGAACAAACGGGCCCTCGTTACGCCCCGCGAGCTGGCGGCCATTGGGTTTCTGTGGCGCTCAGGCACGAGTCTGGCAGAGCCGAGGGGAGAGAGGACACGGTGGGAAATGGAGCCTACCAAGAGATGGGCCAAACACGGGGATGAAGCTTACGTGTCCCTCTTCAGAAGGCTCAACGCGGTCCCCCAGTTGTAGGCAGCACCGCTTGCGGCCGCCACCATTCCCTGTTTGTTGAGTCGCAGTGCCTGCTTGACAAAGCTCAAGGAGGATCGGAATAGGCTGGTCGCAACGGTACGTCCCGTAAGGTGGTCGGCCTCCATAAGGCCGCGCGTTCGGCCCATATCGACCCGCCGTCCGAGAAACCACGTAACGGTGGATCGATTGCGGGGGACGTAGTGCCAGACGCGGGCACAAGCCACGTCTGCGGGGTTCACATCCCGGACGCGGAGACGCCTCTGCATGTCGGTTTCCTGGCCTCGAGCCCCCGTGGGCGATCCGGGTCCTACGTCCGGGTTGAATCCACCTGCGCCCCGGATGTCATGGGAGAAGGCCGCCCAGTTGAATCCGAGGTACTCGTCCGTCATCGTTCCTCGGTCATCCAACTCGTACCCGCGAGCGGAGTGGGGGAGCGATGGAATGAGCCAGGAGGGAGGGGGAGCTTCGTAATCGCAGGACACGGGACCCCCGAAGTACGCCGCGGCGCCAGCTCGAGCTACGGCATCGTGGTAGCACTGAAGGAGCGAGGAGTCGAAGCGCACATCGTCGTCCAAGAACACGCAGAGCGTCCCGTCTGCGACGTGCTTGAGGGCTGCATTGAGCGCGTCGCTCTTGTTGGCTCTGGGGTGGTATAGATACCGGAAGAAGGCCTCGGGGTAGTCTGGCGATAGAGCCTCAACAAGGGCTTCAGCGCCCGCCTCGGTCCCATTCTCCACCACGATGCAGCCGATATACGAGGCCGGAGCATCACATCGGGCCACCGACTCGAGCGTCCGGCGCAGAAGCGTCGGCCGACCGTGGGTGGGAACGACGACGATGAGAGGGACCGGGGACATCAACGAGCTGGCGAAGTCTCAGGGGCTACGTCTGCTTATGCGGAGCACAGGGCGTCTCGTGTTGCATCGAAGGCCTGCGCAGATCGGGCTTTCACGTGTGGGAGGGCTTCCAAAAGGCGGCTCCGTAGTGCAGACCGATCCTGCCACGCCTCGGTCACCAGACGTTGAAGATCATCAGGCGTGAGGTTGGAGTGATCAAGCACGTACGTCTCGAGGCCAAACTCGGCGAGCAGCTCTGGGTACTTGTGCGCCCATCCTACAGCGACTGAGGGCACCCCACTCGAGAGAGCCGCAATGAGGGCGTGAAACCGGGAGCCAATCATCAGCTCGCAGACTCCAATCATGGCCTTGAGGTCCGCAGCAGAGCAGTCCTCAGTCACGGCACCAACGTCTTCGGCCCCGAGTGTGTCTGCGATGAGTTGGCAGAGATAGCGGTCGTCGTGCCGTGTCTCGCTGGCAGGGAGGATCTCGTGCGGAACCAGAAGAATCTGAACAGATTGGTCCAGGAACGAGCGACCAATCTGAGTCAGCGCCTGGCCGTACAGGTTGTCAGAGCCTTCGCCGCCGGTTCGCTCATACACGCGCATGTTGGGAGCGATGGCGACGATGGGGCGACCGGGGTCTAGCCCGAGGCGAGCAACGAGCTGGCGCCCATCCGGGGATGCACGAAACAGGAATGCGATATCCGAAGCTTGCTCGACCAGTCCGTCGGCATCGAGCTGGCGGATGTAGTCCCGAGAGATGTCATCGCGTGCAAAGGTGAGCGTAGCCGATGAAATCGCTCGTTTCGCCAGCGCGTGGACGCGGGGGTCTTCGAAGGGCCCCCAAGCCTGAGGCAGGAAGACGAACGGCTTTCCTCTGCGCGCAAACGTGTCCACGACCGGAAGGAGAGGGTCGCCTGCAGTGCCTCGCTGGTCGGAGAACAGAAACCCACTCACATCTACAGCCCCATCCACGGCGTTGGCGAGGGCCTCTGCGTACGCCAACCGGTCTCTACGGCGGAGCCAATAGGTTGGGCCTTCCGGTGCCCGCGCCATGCGGAGAGCCAGGTTCGCAAACGTGGTGATTCGGCCTTGGGGCTCAACAGGCGCATACGGCATGCCGAGAGCTACGAGTCCCTCAGGGTGCCATTGACGTGCCCGCCAGTCCCCGATGCAAAATGAGGCACCGGGGATGCGGTCTCCCAACTCCGCGAGGACCGTATAGAGCATGGCCTCGGCCCCTTTGTTGACCGCGTTGCTTCCAAGAACGAGAATGCGCATGATGGGGGGAAAGCGTTCTAGGAAGCCCCGGGGGCCACGTTGTAGGTGCGAGCCTTGGACAGTGGCTTCTTTTGGGAGAAGGCGACCGTTCCCTCGGGGTCCGGATATCCGAAGGCGATGAGCATCACGGGCCGCTCATCAGTCGCCAGCCCGAGTAGGCGTGCCATTCTCGTTTCCCGGTTTGCAATGTCCGGCCAGTTGATGGGGCACGAGGCGATGCCCTGGACTTCCAGCCCATACATGAAGGACATGGCGGCGAGAGCCCCGTCGATGTAAATGAGATGGCGGTCACGCTCGTTGAAGTACGCGCGCTGGCGACCGACGAGAACGGCAATGGCAGGGATGTTCTGAGCGTAGCCCTTCGTGCCCATCGGAATCACACCCACCGCTTGGACCAGCTCCGGGTCATCGAAGATGTGGAAGACATAGGGTTGGCGATTGCATGCGCTGGGAGACTGCAAAGCCACCTCGAGTGCGCGGTCGATAGCGTCTCTTGGAACAGCCTGGTCTGTGAACCACCGTACGCTTCGGCGCCGGTGTGCGAGTGCCGCCAGCTCGTCAATGTCGATCGACAGAGGCGCGGTTTCGCGGTGGTAGGGAATGCGCCTCGTTGGGTCGTCAGGTCGGACGAAGGTGGCGCGTGCGGTCCTGTACGTTTCGTGGGCAGCATCGACCGGAGAGACGGCATCAACCACCCTGAAATACTCATCGAGTACATCCACAGCCCAGAGGATCAGATCCGGGTCTGACGTCTCCAGAGGCAGGATTGTGGCAAACGCGGCAACCGTCTCTTCGATGTACTCGAGAGCAAAGACGGGTCGCCGGGGGCGCATTAGCAAGCCCTTCTCGATCCGGTGTGTGTTGCGCCTGAGAGTGAAGGCATCAGCGTCCGTTCGGGCTGGCGAGGTCGGGCTTTCAGCCGTTGAGGCATGCGCTGAACGACCGTGTAGAACGGAGCTGAACTCTCGGTCGAACGATCCATCGAGCAGGAAGTAGAGCCCACCAAAGCGTGGGTTCTTCAGGGCTCGCCGGTGAGCCCACTGGGCGAGGCGTGTTCGGACGCGGGTACGCAGGGCTTGGAGCATCCAGTGGTGGTGGGAGGCCGCGAATCAGGTGCCAGCGGGCTGGCGACAAGAAATGACAGCTTTGGAACAGAGCCGTTCCAGGCTCAAGCCTGTACGGACGTACGACCTTCGCTAGGCAGGTGGTCCATCGGCGCGGAATGTTCGAGCGCGCTCGCGAGACCCGGGCCGCGGCGGCGTAGGTTTGGATGATGAACGCCTTGAGGGAGGGGGGGAAGGTCGCTCGGGCTGAGGGTTGAGAGTCTCGCCAGCAAGGATGCGTTCGTAGGTGTCGATGACGCGTGATGCCCCATACTCCTGTGCTCGGTGCAGCGCCTCGCTGCTCATGCGGTTTCTCAGGTCGGAGTCCGAAAGCAGCACGCGGAGCTTGTCCGTGAGTGCAGACGGGTCTTCTGGAGGAATGGCATAGCCACCGCCAGTTGCCAGCACGTTGG
>JBCBZH010000287.1:0-5430 GCA_039815415.1 Bacteroidota bacterium
CAGAAAGCTGAAGCACTCCGTATTGTTGAGCAATCTGACAAGCCTATCAACCAAGTTGCCAAAGAACTCGGAATCGGTGTGAGTACGATTCATACCTGGATTAGACAATCGAGGATAGATCGCCAGGGGTCTCAAAACGGACCGCTCACCTCTGCTGAGCGCAAAGAGCTGGTGGCCTTACGTCGAGACCTCAAACGCGTTGAAATGGAACGAGACTTCCTAAAAAAGGTATCGACCTTCTTTGCCAGAGAGACTGGAAACCCTATGAACTAATGGATGCAGAGAAGGTCAACTATCCCATTACTTTGATGTGTAAGGTGTTTCAACTTTCTAGGAGTGCCTACTATGCCTGGATCAATCGCAAAAACTCCCCAAGACAGCAGGAGAATGAAATCTTGTCTCACCAGATTCAGCAGATTCACCAAGAGAGTCGTCAAACCTATGGTTCGCCGAGAATCCATGCTTCCTTGATTGCTAAAGGTTTTCGAGTCGGTCGTCAACGCGTGATGCGTTTAATGGCAAAGCTCGGGATTCGCGCGCGTCGAAAGCGCAAGTTCAAAGTAACAACCGATTCTTCTCATGCCTTTCCGGTCGCTGAGAATCTTCTCAATCGGGACTTTACGACCACTGAACCGGACCGAGCTTGGGTTGCTGATCTGACTTACATCGCAACAGCAGAAGGCTGGTTATACTTGGCCGTCATTATTGATCTGTTCTCACGAAGAGTTGTGGGCTGGTCTATGGCTGAGCACATGCGGACAGAGTTGGTTTCTACGGCCTTAGAAGCTGCATTAGGGCACCGTATACCAGCCTCCAATGGACTCGTCTTTCATTCAGACCGTGGCTCTCAATATGCCAGAGCCAAGCACCCCGCCGACGTTCAGATCACCGTCACCCCCGAAGACGGCAGCCCCCCAATCACCTTTTCGGGGATGCGCCTGCATGGCGTAGCCTGGTTCGACCGCTTCGACCGAGGCCCGCGCCTCACGTTCGGAGACGGGACCGCAGACGGTCCCCAAGCCCAAGCGCTCCCCGTCCGCGCGCTGGAGAACAACCTCGGCCGCCGCGCCACCTGGAGCGCCACCGTCAATCCAACAGGACGGAGCCTTGAAGACCTCTGCACACCACCTGCAGACCCCACCATCGAGGCCACCCCGTCCCTGAATTGGTGCCTCCGCCTGCGCCCCGATGTAGTCCTTGGGGAAGGACTCTACGGCATTGCCGGACCCCTGCTGCTGCCCGATGGGGCCGAGTTGTCGGGGGCCGGTGGTGCCATCCTCACAAGCCGCACCGGCCCCTACGGCACCACCTACCAGCCCGCCATCCCCGCCGAGACACGCACAACCCTCCGCGTTTTGGACGGCGCCGCCTTTGCCTTCGCCAAGCCCGACAGCACGCTCACGGAGATCGAGCGCGTCCGCCGTGTGCTCAACCAAGAACGCACCACCACCTTCCTCGCCTCCGGCGCCAAGACCGCCACCGTCCGCAACCTCGCTTTTGACGGCAACGCCACCGCCGAAGGCCTCGAAGCCGTAGACCGCGCCCTCGCGGAGTCCTGCCTCCGCAACGCCCCGTGTCACACCGCCCTCGCCTTCGGCAGACACGGAGGCCTCGCCGTACCCGAAGGCCGCACCGTCACCCTCTCTGGCATCTACGCTACCGACTGGGCAGCGACTGCCATCCTCGGAGATCAGAACGCCATCTTCTCAGGCTCCACCATCCTGCTCCGAAACGCCCTTTACAACCATCTGCTCTACGCCGCCGAGGGCACATGGGACCACCTCACGCTCTCCGGCTACGCCTGGACGCACGGCATTCTCGCGGGGCAGGGCAGAGGAGGACAGGACAACGAGCCCAGCACCTACCGCAACCTCGTGATCCACGAGCTGGCGCCCAACCCCTCCGGGCGCACCGGCAACGACATCCTGGACATCCGGCAGGGCCAAGGCTCCGTCTCCATCGAGGGGCTCTACGCCGACATGACGGGCACGGACGATGGATCGTCCTACGCGCCGTTCTTGGCCTACGCCAACCCGTACGACCGACCCGGCTACGTCCCCGGCACCCCCTACGTCCCGCCCTGGGACGACCCCAACTACGAGGGCTGGACCTCCATCGGAGACCACGTACTGACGATTCAAGACGCCACGGTCACCACCGAGTCCAGCCGCCTCATCACCCTCCGCCGTGAAGGCCCCGTCACTCTCAGTGACATTCGCCTCTCGGTCCCCGACTCGACAGCCTTCAACGTCGTCACCCCCGACTCCCGCGCCGGACAAACCACCATCACCGGACTCCGCTATCTCTCCGATCCCGTGGCCCCGCCTGTCTGCGACTGCACATCCGAGACCGCTCCGCTGGAAGCACGGATCGCCATTCTTGAGAACGACCTGGCGACAGCCCAGGCCGCCAACGACCTCTTGCGCTCGGCCCTCGCCTCGTGCCAAGCGGAGCGCGACACCCTCGCCACGGCCTTCCTCGGCTGCCAGAGCCGCGCCCAGGAGGCCACCCGCATCCTTAGCGCCGGTATCGGCGCAAACGGTGGTCAGTAATGGCGAAGTATACCCCATTCGCCTCTCCCCCTGCCGGCTGGACCGAGAGCGACCCGACCACGGCGACCCAGCTCGATGAGACGCTCAAGGAGATCTGGGACCGCGCCAACCTCTACAGCTACGCCACCATTCGCAACGCGTCTGGTGTCCCCCGCGAGACCGCCCGAAGCTCCACCACCGCCACCACCTCGGGGCTCCAAAACATCGCCCCCACCTCCGCCACAGAGCTGCAACTTGACGAGTCCCACGTGATGCCCACGGGCTACACCCGCTCCGGCAACCGCATCGTTGTCGCCTCGGCGGGCACCTACCGCGCCACGTTCCACATCACCACGTGGAGCACCACCGCACGCGGCAACCTCGTCGCCTCGCTCGCCATCAACGGCACCCAGCAGATGGGCACCGCCGCCAGCTTCTACGTCCGTGACGCCTCGGCCCACAACATGGGATCGGGCGGGCTGTCCACCCTGCTCGTCCTCGCTGCCGACGATGAGGTCTCGGTCTACGTCCAGCGCGAGGGCGCGACCAATATGTACATGGTCACGCAGGAGTGCTACCTGACGCTGGAGAGGATGGCCTGATGTACGACCTCGCCCCACAGTACAGCCTCTCGCCTGAGTACAGTCTCGGAGGCTACAACCCCGACCCACCCGAGATCGCCACCCTCACGGTAGGCACCTTCACTCCCGCCTAGCGGACGACCCAGCATGGCTAAGAATGTCACCATCGCCTTCAACCAAGGCACCATTGATTCCGAGTCCGCCCTGGTGCGCGTCTACCGCTCGCCCGACGACACCGCGTGGACAGAGATCGGTACGTCCGTCGTCAACACCGGCAACGCCGCCGACTACGTAGACCTCGGCCCTTCCGACAACGGGCTCGCGGATGGCACGTGGTACTACCGCGCCGCTCAGGAGGACAGCGTGCCCAACCTGTCGGCCTTCGGCCCCTCGGTCTCCGTCACCATTGACACGACCGCCCCCGGTGCTCCATCCATTGCCACGCTCACCGTGGGCGACTTCACCCCGTAGCGATGGGACTCCGAAACGACGTACGCCTCGAACTGGTGGTGCCTGCCGACACAGGCACCGGCACCACAACGCTCGCCATCGAGCGTGACGGCACCGTCGTTCACACCATTGATGTCTCCGCCAGCACCCCCGGCGAGAGCATCACGTGGACCGACAACAACCTGGACCTGGGCACCTACAGCTACGTCGCCATCGCCACGGACGGCGCAGGCAATGCCTCCCGCTCGCTCACCGTGCAGGCCACGGTCTCCGCAGAAGGCGTCTCGCTACTCGCTGTCTCATCTACGCTCGCTGTCCGACCGGCCTTTGCCTCCACGCTTATGAGCCAGCCCGTATACCGCTCAACACTCACGGCGACCAAGGCCCTCACGTCCGGTTTCACAGTAACGGCGACGAACGATTCACGCCTCACCACAGCACCCGCACACGCCTCCCGGATCGCGGTGCGATCCGCCCACACATCCACACTCATCGCGGCCCCCATCACTCGCTAGGACTCCCCGCTAGGTACCCGTCATGGCCTTCACCTCCCAGAAGATCACGTACACGCCGCTCGACGCCGAAGGCAACGCCGCTGCACCCGTCTCCGTCGTCTGCACGGTGACGCCCCCGAACGTTGACGCCGAAACCGTCACCCTCTCGGAATCGAGCGGCATCTACACGGGCTACTACACGCCGACACGCAACGGCACGCACGAGGTGGAGGTGGTGGCGACGTTCTCGGGCTCGCTCACCGAAGTCAAGACCGAACGGTTCTCGTGATGAACGATCTCGGATCGGCACCCCTCGCCAACGACCGCCACGAGCGGTTCTGAAAAACAACCCCATGGTAAGCCTGTGGCTCAGTGTTCCGCTAAGGCCAAGAGTACCGGAAAGCAGTGCCGCCGCCGCGCTGTGGCTGGCTCTACTGTGTGCACTGTGCATGGTGCAGGCGGAGGCGCACCCAAGGGAAACCAGAACGCCCGCACCCACGGTGGCTACGCAGCCGTCTTGGAAGAGTCGTTCAGCCCAGAGGACTGGGCCATCTACGACGCCAGCCCGACCGAGCCCACCGAGGCGCTCGACGACACCCTCCGCGCTCTCTCCGTCAGGGAGCATCGCGTTCTCCGTTGGCTTCTCCAAAAGGGCCTCGGTGGCTTGGACCCCATCGGCGGTGTCCACAATGCCCTTACCAGCATCACCAACGCGAAACTGCGAGCCATTGAGGCCAAGATCCGCACCGACGCAGACCGCAGGGACGGGTTTGGCACCATTGACGAGGTGTTCGATCAACTCGCTGGGAAGGATGACTACGGCGATTGAAGACCTCCTGAGCCCGAAGCAGCTCCGCACGTTCCGCCAGTCGAACGGGCGCATCAACCTTGCACACGGCTCCGTCCGCTCGGGCAAGTCCGTCGGCGTCGAGCAGTACCGCTGGCCCGCCTTCGTGCGCAACGGCCCGCCGGGGGATCTGCTCATGTCGGGCCGGACCATCAAGAGCCTGGAGCGCAACGTCCTCCGTCCGCTCCTGACGCTCTACGGCCCCAAGCGCTTTACCTACTCCCTCGGCAAGAAGGAGGCACACCTGTTCGGGCGCCGCATCGAGCTGGAGGGTGCCAACGACGCCCGCGCAGAAGAGCGCATCCGGGGCATGACGCTCGCGGGCAAGCTCGACAACGAGGTCACGCTCTTCCCAGAGGGCTACGTCCGCGAGGGCATCAACCGCATGAGCGTGCCTGGCGCTCAGATGTTCGCCACCACCAACCCGGACAGCCCCTACCACTACCTCAAAACCGACTTCATCGACCGGGAGGCGGAGCTACGCGCCTCCGGCCTCGATGTGCGCGTCTGGCACTACACGCTAGACG
>JBCBZH010000135.1:0-11164 GCA_039815415.1 Bacteroidota bacterium
GACGGGGTAGCCCGAGAAGATGAGCGCCAGCACGACGAGGGCCATGATGGGCCCGAGCCAGTCGGCGAGATACGAGAGAACCTCCATCAGGCCGCCTCAGAGGGAGTTGCCGACGAGTTGGCAGAGGCACCCCGCAGCGTCTCGAAGGCACAGAGGCCCTGCACGATGCCCTGAAGCGCCAGCAGCACAATCGACACGGGGACCAGGAGCTTGACTGGCCAGCGGATCAGTCCTCCGGGATCGAGAGCGCCTTCGCGGATGGCGACGGAGGCCACCACGGCAGGCCAGGTCGTCCACATCAGCAGCGCGCAGAAGGGGAGGAGCAGGAGCAGCGTTCCCGCTAGGTCGATGGCCGCTTTGCGCTTCGGAGCGAGCCGTCCGTACATCACGTCTACCCGGACATGCTCATCCTCGCGAAGCACCCACGCGGCTCCGAGCAAAAACACGGCGGCGAACAGCATCCACTGCAGGTCGGCGAGTGCGTTGAGGGCGGGGGCTATCCCGAGCACCGGAGCGATGTAGCGCAGAATGGCCGCGAGTGCCCCAGCGACGATGGAGCCGAGCAGCAGCCAACTCGTCAGGACGCCGACCCAGCCGGAGAGGCGGTCGATGGAACGGCGAAGGGGAGTCATGGGCGCAGGGACGAGACGCGCCAAGCTAGGGCGTCAGCGTCGTTCGCGCGTTTCACATGTGGCCTCGAGCCGACGCTACTGAAACTGTCCCGATCCAGGCTGGCGTTCCTCGCGTCCGACGTTCAGCGCGTGCACCGCCAGCCCGTCCACCCGCTCGTTCATCGGGACGCCTGCGTGGCCCTTCACCTTGATCCAGTCGACCTCGTGGCGATGGTTCTGAGCGATGAGGCGCTCCCAGAGGTCGCGGTTCAGAACGGGCTTCTTGTCGGCTTTCTTCCAGCCACGCCGCTGCCAGCCGTCGATCCATCGGTCATTGAAGGCGTTCACGAGGTAAGCACTGTCCGAGTGGAGGCGGACGTGGCAGGGCTCCGTGAGGGCCTCGAGGGCGGCGAGGGCCGCCATCAGCTCCATTCGGTTGTTGGTGGTCTCGGCTTCGTGGCCGCTCAGCACCTTTTCGATGGGGGGCTCGCCATATTGCAGTACAGCGGCCCATCCACCGGGGCCTGGGTTTCCGGAGCAGGCGCCGTCGGTGTAGACTGTAACGTTCTTCATAGGGGACGCGTCGTGAGGGAAGAAGATCGGTCAGGCATGGCGCTTGCGTGGGGATATGTCCTGCCTGTCCCTTGCTCTCATCTCCTGATTCTCATGCGACTCTCTCTTCTCCTCACGCTTCTCCTCCTCACACCAGTTGCCACGGCGCAGGCACCCACTGAAGGCTTTACCGTCGCTCCGCGGATCGTCTCCGTCGGCGTAGCCACGGACAACGGCGACAATGCAGATGGCGGTGGTGGTCTTGGGCTTCGGATCGGCTACGGGTTCACAAAAACCGTCACGGGGTACGTGTCTGTAGAGGGGGCGAGCATCGAGCCGGGCGATGATGGCGTCTTTCGGAACGATGAAGCGTACGCGCTTGGCTCGTTTGACCTCGGGGCTCAGTTCAACCTGCTTCCGTCGAGTGGTATCAATCCCTTCCTGAGAGTCGCTCTCAACGGCACAACCGCTCGCTACAACGTGGACGGACTCAGCACTGCCAATGACCCAGAGGTTCGGGGTGGCGGGCTCACTCTAGGAGCCGGAGCCGAGATCCGGTTGTCTCAGGTCCTCGGCCTCGAGCTGGCGCTGGACGTCACCGGCGGCACCATCCAGGAATTGGAAGTCGGAAACATCACCATTGCTGGCAACGGCGATGATGAGTACGCCACGGCGCGGTTGGGCCTCGGGCTGGTGTGGCGCCCCTAGGGGGCAATGGCGAGTGGGCAGTCGCCAAGAGCAGGCAGGTCCGCTAGCTCGAGGGGACATTCCGACTTCGGTCAGCTTGACCCGCGAGCTGGCGATACCTGTTCAGCGATCCTCATCCAGTCTCGTCGGTCGTGAGGTTGCCCGCTCGGTATCGTGCAGGCTCGCCAGCTCGAGCCCCGCATGAAGTTCGTCGATTACGTCACCATCACTGCCCGGAGCGGTCGCGGAGGCGCCGGAAGTGCGCATTTTCGGCGTGAGAAGTACGCGCCGAAGGGCGGCCCGGACGGGGGCGATGGCGGTGCAGGAGGCTCGGTGATTCTCGAAGGCGACCCGCAGCTCTACACGCTCCTCGACCTGCGCTACAACCGCCACCACTTCGCGGAGCACGGCCAGCCCGGCGCGGGCCAGGGAAGCTCAGGAAAGAGTGGGGCGGACATCGTCCTCCGGGTGCCTCTCGGAACCGTCGCCAAGGACGCAGAGACCGAGGCGCACCTCGGGGAGATCGTGGAGCCGGGCGACCGCATCGTGCTGGCGCAGGGCGGTCGCGGGGGCCTGGGCAACACCCATTTCAAAAGCGCGACCCGCCAGGCGCCGCAATACGCGCAGCCTGGCGAGGATGGCGAGGAGCGAGACGTGATCCTGGAGCTGAAGCTGCTCGCGGATGTCGGGCTGGTAGGCTTCCCGAACGCAGGCAAAAGCACGCTCGTCAGCTCGTTGAGCGCCGCCAAGCCCAAGATTGCGGACTACCCCTTCACGACCCTTGAGCCCAACCTCGGGATGGTCTACCTCGGTGACTACCGGTCGTTCGTGATGGCGGACATCCCGGGGCTGATCGAGGGCGCCTCCGAAGGCAAGGGACTGGGCATCCAGTTCCTCAAGCACGTGGAGCGCAATGCGGTGCTTCTGTTCTGCATCCCTGCCGATGACGAACAGCCCGGAGAGCGCTACCAAACACTCCTTGACGAGCTGGAAGCCTTCAGTCCCCACCTTCTGACCAAGCCCCGCCTCGTCGCGCTGACGAAGATGGACATCGTCGGGCCCGAGCTGGCGGAGGCCTGGGTGGCCGAAGTGCGCACGTCGTTTCCCGAGGATCTCAACGTGTTGCCGGTGTCGGCTGTCGCTCGCAAGGGCCTGGAACCGCTCAAGGAAGCCCTCTGGGCTCGCGTCGAAACCGAGCGAGAGGCCGACTGAGGGCAGGCCGCGCGAGGACTACTCCGTCGTGAACAAGAGCGAGAGCGGTTCGCTGGTGCCGATGTCCGTGGGCTCCCGGAGATCCGTCACGCTCAATCCGGCCGACCGAATGGCACGAATCCACGAGCTGAGGGTGCGGAAGTACCACGGCATAGGCGTGAATCCACCGTCCAACTCCGTAAACAGCTCCCGGCGCCATCCATCGGTGTAGGGGCCGTCCGGGGTGAGGGGGTGCGTGGTTTGGATGAGCACCCGTCCGCCAATGTCGAGGGAGGACCGTGCAGCGCGAAGGATCGAAACGGCGTCGTCGTCCAGCAGCGCGAAGTTGAACACGGCCACATCGTAGGGGCCGCCGAGACGGCTCGGGTCTTCAGCCGCCAGCTCGTAGTCGATCAGGTCGAACGAGCCGTGCCCATGAGCCTGGGCCGCTTGGATGAGTGCTGCGCTGCCGTCGATGCCGTGAACATGGACACCGAGCTGGTGAAGCGCCCGGCCCAGCCAGCCCTCTCCACAGCCAACATCCAGGACGCGGCCGCCCATCGGAAGGCCGTCCAGGATGGCCTCGACGATGGCGGCGTCAGTGGCGGCCTTGCGGCTGGGAATGCGGCCTTCGCGGACCGCCTCGGTCCAGAGCGGGGCGTTCGTCTCCCAGGATGCGCGGAGGGCGGCCTGAGGCGAGGAAGAGAACGGCATGATCGCGAGCGGGTGGGGCACATACAGGGTACGCACGGCGCCCGTAGGTTCGGATCATGCCCGATCTGTTTTCTACTCCGCCAACCGCACCCGCTACGGATGCCGAGCGGCGGGCGCTCATCGGGCTCTCGCTCGTGCCGGGTGTCGGACCCACGCGCGTCCGGTCGCTGCTCGCCCGGTTGGGGACTGCGGAGGCCGTGTTCAGCGCGCGCCCCAACGCGCTGGCGGCAGTCGAAGGCATCGGGCGTCAGACCGCCAGCTCGATTGTCGCCTTCGATGATTGGGGCGAGGTGGATCGTCAGCTCGAGCGTGCCGCTGCGGTTGGAGCCCGTCTGGTGATGCTCCACGACGATGCGATGCCGCGCCGACTGGCGCAGATCTACAATCCGCCGCCGTACCTCTGGGTCCGAGGCGCCTTTGCGCTCGAGGACGAGCTGGCGGTTGCCATTGTCGGCACGCGAAAGGTGACCGATTACGGGACACGCGTGTCGGGGCGGTTCGCCGCCGGGCTGGCGAAAGCCGGGGTCACCATCGTCAGCGGGCTAGCGTACGGGATCGACATCGCTGCGCATCGGGCTGCGCTAGAGGCGGGCGGACGGACGGTCGCCGTTCTGGGGTCTGGCGTGGACCGGATCTACCCCTCGCGCCATGCCGATGTTGTCCGGCGCATTGTGGAGGAGGGGCGAGGGGCCGTGGTGTCAGAGTTCGCACTGGGAGCAGCGCCCGACGCTCCCAACTTCCCGAGGCGCAACCGGATCATCGCCGGGCTGTGCATGGCAACGCTCGTGGCGGAAGCGAGAGGCACCGGAGGCGCCATGCTGACGGCGGCGATGGCTCTGGAACAGAACCGGGAGGTCTTCGCGGTGCCTGCGCCGGTCACCAGCGACACCCAGGGCACCAACCAACTCATCCGCCAGGGGTATGCAGCGCTGGTCACCGATGTAGCCGACGTTCTTGATGACCTCGGCATGGCGCCATCAGATGATGACGCTCCATCGACCCAAGCGGAGCCCTCGCTGCCCGCCGATCTCACCGTCATCGAACGCCGTCTTCTGGAGGCGTTGACCTCCGAGCCGCGCCCGCTCGATCTGGTGTGTGCCGACGCAAGCGTCGATGCATCCCAGGCACTGGTGTATCTGCTCCAGCTGGAGTTCCGAGGCCTCGTTCGCCAGCTCGCGGGCAAGCAGTTCTTTCGCGCGTAGCGAGCTGGCGAGGCGCGCGGGTCGGAATGGAACGGGCGGGAGTGAGAGTCGGTTGATGTCAGAGTCGATGTTGTCCTTGTGCTGTACGCGGTCAAGCTGGTTCTCTTCGCCTCTGTATGCTCCGAGCCCCACTCAGGTGTGTGGCGCTGCCGTGACGCTCCGGTACCGCGCCGGAGCACTACGAGCACGTCGTCATCGATTCCTCCACCCTTGTGTACCACAACGAGAACCTGATCTGGTTGCTGTTCGAAGAGTCGAGTGAAGGACCCGAGATCGCGCGGTCCGAGTTCGATGCCGTGATGCGATCCGTGCGCCTGTCGTAGCCCGCGCCCATCCTCAGCCCATTTCCCACTCGCCAACTCGACGTGACCCTCGACGCTTACCGTTCCGAGTTCGATCTCGCCCCTGGGATGAGCTACCTGAACCACGCCGCTGCGGGGGTGCTGAGTCGTCGGGTGCGCGAGGCCGTAGACGGCTATCTGGCTGAACGGGCTGGCGGCCTGCCAGAGAACTGGGAGACGTGCGCTCCAGTGTTCGAGCGGACCCTGCATCGTGCGGCGACGCTGATCGGCGCAGAGGCGGCCAACATCGAGTTCATGCCCAACACCACGGCCGGGCTGAACCTGATGGTGCACGGCTATCCGTGGCAGCCCGGCGACCGGGTTGCCCTGCCGGGCTGCGAGTTCCCGGCCAATCAGCTTCCCTGGCTTGCTCTCGAGTCGAAGGGTGTGCGCGTGGACCGGATTCCGCACCGCGAGGGGACGTTCTCGGTCGAGGACGTCGAGGCGACGCTGCGACCCGAAACGCGCGTGCTCGCCGTCTCTTGGGTCCAGTTTCTGTCCGGGTTCACGGCCGACCTCGCCGCACTGGGCCAACTCTGCCAGGACCGGGGCCTCCTGTTCTGCGTCGATGGCATTCAGGGCCTCGGGGCCCTCCAGATCGACGCTCCTGCGCTCGGCATCGACGTGCTGGCGACCGGCGGGCACAAGTGGCTCGGCGCCATGAAGGGCGGCGGATTCGTCTACGTGGCCGACCGGGTGCTTCACCAGCTCGAGCCCGTGCAAGGCTGGCTCAACGGACCCGTCGATTGGGACGACTTGGAGCACACGCCCCGGGTGTTTCATGACACCGCAGAGCGCTTCCGCCTGGGCACGCCGCCGATTGCACAGATCTTCGCTCTCGATGCAGCGCTGGGGCTCACTCTCAAGCTGGGGTCCACAGTCGTCGAGACCGCAGTGCGCACGCACGCCAGCGCGCTGGCGTCGGCATTCGAGGACCTCGGACTGGCGCGCTACGGGTCCAGCGATCCCGCGCATGGGTCCGGCATCGTCACGATCTCTGTGGACGACCCCGAGGGGCTCGAGGCGCATCTGCGCGAGCGAGACATCTGGGTGGCGATGCGGAGCCGGAAGGTGCGCTTCGCGCCCCACGCTCACACACGTCCCGCCGACGTGGAGCGCGCCATCGAGGCGGTTGCCGAGTTCACCCAGACGACGGTGCACGCATGAGCGACGAGCTGACGTACAGCCATCCGACATCGGGCGAGCCGGACAAGGTGGAAATGCTCATTACACTCGATGTGCCGCCGGGCCAGTCGCCGGTTCGGCTGGATGTGTACCTGACAGAGAAGACGCCAAACGCGACACGCTCGAAGGTGCAGCGCACTGTCAAGCAAGGCCGCGTATCGATCAACGGGAGTGTGGTCACGAAGTCCTCGATGCCGGTTCAGCCCGGCGACCACATCGAGTGCCGCGTGATGAAAGCGCCACCTATCGAAGTGGTGCCAGAGGCCATCCCGCTCGACATCGTTTATGAGGACGATGTGCTCATCGTGGTCAACAAGCCGGCCGGGATGGTGGTGCATCCGGCCTTTGGACATCGCTCCGGGACGCTCGTCAACGCACTCCTGCATCATGTAGGGGGCGGCACCCTCACCGCTGACGACGTGGAGGACGCTGACGACGATGACGTCGGGCTGGCGGTGGCGACCGCAGGGCCTCAGTTCGAGGGCGACGTGACAATCCGCCCCGGGCTCGTGCATCGCCTCGACAAGGACACGACGGGTCTCATGGTGGTCGCCAAGACGGACCACGCGGCAGCGGTCCTCGGCAAGCAGTTTGCCAACCGGACCATCCGACGGCGCTACCTCGCGCTGGTGTGGGGCGTGCCCGATCCTCCCGAGGGCCGCGTCGAGACGTGGCTCGGGCGCGATCCTCGCGACCGCCGGTTGATCGCCGTCCGGCCAGAAGGCGACGGCAAGTGGGCGGCGACCACCTGGGAGACCGTCGAGCCGTTCACGTACCTCTCGCTCGTTCGCTTCAGGTTGGAGACGGGGCGCACACACCAGATCCGGGTCCATGCGCGCCACCTCGGCCATCCGGTGTTTGGCGACATCACGTACGGCGGCAATCACATCGTGTATGGAACGCCACTCGGAAGTCGCAAGTCGTTCTTCGGGAATCTGTTCAAGGCGCTGCCTCACCAGGCGCTTCACGCGCACACGCTCGGATTTACCCATCCTGTGACCCGTGAGGCGATGGATTTTGAAGTGCCGGTTCATGCCGCAATGGCGCACGTGATTGAGCGCGTGCGAACCGTTGACGGATAGGATGTACAGCAGCCCCGTCCGGGCTCTAGCTTGTTCTCGTCGCCAGCTCGTCCACTGCCCGATATGCCGAACCGTCCCCTCGCGTCCCTGCTCGTGCCCGAGCGTATCTGCGTCGGGCTGGCGGAGGAGACCAAAGAGACCGTGCTGGAACGTATGGCCGCCGTGGCTGCAACCAGCACAGCCGTTACGGACTCGGAGCAACTCCTCAGCGACGTTCTCGCTCGGGAGAGCCGCATGTCCACGGGCGTTGGCAACGGGCTGGCGCTTCCGCACGCGCGGACACCGGCGGCGTCGGAGAGTCTGCTGGTGCTTGCTACGCTCCTAACGCCCATCGACTATGCCGCGATCGATGGAGACCCGGTGCGCCTGGTGGTGATGCTCGTAGGTCCGGAGGCCGATCGGGTGGCGCACCTCCACATTCTGGGGCGCGTCTCGCGCGTGCTGAGCGATTCTGTGGTTCGGTCCCGCATCGAAGACGCCAGCTCGCCGGATGAGGTGATATCAATCGTTCGTGCCGCTGAGGCCGTGCTGGCCTGAGGCCGCCAGCTCGATAAGGGCCTCGTTCGGGCGATGGCGCGTCTGCCCCGAACTGGCGGTGGCGTGGTGACGCCGCGGCGAGGCGTCTTTACGGGCGCTTTGTGTGGAGAGCTTGCGTTGCGTCCATCCTACGGGCACCTTCCGCATCCCGCATCCCGCATCCCGCATGTCTTTCCAGACCATCCGAGGCACCTTCGACATTCTCCCGGACACTCACAGCTCGGGCGGATCTGTGGTCCCTGCCAGCTCGAGCTGGCGACACGTCGAGGGCGTGGTGCGCGAGGTGATGGAGCGGTTCGCATTCGAAGAGATCCGCACGCCAGTGATGGAGCCGCTCGATCTAGTGGCGCGTGGGGTGGGGGGGACTACAGACATTGTCAGCAAGGAGATGTTCACCGTCGAGCGCTCGAAGGAGACCTACGTGCTTCGGCCTGAAGTGACGGCACCGGTGATGCGGTCCTACCTCCAGCACAACCTGGCGCAGCGCGGCGGGGCGCAGCGGCTGTACTACATCGGGCCGTGCTTCCGGGCCGAGCGCCCGCAGAAGGGGCGCTTTCGGCAGTTCCATCAGTTCGGCACGGAGCTGCTGGGCAGCGACGACCCACGTGCCGACGCCGAGGTGATCGCCAACCTGCGCGCCGTCTACGATGCCTTCGGCGTCACCGGCACGCGGCTGCGCCTCAACACCATCGGCGACCCTGCCGACCGCCCGGCCTACCGCGATGCTCTGCGGGACTATTTCTCACCTCACGCCAGCTCGCTGTCCGAGACGAGCCGCCAGCGCCTCGAGACGAACCCGCTTCGCATCCTCGATACCAAGGCGCCGCACGAACGCGAGCTGTTGGCCGACGTGCCGAAGCTCCCGGACTTCGTGGGGGAGGGAGCGAAGGCGCACCATGAGGCTGTCAAGGGGCTGCTGGATGAGCTCGGGATCCCGTATGTGGAGGACCCGCTGCTCGTGCGCGGGCTCGACTATTACACCCGGACCGTGTTCGAGCTGGAGTCCGATGCTCTCGGCGCCCAGGGCGCCCTCGGGGCGGGCGGGCGCTACGACGGGCTGGCGGAGGCCGTAGGGAGCAAGGCACGTGTCCCTGCCGTCGGGTATGCGGCGGGCATCGAGCGGCTGTTCATCGCGCTTCTGGACCAAGCCTACGCCTTTCCCGAGAAATCGCGGTCGGATGTGTTCATGATTGCCCTCGGTGATGCGGCCGAGTCGGCATCGTTCGGGATGGCGCAGACGCTCCGGGCCGCCGGGCTGGCGGTCGACTTCGCCCTCGGGGGGCGCTCGATGAAGGCCCAGATGAAAGCAGCCGACCGATCTGGAGCCCGCTATGCTGTCATCCTCGGCGCCGACGAACTGGCGGCCGGCGAGGCGCAGGTCCGCGATCTCCAGGCCAGCGACCAGCGTGCCGTCCCGATGAACGAGCTGGCGGCCGTCCTGGCAGAGACGACCGGGTGACACCCTCAGCAGCGCGTCCGACCTGGCAACCCCGCCAGCTCGACCCTGCGCAACCTGCACCCTCAGCGGTTCGTCACGCAGGACTCACGGCCTCAACGCACGCCCCGCCGTACGTTGAGCGTTCCCCCGGAACCGGCGTCCGCCTGTATGTACCCGCGCATCCTGACCATCCCGCTGCCGTTCGAGGCCTTCGGGATCAGCGAGATCACCCTCTACTCGTTCGGCCTGATGGTGGCTGTTGCCATCCTCGCCGCCACGGCGATGACGCGCCTCGAGCTGGACCGGATGTATGCGCGCGGCATCATCGGGTCCATCCGGGAGACGGTTAAGGACAGCCGAGGGCGCGAGAAGACGGTGCAGGCAAGCCCTGCCGTGCTGGTCGGAACGATGATGATTCTGGCTGCCGTTTTTGGCGTCCTCGGGTCGAAGTTGTTTCACATTATCGACTTCTGGGATCAGTTCATCCTCAACCCGAGCGCCTATCTGTTCTCGACCTCCGGGCTGACGTTTCTGGGCGGCCTGATCTGCGGCACCCTCGCGCTGGCGATCTACGCGCGCGTAAAAGGCATCAACATTCCCCGGCTAGCCGATGCCACGGCGCCCGGTGTTCTCCTCGCGTATGGAATTGGTCGGATCGGCTGTTACCTCTCCGGCGATGGCGACTGGGGGGTGTGCTCGACGATGGCCGACAAACCGGCCTGGATTCCGGGCTTTCTCTGGAGCGAGACGTTTCCCAACAACCTCTCGGGCCCGGGCCAGACGCCCATCGACCCCGTGGTCTTCAACGCTACCGTCCGGGATGCCGAGTGCGCCATCGCCAACCCAACGGGCGTGTATCCGACGATGCTCTACGAGTTCGCCATCTGCGCCGTTCTGGCGGGCGTGCTGTGGGCCATCCGTAAGCATCCCTTCAAGGGCGGTTGGCTGTTCTCGCTCTACCTCGTTTTCGCAGGGCTGGAGCGGTTCGTCGTCGAGTTCATCCGCGTCAACCGCGAGGTGGCGTTTGGACTGTCCCAGTCGCAGTTGATTTCGCTGTTCATGATGACGGCGGGCATCATCGGAGTGATCGTGCTGCGGAAGCGGACGCCCGAGACTCCGCTCCACACGGCCACCGCAGCGAGCTGATGGCGGATCGTCCTAATGCCCGTGCGCTGATCGGCCGGGCCTACGACGCTCTTGACGCGTGGGAGTCCCGCTTCGGACCGATGCCACCGGCACCGGCGCTGGCGGTCGATGCCGAGCGCTTGGACGCCGCTCTCAGTGAGTTCCTGGAACGCCTGACAGCTCCCTCAACAGGAGAGGCGCCGGGCAACTACCCGTTTCACCACCCGCGCTACGCGGGACAGATGCTCAAGCCGCCGCATCCGGTCGCGCTGGCAGCGTACGCTGCTGCGGCACGCATCAACCCGAACAACCACGCGCTGGATGGTGGGCCGCCGACGGCCGAGATGGAGAAGGAGGTCGTGGCCGCGCTGGCGGCGATGTTCGACTTTCCCGCCAGCTCGTTGGGACACCTGACCGGTGGCGGGACCGTCGCCAACCTGGAAGCGTTGTTCATCGCCCGCGAGGAAACGGCAGGGCGACCGATTGCCGCCAGCGCGGA
>JBCBZH010000265.1:0-6084 GCA_039815415.1 Bacteroidota bacterium
GGCCGCCCGCGCCCGTCACGACGCGCTGGAGGGCTCCGACGTGCTGGCCGTGCTCGCCGAGACCGTCGCGCCGCTCGTAGAGGAGGACATCGCCAGCTCGACGCTGGACACCCTCTACCCGCTGGTTCTCAACGGTGTGGGACGCGCATGGATCGGCCCGAGCGCACGCCAGCCCGAGGTCGGCGCCGCGTGGTCCGTCGCGCTGGCGGGCTGCCGACGACAGTTCCATGCAGAACCATCCCGGTTAGCGACTGCGCTCCTCAAAGCCCTTCGAACGCTGGCCGACACGCCCGGCGCCCAACCGCTTCGATGGGCGCAACGCCTCGCCGACCTTTCCGAGCGAGCGGACTCGACCGACGCGCTCCTCGATGCTGGCTCCGTGCTGGCGTGGCGCGAAGGGTTTGTCCGGATTCGCACCGCCGCCCTCCGCGCCAGCTCGGGGCTCAACCCAACGCTCGCGCTGGCAGCCCTCGGCGTCGCCACGTCCCATACGCCTGCTGAGCTAATGACAGCCCTCGATCAGCTCGAGGCCGACCCGTGGCTGACGCCGGAGCAGGCGTTCGAGCCGACACGTCCGGGCGGCGAGTTGGCGATCCAGACCGTCTGCGGCGGCTTCCGGGGCTTCGACGGCCCCTTCCTGACGCCGCCCACGCTCGTCGCCAGCTCCAGCGGAATCATCGCCTCTGACGGCGACCGCTGGTTCCGCTTGCACGCCGATGTGTTTGGAACCGCGTTCGAGCGGATCAGCGACTTTGACGCAGAGTCAACGCCTGACGACCATCCGTCCATTCAGCCCGATGGGACCATTCGGTGGAACGGTCAGCAGCAGATGTTTCACGAGCTGGCGAGTGCTCCGAGCGCAGCCTCTACGGCGACCACGCTTGCGGTCGTGATCCCGGCCTCTCACCGGATCGCGCTGATCGCGTCCGCCGGATGACCGACCTCGACGCCCTGCGAGACGCCTGGGCCGCCCAGTGGGAGGACGCGCTGGCGTGCTGGAGCCCGTTCACACGTCTTCGTCGCCCGACGTGGTGTTTCACGGAAGCCGACGAGCAGGAGGAAGGCCTGACGGGCAGCTTTGCCATGATCCGCCTCACGGAGCACGCCGTCGTCATCAGCCTGCGGCAGATCGTGGACAATGGGTTGGAGGACTTCGCGACGGAGATCCTCGCGCATGAGATCGGCCATCATGTCCTCGCACCGGGAGACCTGGGGCGCCACGCACGAAGCCTCGCCCGCATTCGGGTCGGCCTGCCGGGGTTCGAGCCACTGGCGCCGATGATCGCCAACCTCTACACGGACCTGCTCATCAACGACCGCCTGCAGCGTCAGAACGAGCTTGATATCGCTGGAGTCTACCGAGCGCTAGGGGCGGAGGACACCAGCGCGTTGTGGACGCTCTACCTCCGGACCTACGAGATTCTCTGGAGCCTTCAAAGTGGCACGCTGACAACCGGTGAGCGCACGCCGCGCTTGGAGGCCGATGCCGGGCTGTCGGCTCGCCTTGTTCGCGTCTACGGCTCCGACTGGCTTGAGGGAGCGGGCCGTTTCGCAGCCCTCTGCCTTCCCTATCTGATGGACGATGCCACCGACGAGGTGACGAAGCGCCTCACACTCTGGCATGACACCGGGATGGCAGGGCTCGGCGGCTTCCCGGCTGGGCTGACGGAGATCGACGCCGACGAGCTGACGGGGGCCATTCATCCATCGCTCGATCCGCGCATCTCGGGCATCTCGCCGGAAGAAGTGGCGAGTGTTGAGGCCGCGGCGAGCGAGGCCGTGCCGGGCTACGGACGGGCAATCCTGGGTGGGCAGAAGAGCGAGAAACAACACCGGGGGCCGGTCGAATACGGCGACCTGTTGCGGATGTCAGGGCTGGACGTGACTGAGGCCGAGGCCGCCATCCGGTACTACCGCGAGCGTGCCCTCCCGCACCTCGTCCCGTTCCCAACGCAGATCTTCGCACAGTCCAGCGACCCGCTGATGGAGGGGCTGGAGCCGTGGGACATCGGCGACCCGCTTCATGCTGCCGACTGGTTCGAGTCCGTCATCAAGAGCCCCCACATCATCCCTGGCGCCACCACGGTGCAGCGCAGCTACGGCACCACCGAGGGCACCGACCCGAAGCGCCAGCCCGTCGATCTGTACGTCGGAATCGACTGCTCGGGGTCGATGCCCAATCCGCAGCGGCAGGTGTCGTACCCAGCCATCGCGGGCGCGGTGGTGAGTCTGTCGGCCCTGCGTGTTGGGGCGAGCGTTAAGGTGGTGCTCTCCGGTGAGCCCGGTCGCTCCGCCAGCCTCGATGGCTTCGTGCGCGACGAAGCCAGCGTGCTGGCGCTCCTGACCGACTACCTCGGCACCGGCTTCGCGTTTGGCATCCACCGATTGGCGCAGACGTTCGGGCTTGGCACGTCCGCTCAAGACCGCCCCGCCCACATCCTTCTCGTCACCGACCAGGACCTGTTCGCCATGCTCGACGCCACTGAAGCCGGGCTGGCGATGGGCTACGGGAAGCGCGCCGAGGGCGGCGGGCCACTCGGCTGGGAGGTGGCCGAGAGGACACTGAAGGCGGCAGGAGGGGGCGGAACCATCGTCCTCGATATGTCGCCTCAGGTCCGCAACGACGGGGTGGCCCGGCTGCGGGCACAGGGCTGGGCCGTCTACTTCGTTCAAGACCGCGCCGAGCTGGTGACGTTCGCTCGCGACTTCGCCCGCGCCGTCTACGCCGCCGAGACCGCATGACCGACGGACCACCCCTCGAACACCTCACGCAGCGCCTCCAGGCGTGCCCAGACGTGTTCCTGTCGCACGCCATTGATGCAGGCGCTGTGGTGGCTGATCTGATCCGCCAGCTCGAGGGCGATCCGCTTCGCCGTGTGCATACGCAGCCCCTGATCGTGGGGCGCTCCGACCGGGCTGTCCGCGTCATGCTCGTCGCGTGCTGGCTGCTAGCCGACGAGGCCTTTGCCCGCCAACCCGACCTCGTTGCTCCCGCCGTTCAGTTTCTCGGGACGGACCTCAACGCGCTGGCGGACGTGATCTCGCCCGACGACTGCATCTCCGACGCCGGGCGCCGCGAGGAGCTGGTCCGGTTCACGCTCGATGCGCTCGGTCTACGTCCCGAGGGCGAAACGGAGGCGCAGGCCGCCGACCGACTTGCCACGCTCGACAGCGTCGCCCGGCTGGAGGTTGTCCGCGAGGCCCAGGTGGCTGAGGAGCGCGCCCGTCGCATCCGCGAAGCCATCGCCCGGAAGGCCGCCGCTGAGGCCGCCGCCAAGGCGCCTCGAGAATGACGACATACATGAAGCGGTCGAACTGATGGCTCACCCCCGCCCTGGCTATCGCCACCACGCTCCGCTCCTTACCGAGCAGGGCGATGCCCTCCTCCGCCGGATGGAGCAGCACCCGCACGCGCCGATCTGGAATTACACATGCGGCGACCAGCTCGTGGCCGACGACCTCCGCCAGCTCGACCAGATGCGCCTCGAGCTGGCGTCAACGCCTGCCTACACGGCGGGAGAGGTGCCGGAGGCTGTGGTGGACGCCCTCTGGGCGCAGCGTCCGTTCGTTCCGTATCTCAAGAGACACCTGCCAACGAGCCGCGCCCAGATTGCGACGACGTGGGCAGATTTGCCGACGCTCTCGCGGGAAGACCTGGCTCGCCACCTGCCCGAGTTCGTCCCCGACGGCGTCGACCTCGACCGGATGGTCGTCTACTCGACCTCTGGCACGACGGGTCACCCGCTCACGATTCCGAACCACCCCATCGGTGCGGCGGCGTACCAGCTTCTTCTCGAACGCGCGCTCGAAGCCTACGGCGTGCAGATACCGCTCCGACCGGATGCGATGGCGAATGCGCTGGTGTGCAATCAGGTCGAGACCATCCAGTACGCGGCCACGCTGAGCGTGTGGAACGGCGCCGGACATGTGAAGGTGAACCTTCACGAGAACGGCTGGCGCCAGCCCGACGATGCCCACACCTACTTGGCCGACTTCGACCCGCCGCTGCTCACCGGTGACCCGATCTCGTTCGCCGCGCTGCTGGATGCCGGCCTCGACATCCATCCGCTCGCGTTGGCGTCCACGGCGGTTGCCCTCTCCGATGGCCTGAAGCGCCAGCTCGAGGCCCAGTTTGGCTGTCCCGTGTTCGAGTGGATCTCGCTGAACGAGGTCGGCCCCATCGCGCTGGCGTGCCCCGAGGGGTATGGGCACCACGTTCTCGATCCGTCGATGTTCGTGGAGGTGGTGGACCCGGACGGGCGCCCGTGCCCACCCGGCGTGCGCGGCGAGGTGACCGTCACCGGCGGTCGCAATCCGATGCTGCGCCTGCTCCGATACCGCACAGGGGATCACGCCTCAATGGCGTTCGGCCCGTGCGCCTGTGGCAGCTCCGCGCCGCGCCTTGTGGACTTCGAGGGGCGTCTGCCCGTCGTGCTGCGCTCGGCGACCGGCGGCGTGGTCAACCCTGTAGACGTGTCGCGCATCCTGCACCCGTTCCCGATTGTCCAGCACCAGCTCGTCCAGCGTACGGATGGGTCGGTTGAGCTGGCGCTCCGAGCGGCGCCGTTCGACACGTCCCCGATCCATCGCCAGCTTGAGGCTCTGTTCGGGAATCTCGAGCTGGCGGTTCGGTTTGTGGAAGAGATCGAAGGCACCGGGCCGGGTGGGAAGGTGGTTCCCTTCGTGGCCGACGCCTAATCCCGAACGGACACCATAGCATTGTGTCCCTACCGAGCCCAACGCCTTTCTGAACGCCAGCGCGCGACCCGCCCCCGTCGCTACGTTCCGGCGCCATGACGTTCCTCAACCCCCTCGTTCTGCTCGGGCTGGCGGCGGCGGCGATTCCGATCCTCGTCCACCTGTTCAACTTCCGCAAGCCCAAGCGGATCGACTTCTCCACGCTTCGGTTCGTCCGCGAGATCGAGGCGACGGCCATGCGGCGCGTTCGCATCCGGCAGTGGTTGCTGCTGGCGCTCCGCACGGCGGCCATCATCTTCCTCGTGCTGGCGTTTGCCCGGCCCACGCGCACCGCAGAGGCGAGCGGCGTTTTCAACGACGACGGAGCGCAGAGCCTCGCGCTGGTGGTCGATAACAGCCGCTCGATGCTGCTCCGCGACGCCCAGGGCGCGTTTCTGGATCAGGCCATCGATGTCGGCGATCAGGTTCTCGAATCCACAGGTCCTGGTGATGAGCGCACCGTCGTCCCGATGTCCGCACCGCCGGAGTACCGCCCGGTGCCGTTCACCACGCCCGGCCCGGCCCGCGACGTGGTCGCCGGGCTGGCGGCAGCGCCTGGCGCCGAGCCGCTGACGTCGGCGGTGGCCCGCGCCGCAAGTGTGCTGGAGAGCGCCGTCCACCCGCGCCGCGAGATCGTCGTCGTGAGTGACCTGCAGGCCGCCACCTTCACCGACTCCGCCAGCGTCAACCTGCCCGAGGACGTGAGCATCGCGCTGGTGCCGGTCGGGTCTCGCCAGCCCGTCAACACCGCCGTCACGGATGTCGAGATCGTCAGCCGGATCATCGAGCCGGGGCGCCCGGTGACCATTCGCGCGACGGTGGAACGCTTCGGAGGCGACGCTGGCACCATCGGCGCATCGCTGTCTCTCGACGGCCAGCGCGTGAGCGAGGCTGCCGTCGATCTGGTGCCCGGCGAGCCAACCACCGTGGACTTCACCGTCACCCCGCGCCAGCGCGGATGGCTCGGTGGCGAGGTCCGCATCGAAGCCGACGATGCCGAGTGGGACGACGTGCGCTCCCTCACCCTTCATGTGCCTCCTGCGCCGCGCGTTCTGGTGGTGCGCGGCGCCAACGCCCGCGCCGACCTCGTCTCGCTGGCCCTGGGCGTGACCGCCGAACGCGGCGGACTGGTGCTCAACGAGGTCGCCGAAGAGACACTGCCCGCTGCGGATCTGACCAACACCGACGCTGTGATTCTCGTCGGGCCGAGTGCGCTGGGAAGTGGCATGACGAGCGCACTGGAGGCGTTCATCGCGGGCGGTGGAGGCGTGCTGGCGTTTGCTGGCGAGGACGTCAGCTCGTTGAACGGGCTCCTGAGCGCGGTGGGTGGAGGCCGCCTCGCCGAAC
>JBCBZH010000213.1:0-7777 GCA_039815415.1 Bacteroidota bacterium
GGCTCTCGAACTACCGCCCAGAGACAAGCCCAGCGTGGTCGTTGTCAAGCGCCTGAACCGCGGCCCAGATGGCGTCCACAGCCCCCGCAAAGAAGACGGGGTCGATCTTGTCCGCCTCATCGCTCTCCCGGTGGGTGTCCACGTGGTCCTCGACGCCGAAATAGAGAAACGGCACACCTCGCTGGTGAAAGGCGCCGTGATCCGAGGCGCTGGTCCAGTTGTCTGATCCTGCTCCGGTGTCATGCCCAAACCGGACCGGCACGGCAGCATTCGCCACGACGGGTTCGATGATGCTCACGAGATGGGGATAGTGTGATCGCCCCGCGACCCACAGTGCCCCCGTGTCGCCTCGGCTCACCATGTCAACGTTGATGGTGGCGAGCATGGCGCCCAGCGGCACCGGTGGGTTGGAAACAAAGTGCCGCGCACCTACCAACCCCTGCTCCTCCGCATCGAGGGCAACGAACAGAATGGTGTGCGACGGCGGCGTCTCCATGAACCGCCGCGCGACATCCAGCAGGGCAGCCACCCCGGAGGCATTGTCATCCGCTCCGTTGTAGATCTCTCCGCGGCGTACGCCCAGGTGATCGTAATGCGCTGTCACCACCAGAACGCTCTGCGGGTGAACCGTCCCGCGAATGCGCCCGATGAGATTGTACGCCTCCGCGCCACTCTGCAGCGGGACTAGCTGGCGATACTCGGGCTTCCCCATCGGCTCCAGCCCGATCCCCCGGAAGCGCTCTTCGATGTACCTCCGGGCTTTAGCGGCACCTTCGGTCCCGGCGCCGCGCCCCTCCAGAGAGTCCGCCGCCAGCACGCGGACATCCGACATCAGACGGGCCTGGAGGACATCCGTGGACGGCGGCGGCCCCGCTGCAGGAGCCGGCGGAGGAGGCGCCACCACCGGAGGCGGCGCACTCTGACACGCCGCCAGCACGACCCCTGCGCACAGGACGAGACCGGTCAGCTTCACCGGGAGGCAATGACGACGGGCACCCGGAACGGGACTCGAGCTGGCGGAAGGCACACAGAGTCGTTGCAGACCGTAAAGGACACCCGCCCCCGTACCGTGTGACGCCCAGCCTGCATGCCCCGACTCACCCGAAGGATCTGCGCGACGCGCGCGGACCCCGCGAAGTAGGGGTATTCCATCTCAAAGCCCTGGTCGTAGCCCGTCTCCGGATCATCCTGGACCACATCGCCGACCGCCAGCCCGTCGGGGAGCGTGTCCATCGTCAGCTCGAGGGGACGCCCAACGGGCGAGTCCATCGCATAGAGCCGCCAGCCGTCTTCGATGGTCGCGTCGAGGTAGATGTTGGCGTTGCCGCCGGGCGCCGCGGACTCAGCGCGTACGCGCCACGTGACCAAGTCTGTCGCTCGCAGGGCCTGAGAAAACGCCTCTGCGGGCCACAGTGCGAGCGTGAGCAGAAGGAGGACGAATGCGGACCGGGACATAGTGAAGCACGTGGCGAGGGTCCTCAACGCTACAACACGGCGAACCGTGCCGCGTCCGACAACTGTTCACACCAAAACGGGGGGCGCCAACCAAGACGCCCCCCGTGTGGGTCGGATCCGAAACACGTCAGGACTAGACGGTCTCCTCGGCCGCAACGACGCGGACCTTGACCTCCGCCGTGTACTCGGGGTGGAGCCGGATGGAGGCCGGGTAGACGCCCGTCACGCGCACATCTTCGGCGAGCGTGATCTTCCGACGATCCACCGTGACGCCCTGTGCCGCCAGCTCGTCGGCGATCTGCTGCGTGGTGATGGTGCCGAAGATGCGGTTCTCCTCGCCCACACGGACGGGGATGACCACCTCGGTCTCGTTGAGGCGAGCGGCAAGCTTCTCGGCGTCGCCACGGGCGGCCTCGATCTTGTGCGCGGCCTGACGGCGCTCCTCGGCGTACTGCTTGAGGGTGCTCGGGGTCGCCATCACGGCGAGCTGGCGAGGGATGAGGTAGTTCCGACCGAAGCCGGGCTTGACGTCGACCACGTCGCCCTTGAGGCCGAGCGTGTCGTGGTCCTCTTTCAGGATGACTTTCATGGGGCTGTAGGCTATGAGCCAGGAGCGATGGGCTCTCAGCCGTGGGATGCCCACAGCCCAGAACCCACGGCGTCTAGCTACTTGACGTTGTCGGCGACGAACGGGAGAAGGGCCACGTGGCGGGCGCGCTTTACCGCAGTGGTGAGCTGGCGCTGGAACTTGGCCGACACGCCCGTCATGCGGCGTGGCAGCAGCTTGCCCGTCTCGTTGACGTACTGCTTGAGCGTGTCGACGTCCTTGTAGTCGATGTATTCGATGCCAGCCTCCTTGAAGGGGCACTTCTGGGTATGGCCCTGAGCGCCCGGCGCGGCGATCCGCTGCAGGTTCTCCGGGTTGGATGCCGCGATGAGCCGGGCCGCGACCTCGGGGGTGACGGCGCGCTTGGGGCCATCGCCATCGCTCTGGATCTGCTCCACCTGCGTCGGGTCCTCGGTGGACTCCGGCACGGAGGTGCCTTCGGCGATGTCTGCGGGTTGCGATGGTGACGTCTCTACGACGGGCGCCTCTTCAGCGGCCTCGGCGGCCGGTGCGTCTGCAGCCTCAGCGGCCGGTGCCTCAGCAACGGGAGCCTCAGCTTCGGCCGCAGGAGCCTCGGCGGCGGGAGCCTCCGCCGTGGGAGTCTCAGGAGCGGCCTCCGTCTCGGCGACCTCGGTCTCGGGGGTCTGGTTCTCTTCCATGTCGGTTAGGCCTCAGCCGGGGTGGCGGTGTTCTGCTGGTCGTAGTAGCGCTGCATCTTCGCATCGTAGCGAAGAACCATGTGGCGCATGATGTCGTCGTTGATCTGGAGCGCACGCTCGAGCTTCGGAAGCAGGTCGGGCGTCGAGAGGCGGAAGTTGACGACCACGTAGTAGCCGTTGCGCTTCTTCTCGATGGGGTACGCCAGACGCTGGCTGCCCATTTCGTTCGTCTGAACGATTTCGGCGTTGCTGTCGGCCAGGTACGCAGTCACGCGCTGGACGATCTCCTTGGTTTGCTCCTCGTTGAGGACCGGGTTGATGATGTACATCAACTCGTACATGGGCGCAGTGGCCCCATTGGCGTCAGCCATAGATGATCCCTGTGGAATACGGATGAGTGTCGTATGCCCACGGTGCGCCGGGATGTCTCCCCCGGTGCCAAGCCGCGAGCAGGGCGAACGACGAGTTTACCCGATTCCGCCAGCCCGTAGAGCGGAGGGCGAGTGAATTGGCACCCCTGCCGGCTCTGTTTCCATTATCCAGGAACAACCCTGCTTCTCGACACCCCGAGACCTGCGCTGGGAGGAGACAGCCTTACAGCCCCAGCCGGTCCAACAGCGCGGCGTCTTCTGGGGCAATCGTTCCACCAACGCGCTCAGTCATGAGCCGCCCGGCATAGAGGGTCGCGTAGAGGCCGAGGACCCCATCGTCTCGACGGGCGTGCTCCTGGAAAAGCGCTGTGGCCTCCGGGCTGCGCCACGAATCTGGGACGTAGTAGGCCCGCGGTCCATTCGGGCCGTCGGCGGCCTCGGCAGGAAAGCTCTTCTCGGGCTCGTACAGCTTCTGTCCGAGATGACATCCCGTGCACTGCGTTGGCGCCTTCAGCGGAAGGGGCGGCGTCGATGTCGCCTCCGCGATCTGACCGTCGGCCCCGTAGACCGCAAAGTCCCAGAACCCGTCGGCGCGACGCCGCTTGACGGTCGTCTCCAACGTCTCGCCCTCCTCCCCCAGATGCACCCCGATGAGCGGCGTTCCGGTGGGATACACCAGCTCGCCGCCCTCTACAAACGCATTCATCGCCGAGCGAAGTGCCTCCATCGGCACCGACACCCGGCGGCGAGCTGAGGTCATGACGCCGTCGATATCTACCGTGAACCAGAGCGAATCCTCCGAGCTGGCGGGCGCCTCGACACCCGTTGCGGCGTAGAATGCCTCAAGGGTCGATGGCAATCCATGCCCCTCTGCATAGGTTGCGTCGAAGAACGGCACCATCTCGTCCCAGTCCAGCGCACCGTCCCCGTTGGCGTCGGCCAGGGACGCGCGGATCTCATCCGACAGGAGCTGCGGGTGTAGGACTAGATCGTCACCCGATCCGGTGAGGAGCCCTGCCTCGAAGGGATCGGCCCCGTCCACGTAGCCCCCGAGCAGCGAGCGCATGAGCCGCTCCGGATCCGACTTGTCGATGGCGAGCGGGACCGATTCGGCCGTCTGCACGTCCACTGGCCCGCTGGCACAGGCGGAAAGAAGGATCGCCAGCCCGACGACAGGCCATCGAGATCCAATAGCGCGCAACAAGCTGGCGCACCGGAACCGGCTCCGTCTCTGGTCTCCAGTTCTCATTGGACGCGGCTTCGCGCCCATACAGTTGGTCATTGCGAATCCAGTTCAGCGAGGGCGGCAGCGGCACGCGCATCGCCCGGGTTGAGAGTGAGAAGGCGCTGAAAGAGCGCCCGTGCCTCGGCGGTCTGCCCCTGTCGCCCGCGCACCACTCCGAGATTCCCGAGCGCCCCCTGGTTGTTCGGATTGATGCGCAAAGCTGCGGTGAGCTGAGCAGCGGCCGCAGGCAGGTCGTCGGAAGCGAGGAGCGCAGCTCCGAGGTTGACGCGCGCCAGCTCGAGCTGAGGATCCAGCGCCACGGCTCGTCGGAGAGGGGCCAGCGCGGCGTCCACGTTGCCGAGCTGGAGGGTGTAGAAGCCGAGGTCGTTCCAGCCACTCGGGTACGCCACTGGGTCCTGCGCCATGGCCGCCTCGAGCGTCGCGATGGCATCCGGCAGTTGGCTCGCCTCGGCCTGGGCTTGGGCCAGCAGGAGCCGCGCACCGGTCCGGCGCGGGATCAGTCGAACTGCCTCGCGGAGAGCCGCGACCGCCGATTCCGGGCGCCCCGAATCCATCTGCGCCCGTCCGAGCCACATCGCCGCCAGCCCGTTGTCGGGATCGCGTTCCACGGCTTCGGTGAGCACGCGCACGGCTGACGCCGTCGAGTCCATGGCGAGCAGCGCTTGTCCGAGCGTCACGCGGGCATCGTTTCGATCTACGCCCTGCGCCAGCCCGCGCCGGATGCGCGATGCCACCTCCGGCAGGTACGCCGGAAGCCGGTGCATCGTCTCGTAGAGCATGAACGTCGCCATCCCCAGCTCGATGTCCGCCTCGGCCTCGCTCGTCGGGCTGGCGTCGCCTGCCGGAGTAACGAGGTTGACCAGCGTGAACGGCGTCTCTCGCAGGAAGGCCTCCTCCGAGAAGTCGCCCGGCGCCGGGGGCGGCGGAGTCCGCTGGATCCAGTGGTCCGTGAACGAGACGTGTGGGATGTCCGACGTACCGGCTGTGCGCATGTGGCAGCTCACGCAGTCGCCGGTGATGGCCTCGGCCATGGTCGTCGCCTCGGGGCGGGAGCACACCTCCTGGTGGGCATTGCCGTCGTGGCAAGACTGGCATGTGTTCGAGAAATGCTCTCTCGGAAGCTCCGCGACAGGAATGTGCGGATCGTGGCACGTCGTGCAGGTGAGCGCCCCCTCCGTGCCCTGGGTCTCCTCGAAGCATGCGCTCCGCATCATGCGCTCGGCATGGCTGGAGATGCCGAACGACTCCGGATCATCGAGCGACGCTTGCCGGACGAACACGGACCGATGTGCCGAGAGCGGGCGTCCGGGACGGTAGGTGGTGGCGTCCTCGCCGGGCGCGTAGATGGTCTCGCCCGTCAGGTGGCACTGCTGACAGACATCGAGCTGGAGATCCAGGGACAGATTCGCCGGGTTGACGATTTTCGACTCCGCCGGATTGTCTTCTGCGAGGTAGGTCTCTACATGCGCTGAGCCGGGGCCGTGGCATCGCTCACAGGTGATGCCCAGCGGAACGTCGGTGTAGAAGTTCAAACCTGGCTCATGGCCTGGGCGCCCGTTGTGACACGTCAGGCAGTCGAGGTTGATGGGGCGGTCGAAGCGTCGGTTGGTCTGCGCGTACCCCGGGCTCAGGTCCCACACGGCGCGCTCCACGTACCATGTCAGCGGCATCATGGTCAGGTAGCTCCCCGCGTCTCCCCCACCGGCTTCCATGAGGTAGGACCGTGTGGCATGCCCGGACCCGATGACGTGGCTGACAGCGTGATCGCGTACAAACCCAGGGTCATCGGACCGCGTCTCGCGCTGGATGAGGGAGTCGCCCCGGACGATGGCCTGGTAGCAATACCCATCGTCTGAGCACACCACCGGACTGCGGCCGTTCTGGAACTGCTCCACGGCCGTGTCCGGATCGAACAGGCTCACCGCTCGCCCCATCCCGGTCTTGAGGTAGCTCGTGGTGAGGTCCGCATGGCACGAGCTGCAGGCCTCGCTGCCCACGTACGTCCAGGACTCATCCTCTGCGACGGTCGCCACCTCCGGGCTGGCCGACTGACAGGCCGCCAGCCCGTACGCCCCCGCCAGCGCGAAGGCGACCGCGAACACGGAGACGATGAGAGAGCGTCGCGCAACCAGGCGACGCAGGACGAGGAGGCGCCTGTTCATGAAGCGCACGAAATCGGAGAGGGCCACGCGAGAAAAGATACGGGCTGGCGCTCTGCTCTCTGTGGTTTGGGAGGGATGGTACACGGCTTGCCTCCCCTGTGATTGACACGATTTCGTTCCCTGCCGGGCCCATCAACCCCGTGGCCGTTACAGATCTACCGAACCCCGTTCCCTCTTCCGCCCCCGTTGATGCCGATGGGGACGCGCCTGGGACGACCGAGCCCGGTACAACGCCCGCTCGTTCAGCTGGCGTGCTGTGGTCCCAGCTTCCGCTGAGCGCCCACCTGACACTCTTCTTCGGGCTGGCGCTCGCCTGCCTCCTGCTCCTGGCTGCCGCGGCTGTGGCCTCCACATCCGCTCCGGAGGGTGCGTCTACAGACGCTGTGGCACCCGTGGAGCCTCTTGCGAGCCCCTCCCCCTTGAGCCCCGCCAGCTCGCCCGGCGCGGAGACGCCAGACACCGAGCAGGCCGCCGCCGCCCAGATTCCAGCGCTGTTTCCTGCAGAGCCCAGTCCCGTACCCCAGGAACTGATTACGGACATCGAAGCCGCGAGCGGCGAACCGCTCCCGATTGAACTGGGGCGCTTGCTCAGTGCCATTCAGGAAGGCTTCGGACGCGAGAGCGTCCAGCTGGCGCCCGAATTGCGGGCCTACGTCTTTCGCATGGCGAGCCGCTTCGACTGGAACCCCGACACCTTCCGCGTCGCCGTGACGGCACCCGACGCGGACATGGCCGAAGCACGGGCCACCACTCTCCGCCGTCTGTTTGAGAACGCGACCGGGGCCGAGCGCCTCCAGATTCGATCTGGCGCCGGTCCGCATTCGCTCTCCCTCGTCTCCGACTCGTGACTCCCTCGCCCTTCGCGGCACGCTTCCCATGAGCCCTACTACTCTTCTCATCCTCGCCGCAGTTGCGGTCATCGTTCTGGCCCTCGCGGCGGTGGGTATTCCTCTGATCGCACGGGTCCGGGCCCAGGAGGCGACCGGAAGCGATCCTGCATCGCCAGCGTCCAGCGACAGTCTCTCAGAGATGCGCGAGATCGGCCAGCGGATTGAATCGCTCGTCAGCCAGCAGCAGGAGCAGGGCGAGACCCAGCGCCAGCGCCTCGCGCAGCAGATCGACACGGTCCAGCAAACTGTCGGTGAGCAACGCGTCCTCGTGGACGGGCTGCGCAGCGAGGTACGCCACGAAGCCAAGCGGCGAGACCATGAGCTGGACGACATCCGCTCTCAGATCGCCAGCATCCAGCAGGCCATGCCTGCGCTGACCGGAGGAAC
>JBCBZH010000048.1:0-19942 GCA_039815415.1 Bacteroidota bacterium
CACCCGCGCGGGCATAGTACTCCGGGAGAGCATCCACCTGCTGGAATCCTGCAAACGTGACCCCAGGAATGTCTTTCGAGTGGACGAGCGCTTCGAGCATGGCGCGGTCCGGCCCATCGCCTACGAGAATGAGGCGCCATGGAGCCTCTGGAGTCCGGTTCCGGTAAACGATGTACGCCTTGAGCAGCGTGGGAAGATTCTTGATAGAGATGAACCGATTCACAGACACGAAGAACGGTCGCGGATCGTCCAGGCCCGGAAGCAATGAAGGGGGAAAGCCAGCCGCTCGGATTTCGGAGACCCGGTGCTCGAAGAATGCATTGTCGACGGCGTTGTACGGAACGTAGATGCGATCGGGTGGGAACCCGAGGCTTGCCAGATACCGGCGCTGCGGTGAACCTCCGACAAGAGCCGCATCGTACTGGCACACGATCTGCGCCTTCGCCAGCTCGCGGAGCCAGTGCCGGTCGGTGTCGTCCGCCTTCGTGGCGAGCATACAGACAGCCGTACGACGGTGTCGTCGGCACCACCTGAGCGCCGCCTGAGCATCAGGGGTGCTGTAGCTCGTGATAGCGATCCCGTCCAGGTTGAGGCGGGTCAGTAGGTTCGCCACACCCCGATGCATCTCCCGCGGAGCAATTTGGTCGTACACCCGACCCGGAAAGGCCTGATGCCGCTCGAATGCCTCGGGCTCCGCCTCCACGTCCCAAGCATAAGTCTGGTCATCGCCCGCGGTCTCCAGCGCCACCAACTCGAGGCCGCGACTCGCAAATGCGTTGTACGCAGCCCGGAGTCGGGCGAGGTGATAGGGACCGAGCCGAGGCCACAGAACCCCAACACGTCGAAGAGGATGGGGTGGCATCAGACGAGGTGGGAGATGATTGTGCGACCAAACGCCTCCGGTGAATGTCCAGCGACAAATGCGGCTGCACGGGCTGCGTCGTAGCCGAGGGTGGGCTGTGTGATACGCTGGTTCAATCCTTCGGCGATCGTCTCCGGCGTCATTGTCTCGACCGTCAGGCCGAGTTGATGGGTTCTTGTCAGATGCCCGACGAGGCCGAAGGACTGGGAGAGCACGGGAACCCCTGCATCCGCTGCGCGCATCAGAAATCCGCTCGACCCGACGTGTCGATCGTAGCAGAGCACGACAGTGTCAGCGCCGTCTACCAGTCCAGTGAGGTGCCTGTCGGGCACGAAGCCGTCGATTAGATGTACCGCTACCGGCGTCTGTTCTCGAACACGCTGAATGGCTGCGTCGAGCTGGCGACGGTTGGCCTTGGGGACCGGGCCCGCAAGCAGGACCGCAAGGCGCTTAGCTGCGTCTTCGGGAAGCATTCGGGCAGCCTCCAGGACGCGGACAGCATTCTTTCTGGCATCCAGGCGGCCTGCGAGCAGTGCAAGGTGGCGTTCAGGCTCAACCCCTGCCCAGGCGCGGGCGTGAGTCGGAGAGAGTGCACCGTCTGGTCTAGGAGGCACAGGGTCTGGGAGCCCAACAACTCGCGTTGGAGGGGCAAGTCTCGCCAGAGCAGGAACGGCTGTCTCATCCAGACAGAACACAGTGTGGACGTGATGCCACCGGAGCGCATGACCACTTATAAGGGCTTTCCCTCGGCGTTTGGCATAGTCCCAGATCGTATCAGGGGGAGAGCCAAGCGCTGAGTAGTGCACCGTAGGCCGAAACGTGATCCCGGAGAGCAGTGTCTGGAGGCTCCAGCGGGAAGTCAGCGCACCTGGATGAAGGAGATGTTCGAGATCCATCGCCAGCGCATGGTGAGCACCTAGCGTTGCCGAGAGATGCTCGAGCGTCGCCAACTGGCGTCGTGGTGAAGCATCTCCAAGGCCTGGATCTGTTGAGATGTGTATTGTAAAAGCGTTAGGATTTCGTGCCCTCAAAGACATCGACCTGTGAATAGTGTCGTCAGGGGCTGCAATAGCAAGGGGGCGCTGGATACTCTCTCGAATCCAAGCGTTGGCGATCCATGCGATGAATTCGTGCCGGTGCCCGCCGTGGTTGGGGTCAAACACGAGAACGGGGCCATCATCACGCACACGGGCCGGGGTCATTGCACCGACTCATTCGGTATGCAGAGAATCTCATCCAACTGAGCCACCGAACTGGGGTCGACAGGAAGAAGGGCTGGATCGTGTGGGTCGAGGACACGATAGCCCGCGTCGTGGAACAGGCGGGTCACGTCAAGGGCAGATGAGCCGTTCGCGCGGAGCAGGGCGTCATCCAATTCGCTGAGGATCACTGGGCGATGCGTTGCCAGGACGTGAGTCGCGCCTCGGAAAACGAGCGCTTCCACTCCTTCAACATCGACCTTGATGAAGCCAGGGTCGAGGTCGTAGGCTGCTACGAGGTCATCGAGGGTGAATGTCTGGATGGTTGTGATCTCGGAGGGCGCGCTGTCAGAGAGATGGCGCAGCGATGGGTGGGCAAGGGTGCCAATCGTTCCGTACTCCTCCAGCCCATTGATTCCAGACAACTCCGCTGTTCCTTTGGAATCCGACAGGCCGCCTTCCACTACAATCACACGGTCAGCAACACCGTTCCTGTCTAGGTTCGCGCGGAGCCGAGCGAGCATCGGGCGGGAGGGTTCAACGGCCACCACGCGGCGGGAATTGGACAGGCGAGCTAGGAGTACACTGTAAAAGCCGGCGTTTGCTCCCACGTCAATTGCATCCCGGTCGGCAGGGGCGTACGTGCGGCAGAGGCGGCTGATCTCGGGCTCGTACTCTCCATGTAGGACGATGCGGCGGAACACATGGGAACGGGCATCGAGCTGGAAGAATCCCTCGAATTCATCCACTTGGACGACGGGGTCCTCAGCGAGCAGGGCTGTGAAGCGGGTCCAGATTTCGAGCTTGCGACGGTGGCCTCGCTGTTGGGCGTACCGCCTTGCGGTGAGAAGCGGTGCGACAAGCGTGCGAGCCCAACGAGAGCGGCGCAGGCGGCGAGTGAGAGAGGTCATAGGGATATCTCTGCACGTGCTGGCATCCGATCACGAAGGGTTCGGCACCAGAGCCCAGACGCAAGGCCCAGCGTGACGGCGACCATGAGCATCTGGTCGAGAACGACGTACGGGTTCGATGGGATTGCAAGAATGGCGTAGGCCACGATTGCCCCAGTTGCACCTGCTGCAAGGGCCCGATTTTCTCGATGAGTCCCTCTCATGCGAGAGGCTTGCATGCCCTCCAATAGTGTTCCGATCAGAGTAATTGAGAAGAGGGCCAGGCCCCAAATACCTACCTTGTGCCATAGCCAGAGGTAGCCATTGTGAACAAAGCCTGTGGTGTAGGTATATCCCACAATCAAGTCATAGCGGACTATAGGGGCACCCCACCCGCTACCAAGAATGGGGCTGTTGAGAATGGCCTCCCAGGTCGCTGCGGCTTCTGCATAGCGGTTGAGTAGCGAGATGTCGGCCGTAGCCGCGGTAGAGATTGAGGTAATGCGCCGAAGAACGCCAATACCAATGAGTGCCAGTTGGGGGCCTACAGCGACGAGGCCTGCAGCGATTGTTGCAAGCCCACCGCCGAGCATCGTTAGGATGAGGCGTCGCCGGATGAGTCCACCTGCCAGAACGCCACACACCATGAGGCCAGCGGTGGCTGTCAGCCAGGCACCTCGGGACTTGGTCAGGATCAATCCTGCCAGGAGGAAGCTTGCTATCACAAACAAAGCCGTTTGCGCCTTCCGAGAACGGATAGATGTAAACCATAGAGCCGTGACAATCAACGCGCCCACTATTTGGATCTCGCCTGAGGCGACCCGGATGTCTACCACTTCATATAGCTCAATGGCGCCCGTTAGCGCCCCGTACAGACGAAGTGCGTTGGCTCCTGAGGCATAGAGTCCCAAACCAACTAGCGCTCCTGCAATCAAGCGAGGGCCCTGAACAAACCGGGTACAGACCTCTCGGACGGGAAAGAACAGAGCGAAGGCTAGGACGCAAGTCAGGTCCGAGCGCATCTCCGAGACGGGCACACTAGTGAGAAGCCCTAGAGCTAGCCCTCCCAGCCCGCCGACAGCGATAAAGAGGAAGGTTGCCACGTCCGTCGCCGAGCGAAGGGTCCGAGTCCCTCCCACTACAGATGTTCCATACCAAGCCCCCAAGAAGCCGATGAGTGTGAGCCCGAATAACACCTCAAAGGGATCTACGCCATCATCATTGCCTTGGGCGGATAGACTGAGTGCGAGAACAGTCAGAAGTCCTATGGCAGGCAGCCAGTGACGTATCGTTGGCGTCATCAGGGCACTAGCCATGCCAATGGCGAGAATCGCCAGCAGGGCAAGCCCTACAAAGAGCGGTCCCACACCTGACACCACCAAGACAAGAATCGCTGCCAACCCGACAGGAAGGCCGGCCCATAGTAAGAGAGGTGCCGAGCGCGTGGAGGTGGGCGTCGACATGAGAGCCTAGCTCGCTGCAGAGCGGAGCTGAGCCGCTACGACAGGGCCGCGCTGGCGTAGCCACGTTGAGAGCAGAACGAGGAATGTAATGAGGAACCCCGCTGCAAAGGCCGCTCCAAGAACGAGAATCGTGCGGCGTGGCTCCGCCTTCCGGGTTGGCGGAATCGCCGGGTCCAGAACCTGCACCGCGCTCACCTCTTGCCGCTCCGTCAGCACGGACTGCTCGTAGAGTGGGCGCACCACCTCCAAAATGGCCTTCTGCGTCGTCAGCTCGACCGTCAGTTCGGCATAGCGCCGACCTACGGCGGGGAGCTGACGGATGGGCACCGGCATCATGCTCTGGTCGCCTCCGGCCAGACCTGCGACCTGACGACGGGCCGACGCGACCGCCGCTGCCGCGGCCTGAACGTCCGGGTTCTCATCGCCATATAGAGACCTCAGGGCCTCGTACTCTACCTCAGTGCGCGCGAGCTGGCTCTGCGCGTCGGCCACCGCCGACATCAGCGCGTCTGTCTGGGCCTCAATCTCCACCACGCCGCTCTGCTCCTGGAAGGCCTGTAGCTCCGCGAGCACGGAGTCTAGTTCCGCCTCTGCCTCGGTCAGGCGCCGCTCCAAGAAGAGTCGGTTCTCGCGGGCGCTCGACGCGCTCATCTCGATGTGCCGCTCATTGAGCAAGTCGACGAGCACGTTGGCGATCTGCGCCGCCCGGTTTGGGTCACGGTCGAGAACTTGTACGCCGAGGTAGTCGTAGTCCAAGCTGACGGGAAAGTCCGTGTTCTCTGCGAGCTGGCGAAGGGCGGCGTCCTCAGGCACGGGCTCCTCCAGGGTTTCATATACATCGACGAGGTCAAACTGATCAACGATCCGTTCCAGGGTAGTTCGACTGGTGAGAATGGCCCGGTAGCGGGTGAAGCTGCCCCCGTCCTGTCCCAGAATGGCGCCAGCGCCAGGGGCGACCGCATCCAGAAGGCCGCTCAGGCCACCGGAGCTTTCGGGGAGCAAGACGCGCGCTTCGGCCCGGTACCAGTTGGGCATCTGGAGCGACAGGAATGCCGCGGCCACAGCCGCAAGAAACGTGAACCCAACGATGAGCCATTTGCGCCGGAACAGAACGCCTGCAATCCACCACAGGCGGTCCCGCACGGCGTCATCCACGAAGCCTTCCGCAGGCGGCGGTAGCGGCGGGGTCTGGCGTGGAGCGCCTCCATCGCCCGGAATCTCCGAGAGCGTCACGTCAGGCACGGTCGAGTCATCATGCATGGGCTCAGCGGAAGACGATAGTGAGGACCGTCGAGACAACGATGCTTAGACCAAACAGCGCCGACTGGATCGTCTGGAACCGGGCCTGGCGCCGATCACGCTCAGCTTCCCGCTCTTCTCGCCGTTCTTGAACAGCGATGCTCTCGAGTTGGATGGAGGTGGCCGTCGGCAGCTGAGCGACGAACACTGCGTCGCCAGCTCGAACCGGGGTCTCCGGGCCTTTGAAGAACTGCCCGGTGGCGGCATCCACCACATAGATGTCGGTGGCAGCGGGCGCCACTCCTCCCGCCGCGTCGATCCAGCTCTTGGCCGTTCGGTTGGGCTCGAAGGTGAGGTAGCCGGGCTGGCGAACCTGTCCATAGACACGCACCATGCCGAGATCCACCGGCACCACCAGCCGGTCCCCATCCTGAAGGCGAATTGGCGTGGTGCCATTCAGGGCCGCCTCGATGTCGATGGAGAGGCGTGGCGTCGCGAGGTACTCTTCCACGAAGTAGCGCCGCCCGATGAGCGTGAGGTCGCTCTGGCGCCCGAGACCAGTGAGTGTCGAGTCCAGGCGACCGATGGTGAGCCGCTCGGCATTGTCGGAGAACACCAGCGGGTCGATGGCTTCGTCCGGCTCAGACCGCTCGCGGCGTTCGAGGTAGGCGCCACGGAGGAGGGCATCCTCCCGGAGCCCGCCTGAGGCTTCCACCAACTCGGTGAGCGTGGTTTCGCCAGCCCGAATCGGGTAGCTGCCGGGGAAACGGATGGCCCCGACCACAGCCGCGACGCCCGCGCCAGGATCAGATGCGATGGCAAAAACCTGGTCACGAGGCTCAAGAGCCAGTGTAGCGGCTTCGGCGAGGGGAACCTCCAGAATGGTAGGAGCGGATCCCGGAGTGCCGCGCGTCACACGGACGGCTCCGATCCGCCCGGAGAGATCGCGCCCGGACGCTACCCCGAGAACATCGTCGGCGGTGTCGCCAGGTCGAAAGTCATACACCGCCGGACGATCCACGGCGCCGTAGACGAACACGCCTTCACGGACAGGGTCGAACGTCGGCAGGTGAATGGCGTCGCCGTCGCGGAGGTACGGGTTGGCCTCTACGTCGCCGGTCGCGAAGTAGCGCATCAGGTCCACGCGGTCGGTCGTCCCGTCCTGGCGGGTGATGAGGATGTTTCGGAGAGCCGGACGCCGCTCACGCTCGCGCTCGAGGGGCCGGTCATAGATGGCGAGGCCGCGAGCCGTTCCGGTTTCCGCCATCGCTTCCGTGAGGGCGTCTTCGACCCGGGCAACCGCACGAACCGCGTAGCGGCCCGGAGCAGGAACGGATCCAGAGACATGAACGGAGAACTGCCTGGGCTCGAGAAGAGACACGCCAGTGGTCACGTTGCGGTACCGCCGCTGCAACGCCGCTCCAACATCCGCAACGACGGCTTCGAGGGGGTGCCCAGCGACCTGGAAGGCTCCGGCCTCGGGAATCACCAGGCGGCCATCGGCAGAGACCACAGCCTCGGTTTGCTGAGGAAGGGCACCTCCTGTGGCAATGGCAAACACGTCGCCGGGGCCAACGAGGTATTCCTGGGGATCCACAGCACCCTCGAGCGCCATGCCCTGGGTAGTGGACACACTGCTCCGGTTCAGGCGGGCGGCCTGAGGCAGGGTTGGTGTCGCACCTGTGACCGAAGATGGGAATGTCTGCGCAGCAGCTTCCGGGAGGCCCGAAAGCGCTCCAGGGAGGAGCCCTGTCACCAGCACAATACAAGAGAAGAGGCGGACGAGTCGCCGGGGGGAGAGCATAGGCGCGAGAAAAGCCACAAGCCGTGAAGCGCGCCGCAAGCTACGGTCCCTTGCTAGGGAGCGAGAGGGAAGCCTCTGTGGACTGCAGGATGAGAGGTCCGGGAGCGGGCTACCTTGGAACGATCCCCGCCCGACGTTCATGCACGTCCCCCTCGGTTGGCTTCGAGACGCGATCCGCCGTCTCGGCTATGAAGTGGTGCCCTCGCCGCTGTCCCGTCTTCTTCGTCACCACCCGCCAACGGTCATTCTCGATGTCGGGGCGAACGAGGGCCAGTTTGGCCTGAGCGTGCGGAAGGCCGGCTTTGCAGGCCGAATCGTGTCGTTCGAGCCCATCGCGTCGGTGTTCGCGCGCCTGGAGGCGATCGCCGCTTCGGACGCGGCCTGGGAGGTGCACCACACGGGTCTCGGCGACCGTGACCGGGCAGAGACGCTTCATGTAGCCAGCAACACGGCCAGCAGTTCGTTGTTAGCTCCTGGTGCGGCGTTGCACGAACATGCCTCATTTATCGAGTTCGGTGACACGGAAGAAGTCAACGTGGCCCGGCTGGATTCGCTGTTCTCAGACCTGGTAAGGCCTGACGACGTCGTGACTCTCAAGGTGGACACGCAGGGTTATGAGCAGGCGGTGCTCAACGGAGCAGAATCCGTCCTCGACCGGATCGACACCGTGCTTCTCGAGCTGTCGTGGGTGCCGTTGTATGACGAGGAGCCTCCCGCTGAGACCATCATCGCATGGATGCGAGAGCGAGGCTTTGTGCCCGCCTACTTCGCACCTGCGTTTGCAGAAGAGGGGACGCGGCGGTGGCTCCAGTCCGATGTCCTGTTTGTTCGCGGAGACCGCGCCTAGCAACGCCGCATGAAGCACGGGCAGGCCTCTCGCAACGCTCTGGCTGGAGCCGTTCAGACGATCCTGAGCGCCGGGCTCATGTTCGTGTTCTACCGTGTCATTCTCGACACGGTGGGAGCCGACGGCCTCGGGGTCTGGTCCGTCGTGCTGGCGACGACGAATGCAGCACGTGTGAGCGAATTGGGGCTCTCGGGGAGTGCTGTCAAGTACACGGCAGGGCGACTGGCACGAGGCGACCACGATGCGGCGTCGAGAGTCATTGAGACGACGGTTCTGACCGTCGGGGCGCTGATTGCGGTCGCCGCAGGGGTGGCATACGTCGGAATCGGGGCTGTGCTGCCTGCCATTATTCCTTCAGATGGGCTCAAGGATGCCATCGCACTGCTGCCGTATGCCTGCGTGTCGTTCTGGCTCACCTCCATCGCCGGAGCTTTGCAGAGCGGGCTCGATGGGTGCGGACGAATCGACCTGCGGAATGCCATTGTGTTCGGAGGTCAGCTTCTGTACGTAGCCCTAGGGATCTGGCTGGTGCAGGAGCGCGGAATCATCGGGCTGGCGCTGGCGCAGATCGCTCAGGGAATTGCGCTCGTAGTGGCCGTGTGGATCGGGATCCGAATCGCACTTCCGGCTGCGCCCATCGTGCCGAGGCGGTGGGACCGAGGGCTGTTCCGGGAAATGCTGCGCTACGGTCTCAGTTTTCAGGCCCTCAGTCTGTTGCGCATGCTGTTTGAGCCGACCACCAAAGTTCTGATGAGCCGCTTCGGAGGCCTCTCTGCTGCTGGGTTCTACGAGATGGCGACGCTGCTGGTAACCAAGCTGCGCGCGCTGGTGGTGGCGGCTCAGCAGGCGCTCACGCCGGAGATCGCATTCATCCAGGAGCGCCAGCCCGAGCGTGTCAACGCGGCCTATGCGCGGGTCAATGGCATCAGCGGGTACGTGACGGTGCCCCTGTTCGCGGGCGTAATAGCGTCGGCGCCGTTTGTGTCTCACCTGTGGGTGGGGCACTACGAGCCCATGCTGGTTCTGTTCGTGGTGCTGCTGGCGGCAGGGTGGTTGGTCAATACGCTGACGGGGCCGGCGTTTTTTCTGCTCCTCGGGACGGGGGAAATGCGAGGCGTTGTGGTGTCGCATGTCACCATCGCGCTGGTGAATGCCGGATTGGGTGCAGCCCTCGGGTGGGCCTTCGGGGCCATCGGTGTGGCTCTCGGGTGGGTTGTGGCCCTCGGTGCCGGAGCCGTGCACCTGCTCTGGATTCTTCAGAAAGACAGGGGAGTGACCCAGCACCTGCCCGACCCCAAAGGGATCACCGTCGGGCTTCCTCTGGTGATCGCCGCGTTCGGGCTGGGGGCAGCTCTGATTCGTCCCGAGTCCCTCGTGGCCAGTATGGGGGTTGTGGGAGTCGTGGGTGTGGCGCTTGCGCTGACAATGTGGGCCTCACCGTATCGGATGCAGGTGATCGATCTGCTCCGCAGCGCGTTAGGGAAGGCATGACCCGATTGACGCGCCTCGCTCCTGCCAAGCTCAACCTCGGCCTCCACGTCCTGCGCCGCCGCGACGATGGCTTCCGCCAGCTCGAGACCGTCTTTCTGCCCATCGGGTGGGCGGATGAGCTGGCCGCAGAGCCGAGTTCAACCCTCGAGCTGACGACCTCCGATCCCGCCTTGCCCACCGACGACGGCAACCTCGTCGTCCGGGCTGCCAGCGCGTTGGCAGACCACGCAGGAGTCGAACCGACGGGGCGGTTCCACCTCGACAAGCGCGTTCCGTACGGAGCTGGGCTCGGAAGCGGGTCCTCGGATGCGGCGGCAACGCTGCGCCTGTGCGTGGAGCTGTGGGATCTGGACGTGTCCGAAGCCGATCTACACGCCATCGCCAGCTCGTTGGGCTCCGACGTGCCGTTCTTTCTGCTTGAGGGCGCGGCCCACGCGACGGGCCGGGGCGAGGTCCTCACGCCGCTCCGTGGCGATGACGGTCAGCCGTATCGCTGCCCGTTCTGGATCGTGGTCGTCGTGTCCGAAGTCCACGTTTCCACGGCGGAGGCGTATGCCCTCGTTCAGCCCTCCGATGTGGATCGCCCCGATATCGCTGTGCTCGTTCGATCTAACGATCTGGCGAGCTGGCGGGAGGAGCTGGTGAACGACTTCGAGGCGCCCATCGCGGCGCGGCACCCGGAGATCGCCAGCGCGTTGGCGACGCTAAGGGAGCATGCGGGGTACGCAGCGATGTCTGGTTCTGGGAGTGCGGTGTTCGGGGTGTTCGAGACCGAGGTCGCTGCGAAAGAGGCCGCCAGCGCGTTGAGGGATGCCCGTGTCTGGATTCAGTCGCCGGATGTCAATCCACAGATCGAAGCCGGACTGCGAAGATGAGCGTTGAATTGGGGGGAATCGGCCCCCTTTGGACGGCACCATAGCCCTTCTCCGGGGGAACGGTGATCACCTTCTCCTCGCCAGGCACCATGCCGACAACGCCTTCCTGGAACCCCACCACGAACGTGCTCAGGTTGGCCTCAAAGCAATACTGCTCGTCTACGACAGTACCGTTCTCAAGCTGTCCGCGGTAGTCGATGCTGACATCGCTTGTGACCGTCGCAGGGCTGCTGCCTCGGATGTCGCATGGATCTGCGGTATCGCAAGCCGCGAGTGTGAGCACGAGAGCGAGGAGAAGAGATCGCATGAGAGAAAACGAGCTGGCGAGAATCAGGGCGCTGAGACAATCAGGCGGCCGGTGGCGGTGCGGCCCATCACCTCGGGGCTGTACATGGCCTCGGCCTGGACCGGTGGGTGGACGAAGGTACCCGGCGTGGTGGCGCGTGCGAGGTAGGTATAGGAATGTGCCCCGGCCATCAGGCGGTCGGCGAAGAGCAGCACGCGGTCGTCGCGGATCTCGGTGTGGTTGAACGAACCCCACCAGCGCGTCTGCCCCGTGCCCTGTCGAGTTGCATCGGGCGCCGTGCCGAAGGCGGCGTTGAGGGCTTCCAGCCCAGCGGGGAGTGCGTCGTCCACTACGATGTAACTGCGCGTGGTCGGTGAGGTCAGGCGGAGGGTCACGCGGACGAGTTGGCCGGCCTCCAGTGTCGCGTTGGACGCGAGTGGGCCACCGATGGCTTCGCCGCGGTCATCGATGGGCTGGAGGGTCCGGTTCACCGTCAGCCCGTTGCTGCGCGCGTCGGCGGGCTCGGAGCTGTACGTGTCCAGTACGAACAGGTAATAGGCCCGTCCCGAGCCATCGGCATTGAGCGTCACCGGCACGTCCTCGCCGCGCGGGAGGCCGGTGAGCGGGCGTTCCGCTTCGGCTACATCCAGTGAGCGGCCCTGGAACGACTCCTCCAGCAACTCGCGCCCGGCCACGGCCACCGTCGCTGTGAAGGCTGGCGTCTCACGCTCGTAGGCTTCTGCAAACGCCCGGAAGGCATCCACGACAGCGGCGTTCTCCTGCGTTGAGGCCCAGTGACCGCCCTGCTGGCGACCCATCAGGAAGCGCACCATGCGTTGGCCGAGCTGACGGTTGTCCGCGGACGGATCGGACTCCACCAGCGCAGTCAGTGCATGGGCGGTAGCGCGGGCATCGGAGGCAAAGATCCAGCCCCAGCCATCGCCCTCCGGCATGTCGAGATACGCCGATGTGGCCTCCACGCGCAGGCGGCTCGTCAGGCGCTCGGTGAGCGGCGTTCGTAGGCGGTTCAGCGACGCATCCAGAGGGACGGTCCGCAGCAGCGTCGCGGCACCCTCATTGGACAGGTTGGCGTCGCCTGCGAGTTGGTTGATCTCTGCGGCCAGCACTCGGCTGTGCCTTGCCAGCGCGTAGAGCATCAGCGCCCGGGTGTCCGCCCAGACGGCGTCCGAGTAATACTCCGGCTTGTATTGCGACGGGTTGCGTGCCGCGCGTTCCAGCCAGCCCACAGCCTCCTCGGTGAGCGAGCCGGGTGTGGAGACACCCGCAGCCTGCGCCTCCGCCAGCGCGAGGATGGCGTACGCGCTGGTGTAGAGGTTTGCCTGCCGCCCGCCCTTCCAGAGCGCGAAGCCGTTTCCGGTCCAGAACGCATCCAGGCTGGCGACCCATTCGCGAACCACCCGGTCGCGGTCGCCATCAAGTGCGTCGAGGTCGTAGGCATCGAGCAGGTCAGCGCCGACGAGCAGGGGACGAATGCGCGATGTGGTTTGCTCGAGGCAGCCGTACGGGTACTGGAACAGATAGCGCGATGCGCCATCGAGGCCGACCAGCGCAGTGGAGGACACGCTGGCTCGGAAGCTGCCGAGGCGATCCAGCGAGCTGGCGGGAATTCGCAGGGCCTCACGGGCAGTGCCATCGGTGGAGGAGAACGTGGCGGTGGCCGTACGGACGGTTGGCAGAGCGACCGGAAGCACAGTCGCAAAGGCGTCACGCTCGGAGCCCATCGTTGTGGTGAATCGCACCTCTGGCGGCGTGCTCCCGAGGCGCTCCACCTGCCAGGTGAATCGCACCTCTTTCGTTTCTCCCGCCGCCAGTTCGACGGTTTTCTCGCTTGGGCCCTCGAGCTGGAGGCCATCGGCCTCGGCGTTGACGGTCGCTGTTCCAGCCTTGTCGGTGCGGTTGCTGACCAGGACGCCGGCCTCGAAGGTGTCGCCGAGGCGCGAGAAGCGCGGCAGCGCCGGTTGGAGCACGAGGGGTTGTGTGACGACGAGGTCTGTGCTCCCTGCGCCGAAGGCGTGCTCCGGGGTCAGCGCGGCGGCCATCAGGCGGAATGTGGTCAGACTCTCGGGAACGCGGAACGTCACGCGCGCCCGGCCGCTTCCGTTGGTGCGGATCGCTGGGGCCCAGTGGGCGAGTGGGCGGAAGTCGCGGCGCATTCGGTCCTCATTGTCGCCGCCGCCGCCGCCGAGGTCTTCTTCCTTCTGGCCATAGTTGCGCTGCCGCACCAGCTCGGCGAGCGAGACGCTCGTGCGGACGCCTAGCGGGCGCGGGCCGTAGAAGGCGTCGAACAGGTCCGGCAGCTCGTAGCCGATCAGGTTCAGCACGCCTGCGTCGGCGGCGGAGAAGGCGACCTCTCCCGCTACGCCGCGGCCTTCGGAGTCTTTCAGGCGGATGTCGACCGTCACCTCCTCACCGGGGCGGACCTCACGATTCTGGGGTTCCACCTCAACGGTCAAATGACGACTCTCCGCGTCGACGCGGATCTCGGCCAGCCCCATGCGGAACTGGGGGGCGCCGGGGTCGGCGTCGCCTGTGGGTTGGGCGGAGCGACCGTGGAGCAGCACCACAGACACAAACACGTTGGGCAGATGTCGCTCATCGAGGTCGATCTCGACCTGCGGCGCGCTTCCGGTCAGCGTCTCGATGCGGCTCTCAATCACGCCCTCGCGCTCGACGGTCACCAGCGCGGTGGCGGTCTCGAACGGCGACTGCACCAGCACGCGGGCCGTCTCGCCTGGCGTGTAGGAAGTCTGATCGAGCACCAGATCGACGCGGTCGTCATCGGAGCGCTCCCAGGCGACATAGCCGCCGCCTGCGGCCCAGAAGAAGGCCTCAGTGCGGACCGCATTGCCTCGCAGGTCGGTCGAGCTGGCGCGAACGATGTACTGGCCACCCTGCTCGACGGGCAGCGTCAGCCGTGCCATCTGCCCTGCGATGGACTCAAGGGTCTGGGTACCGAGCGACTCTTCCACCTTCTCGCTCCGCCAGCGGAGCCGCCCGTCGGCGCCGACCTCGCGGACGGAGTTCCACTGCTGCCGCACCAGCTCGACCTCGACCTCGTGGCCGCCCACGGGCCCGCCCGCCGGGTCCACGGTGATGACATCGACGGAGACCTGCCGAGTGTCGGAGAGGTCGAGGTAGGTGGTCTGCGGGCGTAGGCCGACGTAGAAGAGCGCCGGGTGGAGCGTCAGCGTTTGGCGCCCCGATTGCTCCTGGCGGGCCGGATCGGTGACGGTTGCCTCCCAGGTGAGCGTCGTCGGCAGGCCGGACTCGTTGCCGGGCAGGCGGACGCGCCGCGAAACGGTGCCCTCCGGGCCGAGCACGGTGTCGGCAGCGGCGAGGCGCTCGGAGAGGTAGGGTGCATCGAGTGGGCCGAAGCGGAAGGCATCGAATCCCTCAGGGGAGAAATAGCCTGGCGATTGTTGGAGGCTGTAGGTCACCGGCTGGCCGCCCATCGGGGCGCCGAACAGGTAGCGGCCCTCAATCGTGCCCTCGAAGAAGTCGCCCGCGACGTACGCCTCGGTGGATGTGCGCGGCGTGACGGCGAACGAGGCCCGGCGGAACGAATCGACGCGGAAGCGACCGGTCGCCCACGAGCTGGGGCTCCAGGTGTCCGTGGCGGTTGTGTCCGTCCTGCTGGCGATGCGGACCGAGTAGCTGCCCTGGCTGGCCTCGGCGGGTGCCGTCCAGTCGAGGTCGAACGTGCCCCAGTCGCTTGGCGCGAGCGTTCGGTCGAGCACGATCTCGTCGCGCGGGGAGCGGACGATCACGCGGGCGCTGTCGGTGACGGGCCGCCAGTCGGCGTCGGTCTTCTCGCGGAGGATGCCTTTCAGGTGGACTGTCTCGCCGGCCTTGTAGAGGCCGCGGTCGCTAAACACGGAGCCCGCGTAGCTGACCGGCTCCGGAGCCCAGTCGGTGTTGACATCGAAGCGGTAGGGCTCCACGCCATCATCGTAGATGGACGAGGTGAACGCGAGATCGTCGCCGAGCTGGACGATGGCGAACAGGCGCGGGCTCTCCCAGCGGCTCGCCTTCTCAACCCCCAACTCGTTCCAGCCAGGGATCTGCGCGCGTCCAGTCACGTCGGTCTCACCGGTCCAGAGGACGCGGTTGGTCTCGTCGCGGAGAGTGACCGAGGCGTTCCGGACAGGTCGAGCGTTCGCCAGATCGGTGACGAAGACAAGTTGCTGATGGGGGCTGAACTTGGCCGTCAGCCCGAGGCGGGTCACCTGGGCGATGGCACGGGCGTCGTACAGGTTGTTCTCGCCGCGCCCCCGGTGGTCGCTCAAGGCTCGGACGGCGACCACACCGGTCTCTCCGCCAAGGACAGACGCGAGCTGCATCGGCACGATGCCTGGCTTGTTGCGATCCAGGCCGATGCGGAAGGTGTCGCGTGCAGCAATCGGCTCGGGCTCTTCCATTCCCTGCGGACGGTCGCCGTACCAGTGCTGCCGGTCGTGCGCCCGAAGCGCCGGAACGATAGCCTCCGGACTCAGTTTCGCCACCCCGACGCGCACGGCAGGCACGTTGGTGGCGCGAACGGGGATGGCCTGCATCTCATCGGCCTCGATCACCAGAATGCCCTGCGGGACCGAGAAGGCGGGGCGGTAGGAGCCCGTGCGGAACGTCCGCGTGGTGGGCGCCATCGTCTGCCCAAAGGCGTCTTCCAGACCACGAACCGTCAGCGTGTATTCGGTCTCGGGTGCCAGCTCGTAGGGCATCGTGTGCGTGCCCGACGTCCGTCCGTCACTGGCCTCGATGCCTGCTGGGAGCGACGCGGCGGGCTCAAGGGTGATGGCCTCGTGGACATCCTGGAAGGCGACCGGATTCGAGAACGTCAGCTCGAGGGCTCGGGCGGGGTCGAGCGGCCGGTTGTCGCCCGGTGGATCGTCGTAGCGGCGCGATTGGCCGAGGGCCGTCAGCTGAAGGTCGCCATAGGTCTGGAAGCGGACGGTGACGGAGTCGGCAGTGCCCAGCGGTCCTTGCGCCGAGGGGAGGCCGGGCGCGATGCGGAGGACGTAGCGGGTGCCCCGCGCCAGCCCGTCGCCGGGTTGGACGAGCACAGTGCTGTCGCCGTCGGCCCGGACACGAACGCCCACGCGTTGTCCGTCGGCTTCGAGCGTAATCACTTTATCCGCGTCGCCAGCGCGAACAGCCTGGTTGTAGTGGAGGCGAATTGGCTGGCCCGGTTCCGCGTGGGCTTCGCCCCGAGCTGGCGTGGTCTCGACGAGCTGCGGTCGGGGCGTCTCGAACGTCCATGTGTACGACTCCTCCAGCGTCTCGCCGTCCAGATCTTCGATGCCCGCCGCTAGCCGGGCCTCGAACGGCGTCGCGCGTTGGAGCGGCTCGTCGGGGGTCCAGACGAGCGTTTGCGTTCCCTCCCACGCGAGCGACCCTTCGACCACGTTCCCGTCTTGCCGAACCGTCAGCGCGCTCGCGGCGGGCGCGGGTGCGTCCCCCAGGGGCACCATCGGGCGGCTGAACGTGACGGCCACGGGCTGGCGATCCACCTGCGCGACGGCCTCACCAAAGGGCGTCGCACTGAGCACGCGCAGCGGCCCGTCCAGCGTCGGCACAAACGCTTCGCCACCGGGGTTCACGTCGAGAGCAACGGTCTGCACGTCGAAGGGGCCGAGGGCCTGGTCGGCGGCCTGGCGGCAGGCGGCCAGCGAAAGGGCCATCGCGAGCGCGAGGCCGAGGGGGCGGAGAAGGCGGAGCGTCATGGCAGGAGGGTGAGCCATATCAGGAGGCATCGGAGAGACGCGCCGTTGGCGTGTCGAGGGGGAGGCGTCGGTCTGGGAATCGCCAGCTCGTCAGGAATGTCCAACCCCTCACCCTGTCCCTCTCCCGGCGGGAGAGGGGACGTGATTTGGGATCTCGAGCGGTGAATGGAACGAGCTGGCGTGCATTGGGAAGGCGAGATGCCTACCAGCAGAGACGGGAAAATCGGGCTAGTCCTCTCCTGGGTCGTCCCCTCTCCCCTGGGGAGAGGGGACTGGAGATCATGGAACGGCGGCGGCTGCCAGCGCGGCGCCGCGAACGACGATGGGGGAGGGGCGGCTGCGGAGGCGACGGCCCTCACGGGTGACAGCCTGCAGCTCGATGGTGTGACGGCCCGGTGTGAGGGGCCAGTCCGTGGTGCCCAGCGTACGGTCGTCACTCGAGCTGGCGAGGGGCGTGCCGTTGACCACCCAGCGCACGTCCAGAAGGTCAGCGTCGGCGTGGCCTTTCAGGCGGACGCGCTGGTACTCGGGGCGCAGGACGGGGTCGAACACGAAGGCCGTGCCGGGCTCGGGGTAGGTGATCCGCAGGCGGTCCGAGTAGCGGAGGCTGTCGCGCGCGGCGACGGTCGCGGTCGCCATCGGGGGAAGCGCCAGCCCGCGCTCGCGCATCCAGGCGTGGTACTCGGCGGGGTAGACCACGAACACGCGCTGCTCGATGTGCTCGGCTGGCGTCGTCGCCTCAGCCAACAGTCCGGTGCGGGCATCGACGGCCACGCGCTGGTGGACCGTGCAGGTGTCGGTGTGGACGTGGCCGCTCCCCGCCTGCGCGGGGACAGGCAGCCCGATGGCCCTCCGCGTCGTCGGGCAGAACGCGCCCGGACGGTCGCCGCTCACCGAGCAGATCTCGCGCTCGACGATGCCTCGCGGTCTTGTGAACTCACCGCCGGGGCCAAGGGCGCGCATCAGCGCGTTGAAGATGGGACCGGCGCCGCGCGTGCCGCTCACCCACCGCATCGGGCTGCCATCGGCGTTGCCCACCCAGACGGCGACCGTGTGGTGGGGCGTGAAGCCGACGGCCCAGTTGTCACGGTAGTCCTTGGAGGTGCCCGTCTTGACCGCCACGGGGAATGGAAGCTCGAGCGGTCCGCCGCGCCCGAAGCCGGGCGCTCTCGCCTCGGGATCGCTCAGGATGTCAGCGAGCAGGTACGTCACAGCGGGTGTGAGACCCATGTCGGTCGGCGCCTCGCGCTGGCGCTGGAGCGTGTCGCCGGAGGTTGTCCGAATCCAGCGGACGGTGTTCACCGGCGGCAGCGATCCGCCTCGCGCGACGCCCGCGTACGCCCGCGCCAGCTCGATGAGACGTACCTCGCCGTTGCCCAGCGTCAGCCCGACGCCGTAGTGCTCGGCCGATTGACGCAGGCTCTCGAAGCCCGAGCGCCGGAGCAGCTTCAGCAGGGCCTCCGGCCCAACCTGCTGCACCAGCCGCACCGCAGGCACGTTGTACGACGATGCCAACGCCTGCCGCGCAGGCACCGGCCCGTGGAACGTCTTGTCGTAGTTCTCGGGCGAGAAGGCGCCGCCCGCCTCCACCACCTGAAGGTCGAGATCTGCGATGAGCGCGTCCGGCGTCGTGGCGCCGCTCTGGAACGCCAGGGCGTACGTGAACGGCTTCAGCGCGCTGCCGGGCTGGCGCAGGGCACGGGCTCCGTCCACCTGCCCGCGGGCCGCGTCGTCCCAGAAATCGGGACTGCCGACGTACGCCAGCACGTCGCCGGTCCGGTTGTCGAGCACGACCGCCGCCGCCGCGGTCACGCTCGCGTCCTCCAGCCCGCGCAGATGCGATGCGACGATGGTCTCGGCCTCGAGCTGGAGAGTTGGGCGGATGGTGGTCTGGACTTCCAGTGCATCCTCGGGGACGCGCTGGCGGACGTGCTCCACGAAGTGCGGCGCGCGGAACGTGGTCTGGGGTTGGATGAAAGCGAGGGGTGTCGTTTCCAACGCCTCGCGTTCGGCGGAGGTGACGTGTCCGGCGCGCTGCATGGCGGCCAGGACCGTGCGCTGGCGATCCGTAGCTCGGTCGGCGAAGCGGAAGGGGTCGAGGGCAGATGGTCGCTGGGGAAGCCCGACCAGCAGGGCGGCCTCGGGCACGGTCAGGTCCACAGCGGCTTTGCCGAAGTAGGTCTGCGCTGCCGCCTCGATGCCGTGCGCCCGGTTGCCAAAGGCGACCCGGTTGAGCCACAGCTCGAGGACCTCCTCCTTCGAGCGCCGCAGGTCCAGACGGAGCGCGAGGTGGGCCTCAGCGAGCTTGTCGGCCAGCGACGCGCGGGTGGTTCGGCCTCGCAGCGCTCGCGCTACCTGCATCGTTAGCGTCGATCCCCCGCTCGTGACCTCACCGTCGGTGAGGTTCTGCGTGGCTGCTCTCGCCAGTGCGAGGACGTCCACGCCGGGGTGCCGGTAGAACCGTTGGTCCTCGGTGGCGACGAGCGCGGCCACCACGTCGGGGGCCACATCCGCCAGCTCGACCGGCGTGCCGGTGCCGTCGGGCTGAACCTCGCGCAGCAGTCCCCCTGTGCGGTCGGTGATGCGGACGCTCGCCCGGTGTCCGGGAGTTGCGGCCTCGGGGAGCGGCCATGCCAGCGACGCCGCCAGCGCGAGCGTGCCTCCAAGGGCAGCGAGCGCGAGGCGGGAACGGAGGCGTCGGGGCATCAGGCAGGCGGTGGACGTGGCAAGGTATGGGGCGAGCGGTGAGTCAACGTCGCAACCCCTCAAGTCATCTGGTGCAGTCCACATGCGGGCGCGTTTCCTCGAGCTGGCGACTCACGTCTCTGGGCGATTGGATCGAGCTGGCGATTTGAGTCTATGGGCGAGCCATGCGCACGATCGGATCAGATGCACGCGGTCGACTCCTGCTGACGATGCGTTCGCGCTGGCGACGTACGTTTTCGTCACCCGCCACCCCCACACCCCGCCGTCATGCCTGCGCAGGCAGGCATCCACTCGCCAGCTCGACGCCCTCACTTTGCCGTCATGCTTGCCCCTGCCTCCATTTGGGTGGACATCGGCAAGAATCCACTCACCGACTCGACCCTTCACTCCGCCGTCATTCCTGCGAAGGCAGGAATCCACGGTCTGGCAACTCGGCGTCAAACAACTCTTTCCACTCGGGGTTGACCGACTCGATCAAGCGGATCTTCCACGCTCGCTTCCAGGCCTTGATCTGCTTCTCGCGCCGGATTGCAGCGGTG
>JBCBZH010000342.1:0-3745 GCA_039815415.1 Bacteroidota bacterium
CTCGGCCGCGTGCGTTGTTAGGATCCAGCGCTCGGTGCGCGTCGGGTAGTAGGCGTCGAGCTGGGTGATCTGCTCGAACAGCTCCGAGCCGCGCTCGTCGTAGAAGTACTTCGAGGGGATGGAGCGGGGGCGGGCCGCCAGCCCGTCGAGGACATCGCGGGCGAAGGCGGAGAGGGTGGCGCGTGGCGCCGAAGAAGCAGACACGAAACGTCAGGAGGCGGTCGAGCGCGCCAGCCGGAGTCCGGTGAACTGCCAGGTCGCGTCGGGGGGAAAGAAGTTGCGGTAGGAGGGGCGGATGTGCGTCGAGCTGGTGGCCGGGCTGCCTCCACGCAGGACGAACTGGTTCGCCATGAACTTGCCGTTGTACTCACCAAGGGCGCCCTCCAAAGGCCGGTACCCCGGGTAGGGGCTGTACTGGCTGTGGGTCCACTGCCAGCCCTCCCCGAACATCTGCCGGAGCCCGGGCGAAGCCGCCGCGCCGTCTCCTCCGGGTGCAGGCACATCGGCGGAGGGATGGAAGCGACCGGTCTCGGCCCACGATCCCTGCGTCGGGCTGGCGTCGCTCCAGACGGTCTGAGCCGCGACCTCCCACTCGAACTCGCTCGGTAGTCGCGCTCCAGCCCAGCGGGCGTAGGCGTCGGCCTCGAAGTAGCTCAGGTGCGTGATGGGCTCATTCGGATCCACAGGCCGCATCCCGGCCATCGTGAAGTGCTGCCACTCGCCAGCTCGGCGCTCCCAGTAAAACGGCTCGGTCCACTTCCCGGCAGTACGGGCCGCCCAGCCGAGCGACAGCCACAACTCTGGGCGCTCGTAGCCGCCGTCGTTCATGAACGCGAGGTATTCACCGCACGTCACGAGCCGGTCCGCCAGCTCGAAGGCTTCCACGAACTGGCGATGGCGCGGCCCTTCATTGTCGAAGTGGAACCGTTCCCTCGAGCTGGCGCCCGTCGCCTGGAATCCGATCTCGTGGAGTCCAGCGTCGAAGCCGACCCACTGGATCGGGGCGACGGGCTCGGCGGGCGTTGCGTCACGTGAACGGTAGACGGGGCGGAGCGGGTTGACCGAGAAGACATGCTTCAGATCCGTCACCATCAGCTCCTGATGCTGCTGCTCGTGGTGCAGGCCGACCTCGATCACGTCGGCGAGGTCAGGCTGGCGGGCCTCGTCGAAGTCGGCCAGGAAGGCATTCATCGCCTCCGTGACATGAGACCGGTAGGCGTAGACCTCTTTGACGGTCGGGCGCGAGAGGTAGCCGCGCTGGGCGCGGCAGTGGCGCTCACCGGCTTGGACGTAGTACGAGTTGAAGAGGAAGGGGTAGGCCTCGTTGTAGAGCGCGTAATCGGGAGCGTGTGGACTCAGAACGAAGGTCTCCCAGAACCACGTGGTGTGGGCGAGATGCCACTTCGTCGGGGACACGTCCTCCATCGACTGGACGACGTAATCCTCGGTGACGAGCGGTTCGCAGAAGGCCTCGGTGGCGGCTCGGACAGTCGCGAATCGATCCGCGAGCGTGGTGGTGGTGGGCGCAGCGAGCATGGAGCGGTCAGGGAACGAGGGGGGCGTACCCGGCGCGGGCGTCGAGGTTCACGAGATCGCCGGCTCGTGGCAATGGCCTCAGTTCGAGCTGGCGAGCGTCACCACATCGATCTCGTTCTCGAGGGATCGGTGGACCGGGCAGCGGTTCGCAATCTCTAGGAGTCGCTCTCGCTCCGCGTCTGTCAGCTCGCCGGTCAGCGTCACCGTTCGGGTGAGACGGTCGAGGTGCACGTCCGTGGTCTCGCAGTGCTCGCAATCGGATGCGTGCACTTTCGCATGGGTCACCGCCACCTGTACGTCATCGAGCTTCAGGCCCTTGCGGCGGGCGTACATCTGGACCGTCATGGACGTGCAGGCAGCGAGGGCCATGCCGAGGTAGTCGTACGGTGTGGGAGCGGTTTCAGTGCCGCCCACGGAAGACGGCTCATCGGCCGCCAGCTCGAAGTCTCGGGCTGTCAGCTCCGTGCGGAATCCGGTGGGACCCGTCCGAGCCGTCACCATCGGATTGGCGTAATCCGGTTCCGTCTCAGGTGTTTCCTCAGGCGAATCCAGGAACCGCTCGGCCCATGCCGCCAGCACGTTGCCGACGTACCGCGCATCGTTGGGATTGGTCAGCAGGTGATCTGCGCCATCGAGCGAGACGAAGCTCTTGGGGTGGCGAGCGGCGTCGTAGATGTGGCGGGCTTGTTCGATGCCGACCGTCTGGTCCACGGGCGAATGGAACACGAGCAGCGCGCGGTCGAGCTGGCGGATGCGCGCCTGCATGGCTTCCTGGCTGTCGAGGTCGTGCAAGAACTGGCGACGGATACAGAACGGTCGCCCACCGAGGTCCACGACGGCCTCTCCTCGCTCCACAATCTCGGGCTCGGCGTCCACGAACAGGTGCCGGACGTGGCCTGGGTCACAGGGCGCGTTGATCGTGGCAACGGCACGAGCGCTCGGAATCTCGCGTGCAGCGGCGAGTACGGCCGCTCCTCCGAGCGAGTGGCCGATGAGAATCTGTGGAGCTTCGTGCCGGGCCGCCAGCACGTCGGCAGCGCGTACGAGGTCATCCACCGTGGTCGAGAACGTGGTACGGCTGAAATCCCCCTCGGACTGGCCGAGGCCCGTGAAGTCCACGCCCATCATGGCGATGCCGCAGGCGCTGAGAGCGTTCGCCACACGGCGGACGACGTGAAGGTCTTTCGAGCAGGTGAAGCAGTGCGCGAACAGCGCGTAGGCGCGGATCTCGCCATCGGGGACATCGAGGCGCGCCGCGAGCTGTTGGCCGTGGGCGTTCTCGAAGGTGAAGCGGTCGGAGTGGGGCATCGGGCTGGCGGTGGCGAGCCACAAGAACGCACTCGGCGTGCATTCGATGGCGGGACTTCGCGCCCTCTGCCGCGTTGGAGAGGGCTCTCACCCGTAGGCTTGTGTCCTGGACTGGCCGGCTCGTCTCGATCTACACCACGCCGCGAGCTGGCGACCTCGTCCGTGCCAGTCAAACAAGTGTTGTCACCGCCGACGGGCTGGCGGGGGACCGCTACGCTCGTGGCATCGGGTCATTCAGCCGCTGGCCCGCGTCGTACCGGGCCGTCACCCTCATTTCTCAGGAGGCCCTCGATGCCGCAGAGGCGGAGTTCGGGGTCTCGATGCAAGCCGGAGAGCATCGCCGCAATCTCGTTGTCGCTGGCGTGCCGCTTGCGGACCTGCGTGGCGTCCGATTCTCCCTCGGGGCCGATGTCGTTCTCGAAGGCGCACGGGTGTGTGCTCCTTGCAAGGCGCTCATCCGCCGCACGGGTCAGCCGGAGGCCTTCAACGCGCTGGTGGATCGGGGTGGGCTCCGCGCCAGCGTGATCACACCGGGAACGATCCACGTCGGAGACGCCATCGGGCTGGTGGGAAAAGCGACGCCAGCTCGAGGCCTGCCGGGTTAATCTGCACGCCCCATGCCCGGCATCTCCGACGATACCCTCGCTCAGGTCCGCGCCGCATCCGATCTGGTGGATGTGGTGGGCGACCGCGTGCGCCTCAAGAAGCAGGGGCGCCGCTTTGTCGGGCTATGCCCGTTCCACAATGAGAAGACGCCCTCGTTTTCAGTTGATCCTAACGATGGTTTGTACTACTGTTTTGGATGTCGCCGGGGAGGCGATGTGTTCAAGTTTGTGGAGGAGGTAGAGGGCGTCGGCTTCCTGGATTCGGTGCGGTTGCTCGCGGACCGGGCGGGCATTCC
>JBCBZH010000050.1:0-19226 GCA_039815415.1 Bacteroidota bacterium
ATCACCGGTTCCGGTTGTTACAGGAGCTGTCTTGTGACCAAGCGGTATTGCAGGGATCAGACAAGCAAACACGACTGCATTATGCCAAGGCGTTACTCAACGCCAGCAGTCCAAAACCGACTTTTACATTAAACCAACTCACCTTTGGAGAGAAAAACATGTTGAAAGAACGCCTCACACAACTAAAAGTAAATAAACCATCGCACTTTATGGGTCGGCTTGTTGCTGCGCTAAGTATTCTGCTGTTGGGAACCGTTTTAACATTGGCCAACGCGAAAATCTCGCCAGCCTCTGACCACATTAAACCGACAATGCGAGTTAATCCTAAATACCCTGCCGAAGCAGCTGAGAAAGGTATTGAGGGCACTGTCCGAATGAGTTTCGATGTAGATCCTCAGGGCAGCGTATCGAATATCAACATTATAGGCTCAATACCCGAAGGCGTGTTCGATCACAATGCAAAGCTGGCTTTAAGCCAATGGCAATACGCTAACCCAACTGGAAAAACAATCAGCGCAGAGGTGCAACTTGACTTTGTTTTGTCTGCTGAGCTTGTAGAGAAAATCGAGGTTATGCCCCTGAGTGCCATTCTTGATATGACAGACACGTCAAATACATTAGGCGCGCAGTTTGTCTCGCCATATCCTGATTTTCTCATCCAGACGCAGCGTGTGGGCGGGGCTTGTTGAAGGAAGCTGTATCAAACTCATCTCATCGCTGTTAATGTCAGGAAGTACATATTTGTTGAAGCTTTTATGTGCTTCTAAACCATTAAAACCGATTTTGCTTATTTTCGGATGCTTATTAAAGAAGGTGGCGAAGTCGTTTGCTACTCTAGAGCCTGTTTTAATATCACTATCAAGACTGCCCGGGCGAATGCATTCACTCAGCACATCCCACACCGCAACGCCCGACATAACCAACTTATCGATACGACTTTCATAGGGAAGCTTAACGTCAAAGCCATAAATATCGGCCATGATTGGCCAAAAAGCATTGCGTGGATGGGCATAATATTGATGTGCATTAAGAGAGGCGACACCAGGCATACTGCCCGAGTTGGACGCGAGCGCGTGCGCCTCTCCATCCACTGCAAGCGGCACACTCAGCCTCAATCGCTGACCGGCGCTGGCCCGCTATGCTGCTTCTCAATGCAGAGGCAACGTCTCGAGCTGGCGATCCCCCGAGGCGCGAAGGCTACCCCCCGATCCGCACAACGGGCTGAAGGGTCTCGACCCCATCCCCGTAGACTCGGATCCAATAGCTCCCGGACGCCAGCCCGTCGCCCTCCACCACCAGCTCGCCCGAAACGGGCACGTCGAGTTGGCGAATGCGACGGCCAGACGTGTCGTAGACATCCGCCCGGAGAGGTACGTCCGGCGGACCGACGATGCGAAGGCGAGTAGAGCCGCGAAACGGATTCGGCCCGTCCAGGAACACCAGCAGGCGACCCGCGACGCCCGGCTGCGGCCCGACGCGCTCCGCACAATCGCCGGTCAACAGCCATCCGAGATCCGCGAGGATGGCGCACGTCACATCGCCCGGCTCGGGAATCGTCTCTCTAGGGCGAATGAACGGCGTCATCAGCCCGTCGGCCGTGCCTTCGGGAAAAGCGGATTCGTCGAGGTGGGAGTACGAGCCCCCGGTCACCCAGAGGCTCGGTGCGTACAGCGGCGCGGCCCCAGCAAAGACCTGCTGAACGGCTGCACCATCGAAGGCCACTGCGCTCTGAAGCGCCTCGCCGAGAACCACTGATCCGACCGGATAGACCGGCGATGTCAACAAGGAACGGCCCACGTCGTCCACAGCAAACTGATCATACAGATAGGGTCCATCGGCGCCCTCCCCATCCTCCAGAACGCCTTCGCCATCCACAACCGTAAACCCACCGATGATCCCCAGACCGTGCCCAATCTCATGCAAGACCACGGTGTAGAGATCGTACTGACCCGGCAGCGGGGCTGTAGACGGATCGAGGTCCCACGCGGCAAACGCGGCGTTGAACGTCGCCTCGATGTCGGGGCGGCCAGGAGATAGATCGCGCCCAGCGTACACATCCGCGAGAGCTGCCGGAATCCAGACATCCCGCACCGGTGCACCCTCAAAATTGCGATGCAGGAATGGCCCGGCCGACCCGAGCGTCACCGGGTCCAGTTCCTCCCAGCGGGCATCGATGCGGATGGCAAACGGAGACTCGATGCGACAGGACCATGTGTCCACAGCGGCCTGGAAAGCTGTTTGGGCGGCATCCGGAAAGCCTGTGTACTCCACCTCGAAGCGAGCACCCGTCTCACCTTCGGGGCAGACCGGGGGTGGGCGATGGGCATGGCGACCGATCGACCCATGACTGTGTGGGACTGCCTGGTGGCCTGGAACCACGGGCGGCGGGGCAGTCTCTACCGACTGCGCTGCTCCTCCCACCGCAATGCAAGCTAGCACGATGAGAGCAAGGCTTCGGGCTGGCGACCGCATCAAAGTCGCTCCAGCGCGGCCCGAGCACGCTGCTCCAGAGACTTCCGGTAGTCGAAGGCGTCGTCGTTGTCGAGCGCGTCTTCGTAGGCCTCCCGTGCCTCCGCCAGCTCGCCTTTGGCCTCGTACACCTCGCCCATGTGATAGAGCGACCACGGTCCCCACTTGGCAAGGGGATCGCCAGGGCGGTCCGCTGCGAGGCGGAAATGACCGACGGCACGGTCCCAGTTCTCAAGGGCCTGATACGCACGTCCTGTTCGGTATGCGGCCTCAGCGCGTTCCTTCTGAGGCAGATTGGAGTCCGTGACAATGGGCTGAAGCACCTGCACTGCACGCTCATAGCGCCCGCTGTCGAACGCGTTCGCGCCGAGCAAAAGCGTGCGCTGGGAAGGCGACATCGGGGCCTCGAGGCGCTCCGCGGCCTCACGCACTGCCGACTCATCGCTGTCATAGTCGCGGAGGGCGCGCACTCTCCGGTACGTCGCTTCTGCCCGGGGCCGATCTCCGCTCATCTCCCACGCCAGCCCGGAGAGAAGCGTCGAGTGAGCAACGAGTGCCTTTCCCCGATGGCCCCGCACAAACGCATCGAGATGGTCAGTCGCCTCCTCGAAGCGGTCCAGCCGAAAGAGCGCCAGCCCGAGGGTGGCCTGGACGAAGGGAACCGGCATCACGCCCGGCGCCTCCTGCGCCGCATGAGCCCGCTGAAGCGCCTCCTCTGCATCGGAAGCCCGGCGGTCGGACAGAGCCAAGAATCCATTCAGGTACCCCAGCAACGGGCTGGCGGGATACCTCTCAGCCATCTCGGCAAAGTGTCCGATCGCGCCTGCGCGCCGCTCGTTGATGGACGCGTCCGCGATGCCGAACGTCGCCGCAGCCTCGATCTGAAACGGCCCGTCCTGGGCGGCGCGTTCAAGGGCGGCAAGTCCATCCTGCACCGTGCCTGTGAACCCGAGCAGTCGTCCGAGCCACCGGTACTCTCTGGGAATCGACCCCGCGACGATCTGACACAGCCCATCGCCGAAGTCGGCCTCCGGATAGGGAATCGACGTGCGGGCCAGCCTCTTGAACCGACCGCAGGCACTCCGAAAGGCGCGCCCGGCCTGAGTGTAGCGTTCCTGCCGCCCATACGCCAGCGCGCGGTGGAGGCGTGCAGTGCCTCGGAGGACTTCCGCCTCCGGCGAATCCGGCAACGCATCGGCGAGATCTGCCAGAGAGTCGTTCAGCGCGTAGAACCGCCCCAGGTAGGGCTCCCGCTCCATCAGCAACGCCTGGTAGAGGGCAGCGGTCTGCAACCCATACGCCGCAGCAGGCGACGTGGGCTCTACCGCTCCGAGCTGGCGATACAGATCGTTCGCCTCGGCGAGCCGGAAGTCGATGGTGGCGGCGCGTCCTGCTGTGTACAGAGCCGCAGCCTCTTGCGTGTGGATGCCGAGGAGAACCTCGGTCGCCGTCCGCGCGGGTGGCGTGGACTGGGCGAACGCCGGAGCAATCGCCAGCGCGACGAGGAAGATCAGAAGTCTCATGACCGGGAGACGCGTCTCGCCGTACGGTTCGTGCCCAGGCGACTATTCTGCTGACAGACGGAGCTTGTCTGAGGCCCTGGAGAGATCAGGTTCTCCGAGTTGCCCTTCGCTTGCAGCGACGACGGTCGCCACGGTCGCATCGCCGGTCACGTTGGTCACGGTGCGGATCATATCGAGGATGCGGTCCACGCCGAGAATCAGGGCAATCCCTTCTGCCGGCACGTCGATGGTCTGGAGAATGATGACCAGCATGATGATGCCAGCTCCCGGTACCGCGGCGGTCCCGATGCTCGCCAGCACGGCCGTCAACACGATGGCAATCTGGTCCGTCAGCGTGAGATCGAGCGAGAGAGCCTGCGCAATGAACACCGCTGCCACCGCTTGATACAGCGCCGTGCCATCCATGTTGATGGTGGCTCCCAACGGCAACACAAACGACGACACCTCCTCGCTCACACCGAGCTTCTCTTCACACCGCTCCATGGTCACCGGAAGCGTGGCGCCGCTGGATGAGGTAGAAAAGGCCACCAACTGAGCCGGCCCGATGCCCGCAAAGAATGTCTTGAGCTTCATGGGCGACAGCGTCTTCAGAAGCGTCGGGTACGTGATCAAGGTGTGCAGCGCCAGCCCGAGGATCACGGCGATGCAGTAGTACCCGAGCGCCCCGAGCAAGGCGAGGATCTGCCCCACATCGTCGCCCGCGGTTGTGGTGATGGTGCTTGCCATGAGGGCAAACACCCCTATCGGCGCTAGCAACATGATGATGTCGACCGCCCGTATCACGACGTCGTTCAGACTCTCAAACACGTTCAGCAAGGGCTGAGCCCGCTCCTTGGGGACCTGTATCAGAGCGATCCCCAAGAAGAGCGCCACGAACACCACCTGAAGCATGTTGGCGTTGTCGGAGGCTGCCGAGAAAAAGTTGCCCGGGACGATGTCCACGAGAATCTGGAGCGGACCCCGCTCCTCGGCTTCGGCAGCTTGCTCCTGACGTGCGCCAGCATCATCGGCGTACGTTGCTTCCAGCTCCGTGCGCATCGTTTCCGGGACGAAGTCACCTGGCTGAAGCACGTTCACGATCACCAGCCCGAGCGTCACGGCGATGGCCGTTGTCCCGATGTAGATGCCGATGGTCTTGCCCCCGATGCGAGACAGCTTCCGGAGATCACTCAGGGACGCCACACCGGTCACCAACGACGCCAGCACCAGCGGGACCGCGATCAGCTTCAGGGCATTGATGAAGATGGTCCCGAATGGCGCAACCCAGTCGGCCACGAAGCCTCCCCAGCCCTGGGCTGCAGCCAGAATGCCGAAGAACAGGCCGAGAACGAGGCCGATGATGATCTGCCAGTGGAGCTGCTTGTACCAGGGCATCCGCGTGTGGTGTGTGGAGGAGAGAAGGTAGTGGCGGAGCCGCACTCAAGGCATCCCGCGTCACCCCAGCCACAGAAGCGGCCACAGCCCTCCGAACACCGTGCATGCCAGGTTGACGCGGTCGTTGTCCATCCAGCGGATTCCCGCCGCCAGCTCGAGGGCGCCACTCGAGATGGCGGATCGTTCGGTCAACTGCCCGTCGGGCAACCGGTAGCGCGCCTGGACGGTGGCTCCAAGGGCACTGTCCAGCACAGCAGCGAGCAAACCACCACCCGCCACGAGCGCCGCCAGCTCGAGCGGGGCGATTCCTCCATCGGCCCCAGAGAGAAGAGCTGACGCTACGACGACCATGGCGCCGAGCGCAGCCCCTCCCGTGCCCGGAACCGACATCCCACCTGACGTCCCAGAGGGAACTCGAGGCCCAAACGCCAGCAACCGCGTCGGGCGCCTGAAATACGTCCCGATCTCTGTGCCCCACGTATCGGCAGCCGCCGCCGCGAACGCCCCCACAAAGCCCCAGTAGAGTGCAGGATGTGGCACAAACACGTACGCGGCGAGCAGCACCGCCCCGACCCCGCCGTTCGCGACGACCTGCCCCACATCCCGACGACTCCCCTTCTCAGCCAGGCTCTCGGCATCTGCTTTCCGCTGACGACCGACGCGAGAGAGCACACTCGAGAGCACGAAGAACGCAAACGCGGGCACCGCCCACGCCAGCCCGCCGAGTGCAACCACCATCCACGCGAGGATGGAGGCTGCCAGTGCTCCGGAGAGATCGAGAGACCGTGCTCGGTACGCCACTCCGCCAAACCCCAGTGCCAGCGCGATGCCCAGCGCCAGCGCCCCCGCAGCGTCGGGCTGGTGATGGAGATGCACTAGCGGGACGATCACAGCCAGCACGATCCACAGGTTGTCCCACCCCTTTCGTCCCAGCGCCTCCGCAGCGGCTCCAACGGTTCCGACCGTAAGCGACCCAATGGCGACGGAAGCAGGACTCCACGATGGCATCAGACTCACCAGCCCGAACGCGGTCACTGAGCTGGCGACCACACCGAAAGTGAGCGATCCCGCAACCGATTTGGTCTGTCCAGCCACGTCGTATCGTCCCGGGTGTTTCATCCGGGTTCCGACCCACGACGCGGCAGGATCGGCGAGTGCCAGCACTCCGAACGCGATTAGGAGGATGAACACGCGCGAAGCATTGAGCGTCCAGCACAGCCACAGGGCTACCACCAGCGCGAGCGGGACCGTCACCGTCCCCCAGCTTTCGCGAGCGATGCCGTGCATCCCCGGGAGCAGTCGCTGCCGCACCGCAACCACGTTGGCGACGATAAACAGCCCCGCCAGCACGTAGATCAGCGTGGGAGCGCTGAACAGCGGCGGGCACAACGCCGTCGCCAGCCCTACGCCCGCGTGAACAACGCGCCTCGAGCTTTCGGCAGCCCATCCCGCCCATGCGCGCAAGGCCTCCCCCGTTCCAACGGCGGCGAGAAGAACAGCGGAGAACAGCCCGAAGGCGATGAGATCAGACAAGCCAAACACGAAACAGGGGCGAGTGGAAGATCTCACTCCCACTCGCCCCTGTCGGCGTTTTCTGTACCGCGCCTGGCCTATCTCGGCACATTCAACAGCAACGAGAACCGGAGCTGGCGGTCCACCGGCGAGTCCTCGCCCACCGCATAGATGTACGACATATCGAAGCCCGCGAGGCTGTACCGGACGCCTGCACCGAACGTCAGGAACTGCCGGTTTCCGTTCTGCGGGTCCTCGTAGAAGTAGCCGCTACGCAGCGCGAGAAGATCGTTGTACCAGTACTCGAGGCCTGCCCCTAGCGTGAGCTGACGCAATGCACTGACGTTCTCGATGGTCTCCTCATTCGGATCCGGGTTGGTGTCGATCCGGCGCGTCCGCCAGGACGAGAAAATGGCAGCGACGGCAGAATCGTATTCCCCCGTCGTGTCCCGGTTCACAAGCACCTTGTTGAGGTCAACCGCAAAGTTGAGTTTGTTGAACTCGTCGAGTTGTGTCTCGACGGCCCCGCCGAACCTGAGGTTGGTCGGGATCGCGCTCGGAACCCCGGTCTCGGTGTAGGAGATGCCCGGTCCCACGTTGGCGAGGTTGAACCCGAGCGTCGGCGTCACGTTCTCGCCGCCCATCGGCAGCTCGTACTGCGCACCGAGGTCGAAGCCAAAGCTGACGCCAGTGCTGGTCTCAGCCGTCCCAGCATCCCCGACGACGCCCTGGCCACCAGTCAGGTTTGAGAGGATCACGCGCCCGCCTGCACCCAGCGACAGGTTCTCCGTGATCTCCTTGCCGTAGGAAAGGCCCGCCGCCAGCTCGTAGGACTTGAACTTGCCGATCTCTTCGCCCTCGATGTCTGTCCAGATCTGCTCTCCGAGGTTGAAGTAGGTCAGGTGAGCCCCGAGCGTTCCAGCATCACCCAACCCGTACTTGCCCGAGAGGTACTCGAAGGAGAGATCCGCTCCGAGAGCAGGGAGCCACGGGGCGTGCGTGAAGCTGACCTCGGTACCCGTCTGCCCCGCCAGTCCAGCAGGGTTCCAGAACAGAGCATAGGCGTTGTCCGTCAGCGCAACGCCTGTCATGCCCATACCCGCCGCCCGGCTATCGGGCTCAATCTGGAGGAAGGGAACAGCCGTGGTGATGATCTGGGAGTCCACATTTTGCTGCGCCTGAGGAGCCGCAACGGCGGCAAGGCCCAACAGGCCAGCAGCGGTCGAACGAAGAAGTCGGAGAGTCATATCGGGAATCCCTGTGGGGGGACGTCGGGAGAGTCGAAACAGGTGCTGTGGCAAGATGCGAGCGCGATGGGTCAGCGAATGATGGCGAGACGATCCACGCGTTCTGCAACTTCGGTGCCGCCATCCTCGCCAGGAATCTCCAGGCGCAGGCGGAAAAGGTACACGCCGCTCGCAAGGCGATCCTGGTCATCGTCCAGCCCATCCCAGGGGATTTGCACGGACGAGCTGGTGAGCAGCCCTCCGGGCAACGCCTCATCAGGGCCGATCGTACGAATGGGGCGACCTGCCAGCGTGTAGATGCGAAGCTGAACTCGAGCTGGCGATCCGACGCGGTTGTGTTCGAACACGAATCGCGTCGGCCCGGACGTCGGGTTGGGGTACGGCAGTACGCTGCGAACGGCCAGCGCTTCGCTCTCCTCCATCACGAACGCCAGCTCGGCTGTAGACGCGTTGTTGACGGCGTCCCAGGCCGTGAGCGTAAGCGTGTGCGGACCGGGCTCCAGCTCGGGCAGCGGGAAGCGGATCTGGCCAGAGCGGTACGTGCCGACATCGCCCACATAGGCCGACCCCACATCGATGGCGTTGGCCGCGTCCCCGTCGATGGTGAGCAGCAGCGTGTGGCCCACGCCTGCTCCGACGGTGTTGATGCCGCTCGGATCCTGAAGCTTGGCAATGAGTGTGGCGCCGGGTACCACCGAAGCCCCAGCTACAAACGTCGTATCGTTCAGAAAGAGGCGGACGACTGGCCCTTCATTGTCGTTTGGCCGCACCCCAGCAACAGCCGACACGACGGCGTCCTCCGATTGGCCAAACCCGTCAACGCTGCTGCCCGAGGACTGCCCGTTGACGTATGCCGCGACCCGAGCCGTCTCACCCGAGTACGAAATGTCCTGCGGCACAAGGAATGTTGCGGTGAACCGCCCTCCATTCACCTCGGCGCGGCCTGAGAAGATGCGATCGGTCTGGACCTGATAGTCGGTCCGGCTGTTGCCATTGCTGTCGCCCAACGAGCAGCACGCATCCTCGGGAAGATCAACCGTTCGCGCAGCATCGAATACGGTCAGCGTCACCTCGCCACTGTACGACGCGTCGAGAGATCCGTCGAGCTGGCGAACCGTGCCAGACACCGTGACTTCCTCGAACGCCTTGAGCTCGGCAGGCACGTCAACGCTCACGCGTCGCTCGGGCAGGCCAATCCGCATGGCGGGATCCCCGAGAAGGTTGAACTTGCGGTTGTTGTGTTGCGCACCGATGGCGGTGTTCTTCGTCCGAAGCAGCGCATCGCCCAGTCGGACTGGGCGGCCATCCGCTTCGCGAGCCAAGAGTTGCTCCGTCAGCTCGATGTTGAGCCCCAAGTTCAGGCTCGACGTACTGCTGCTCGTATACACGATGCGGACCGTGGTGAGCATGGCAACACCGCCTTTGTCCTGCGCGAGCAGGAATTGCTCGGCGAGGCTCTGCTCGTTCGTGATGTCGAACTTGCCGAACGAGCACGTGGCGGTCACAAAGATGGGGAGTCGCTCTCCATTGTCGAGAGAGTTGAGAAGGTCTTCCGTCACATACTTCTCGTCGCCCAGGCCATCGGGGCCGCCGTGGCCGCTGTAGTTCCAGATCAACGTGCCCTCGTTGATGGCCTGCCGGATGGCGTCATTCACGAGCGGGCGCCGGTCGCCGCGCGCTCCTCGATCCAGCGGAAATGAGGGGGCATAGATCTTCTGAAACGTCGCAGACGGTTCCATCGCCTGCGCAACTTCTGCAGTCGCGTCCGCATTCTGCACGTGGAGATCGCGGTCGAAGCTGTTTGGAAACTGATCGTCACCGATGAAGGTGAAGCGACTCCGCCACTCCCCTCGGTTCTCCGGGCTCTCATACTGCTCAATCTTCTCGAGCACCGTTGCCGCATCTTCGAGTGTCCGCGCTGGAATACGCCCGATGGCGATGTCCACCCGCCCGCCTGTTGTCGAGGAGTTGTTCTCGAAGGGCCACACCCCCTCATCGTCGCCGAGCAGCCCGAAGTAGTCGTCGGACATGAACGACCGGTTCCGGTTGAACATGTTCTCAGACTCGTAGACCGGGACGTAGTTGGGAACCGTCGTCTTGATGTTCCGAAAATCGTAGTGTCCGTCTCCGAAGAGAAGCAGGTAGCCTGGCTCTTGTCCCTCGGGTGCACGGTCGTAGAGGAACTTCATGAAGTCGCGGACGGCGCGCATGTCGCTCACGCCAGACGCGAATTCGTTGTAGACCTGCTCAGTGGTCACTACGAGCGGTTCCAGCCCATCGAGCTGGCGACGGCGCTCGGCGAGTTGCTCAGCCACGCTCAGGAAGCTCGGGTGCGAGACCACCACGTAGTCTGGCGTTCCAGCCAGCCCGTGAAGGTTCTGATTGACCACCGCCCGGCCGGCATCGGGCTGGCGAATGCCAGGCCCAGCCGGATCGAACGCCACCAGCTCGCGCGGTGCCTCGCCGTCTTGCACCTCGATCTGAACGAGGTACCGACTCTCCTCAGCCTGGACGCCCAGCTGGCGAATGGCGGCAGGGTCGGTCACGTCCCACACCACCGGCGGCGCCGAGAAACCCGCCAGCGCGAACTCGAGGCGGCCACTCACCCCTCCGGGCGTCGGGAGGCGAAGCACGCCTCCGTCAGCGGTCGGATCCACATCGAAGACGGCTTCGATCCAGTCCAGCCACACCAGTGCATCCGCGTTGCCGCCGGAGTAGACATAGCTCAACGCAAGGTCCTGCGCGGCGTCGCGCGTAAACGTGTCCTCGCGATCTCGGATCAGGTCTCCAGCGTTCCGCCCATCCAGCGACACCGAGCGCATCGCCAGCGCGCTGACGACCTGCCCGTTGACGCGGATGGTGACCGTAGGCGCCGGGTTGGCGCGCGCCGCCACGCGGGTGCGGTACTGCACCGTCTGACCAGCCACGAAGCCGGCCGGAACGGGCTCGGCCATGAAGGTGCGGGCGCTGCGCGTCAGGGTTTCGCCCAGCCAGTCGAGTCCAGATCCGCTCTGGTCGCGCTCATAGTTGACGCGGTCGACCTCGTGGAACCGCCGTCCCTCGATGGTCGCCTGTCGGGTCGCATCGCCCCAGCCTGGGAAGGCACCGCTCGTGGCTCGAGCTGGCGACGGATCCTCGATACGGAGGAAGTACGCGGCCTCGTTGGAGAACGGGCTGATGTCGTGCACCCACGTGCTCTCACCTGCGTCCCAGTCCCACCAGCTCGGCGCCTCGGCGAACACATAGAGCGCATCCCCGACGAGCAGGCTCGGCACGGGATTCAGGTCTGCCGGACGCGGGTCTGAGTTGAGTGCGGGCAGGATGCGCCCCCCGTTTCCATACACCCCCACGCGGGACAGATCCGGGCTGGCGATCCCGAGCGAGTCGCGCAGGTACGGTGCATCGATCCGGTAGACGCCTTCCTGGGCAATCGGGATCTTGAACCACGTGCCGTCCGCGAGCACGCTTCGCTGAACGGCGAGGTGGGGGTTGTCGTCACCCCGAGACGCGAGCCGTGCCCGAACGGCTGGGCGCGTCACGCGAGCCACCACACGCCGGATGCGCTGCAGCCGTCCATCCTGAACGCGCAGCGTCCGAACCGTCAAGTTGCCGACAATCCGCTTGCGCTGCTCGCCGATGCCTTCCACCTCCACGAGGGGGCGATCCAGATCCGCCAGCTCGATGGCGGACGCCTCTGTAAGAGGGGCATCCACGGCGTCCAGAGACAGAATCTCGACTTGTGGAGCAGCCAGTGACCCCAATTCGACGAGGTGCGATACAGATTCCCGCCCGCCCGCTGCTGTCAGAAAAAGCTGATCGAGGTTCGCACCCGAGCTGGCGACGGCCTCTACGAGCGGTGTGTCCCAGTCTGCGGTCACCTCCACCGTCACCGAGCTGGCGTCCTCGCTCACCACTCGCACCTGCGGGCCTGGAGCCGGGCGAGCCGCGCCAGTGCCACTCGAAATCCTCTGCGCCGCCGCTGCGGGGCCAAGCGCCAGCGCGAGGCTGAGGCAAACGCCTCCCAAAACGGTAGACAGACGAACCATGAGAGCGTGCTAACAGACCAACCCCATGGGCCAGTCTCAACGTCGGGAACGGGGTGCACAACACGGGGGTGCGCGGACGTAGCACAAACTCTCGATACGCGGTTCAGGCGGTGAGCGCGAAAGATACAGGCACCGCCGAGGGGCATTCAAGGCCTGAACGGGGTGCCCTACACGACAGGCAAAGGGGCACGAGGGATGGACGATTGGAGACTCCCCCTTGCCACGCCCCCTCGTGCCCGTGCCTGTCTAGCTGTTGATGTTCCGGTGGATGGCTTGCCGGGTCAGTCCAATCCGCTTGCCCAGCTGGGAGCGGTTGTCGATTCCTGGAATCCCGACGAAGCCGTTAACCAGGCTCGTGAGATACTCCTGCCGGAGCCGGTTGATCGGAATCGGGCCAAGAATCTTGGCGAGGTCCAGATCGGCCAGCTCGCGCTGTGCAGCGGCGGCGTCTTCCTCGATACGATCGCGGAGCGAGGGCCAGACAGGCGTCTGGGCAAAGACGGCGCGGGCCTGCTCGTAGTACTCCAGCGCGAGGCCGTAGAACTTGAGGTCGTAGTGGTAGACCTGAGCGAGCTGGTGAAGGGCGAGCCCCTGCTCGGCAGCGAGGTCGTTGCGCGTGGCCAGCTCGAGAGCTTTCTGGAGCTGCTCCTCGCCTTCCTCGGCCTTGCCGAGCTTCACGAGTGCGAAGCCCTTGTACATCAGTGCCTTCGGGATGTACTCGATGAGCCCGTTGCGGCGGCTCAAGTTGTAGACCCGCATGCAGACTTCGATGCCCTGCTCGTTGTGACCTTGCGCCATCAGCGTGGTCGCCTTCTGGAGCAGAGCCGCGATCTCCCACGAACGGCTGCCGAGACGGCGGGCCTCCTCGCGGACGCGGTCGAAGTACTGGAGTGCGGCGGGCAAGCTCATCAGCCGGTGACGCATCAGCCACCCGAGCCGGTAATCCAGAACGACCGTCTGGTAGGCATCGTGGGGTTCGATCAGCGCCAGTTCGGTCTTCACGCGCTCCACCGGAGCGTCGCGCAGGCATCGGATGGCCTGGAGCTGAACATGAGTGCGGAGCAGAGGACCGAGCGGATTCTTGAGCAGCTCGTTGTACTCGAGAAAGGCGTCGTACACGCGGGCTTGTTCGACGTGTTCAAGTGCTCTGGCCCAGCGCTGCTGGATGCCCTCAGGCTGTGCCTCGAGGGCGGCGGCGACACGCTCGACGTGGTCGAGTTCGTGAGCCGGAATCATTGGAGCGGACGGCATGCGTACGCGGGGGGACAATGGGGAAGGACGTCAGCGCCGGGACCAGGGAGCGTGCAGCGCCCTTCCAGTATCGGGCCGGCAGGGTTCCGCTTAAACCCGCTATTTCAACTGCAGACCCGCGAATTGCCCCGTTTCTGTACCCGAGAAGGCCAAGTAGTCCGAGCCCCTCTCTTTGCTCCTCTCTTCGGACACGCGAGCGTTCCATCTCGCGTCGCCATCCTCACCACACGTCGTCTTTCTAAACGAGTTGATAGCCCCTGCTACCCGGTCATCCCGTCGAGGCGTGTCCGCAATGCCGCGATGTCCGAGAACAGGGCCGCCAAACTCTGGCTTCCTCCCTGGATGTCCTCGATGGCCGAGATCACGGACCCATCGACCCCGAGCGCATTCGCCAGCTCAAGCGCGAGCTGAGCGTTCCCATCAATGACGGCGAGCGGATTGTTCAGCGCATGCGCGATACGTGACAGCTCGGCCTGGACATACGCCAGTGCGTCGTCCACCTCCTGCGTCGAGCTGGCAACTGATGCGGCAGTGGGTGTGCTCAAGGCCAATCGGCTCTCCAGCCAGGCCACCAGCTCGTGATCTGGCGCACCCGACAACACTCTCGAGACGCGCCCGAGAGACCCGATAAGGTTCTGCAACGTCGAAGCGGTTTCCTCGGGCATGGAGCTGGCGACCACCACGACATCGAAGGCTGACGCTCCGAGATACGCCCGCGCGGCGGTGTCTGACGTCGCAACCGTGACATCGAGCTGCGAGGTGCTACTGCGGATCTCATCACCGGCGGCATCGCCTCGTGCGCTGACGAGAAGCAGAGAGGTCGGTGTGGAGGCCATGTCGCGAAGTGGGCAGAAGCGCACTAACCTAGATCACGGCAGCCATACGAATGGCACTAGGCGTCCGGAATCCGCCCGAAGGCTGAATCGGGAAGTGGAGCATGGCCCATCCGCCCGTCTCCTCCATCCTCAGACTTGGTCTTCCGAACGGGCGATGCCGTCGAGCTGGCGGCGCGGGGCTGCGGATCGGACGGATCTGCCGGGAGTTCCAGCGCTACGATGGTTCGGAGATCGCCGCGGTCTGGAGCGGTGCTCTTGCGCCAGACAAAACGACGCGTACGAACCCCTCCTTCCGAATCAGCGATGGCGTGGCGAGCGACGAAGGGGTGCGTCTCACTGCCCCAGAACCACGCGGTAAACGCCGACCGCTCGGCTTCTGTCATCTCCAACGCGCTGGTGACCGAGCTAAAGTGTGGCACATGCCCCACGGTCCGTCCCGTGAGGGCGCGGGCCCCGCCGCTCCAACGCCGGGTGGCTCCGCCAGCATCGAATGAAGCCAGCACCAGCCCGGCGCCATCCAGCACGCGGCGTATCGACTTCTGACCCGCGGTCAGCTGTGCCACGCGCTGATCGACCATGAGGTCCAGTGTATCGTTGAAGGCATGAATTCGCTGCTCCATCGTTCGTCGCGCCGACACATCGGTCGCCTGGATGATCACGACGTCCTCCCCGTCAAGGGGAAACGCCCGCAGGCTGACTGTCACGGCACGTGGCTCATCATCTTGCCCAATGATCCCGTACTCAATACCGCCAATCGAACAGGCTTCTTTCAGGCTCCGGGCGGCCATGTCTTGCAGCGGCCCAATCGGAAAGATGTCATCGAGCACTTCTACAGGCCCTGCTTTCAAGGCTTCGAGCGAGAGGCCTGTCACGGCGTAGAACGCGGGATTGGCTTCGATGATGCGGCCATCGAGCGTACAGAGCAGGACATAGTGCGGGTTGACTTGATACAGAGCCCGAACATGATCTCGGCTTTGCCCGACGGAGGCCCATGCCGCAGTCATCTTCTGCGCGATGGGCGCGAAGACATCGGCCATGCCGCCGAGGCTGAGGCGGGCGTGGCGCATCAGTACGCTCGGATCCGCCTCTCCTAGCGCGATTCGAGCCCCCAGCCGCTCCAGCTTGGAGGTGGTGTACGGGCCCGCATACCAGGCCATCATCGCCATGCAGCCGAGAAGCAGCCCCCACAAGGCCGCCGCCCAGACGGCAACGTTCCAGACCGCATCCGTGGTGTTGGCAGCCACGCTGCTCGGGGCCATGCTCGCCACATAGTATCCGGCGCGCCCCACCGGATGCAGCGCCACGATGTAGCCCTCTCGACCCCGAAAGACCTCGCCAGCTGATGTCCCATCCTCAATCATCCCGCCCCACCCGACGCCATCGGTGAGGTCAGAGTCCGAAGACGCCACCACTCTTCCGCGACGATCGACCAACCCAAGAGTCACAGGCCATTCCGCCTCCGCGATCGGCCCAAACGTCTCCTGGATCCTCTCTGCAGAGTCCGGAGCGGCCAGCGCAGCAGCAAGTGAGGCCGAACGGGCTTTCAACTCGCTTGCCAGATGCTGCTCAGCTTGTCGCTCTAGGCTCTGCAGATGGAGACCTGCCCCTCCCAGAACCACGAGCGTCACGAGGATGAGGCCAATCAGAAGGGCCCGGATTGCAGGGGGCGGAGAGAGCATGGCACGTTCGCCGATTACAAATCCACCGAGCACGGAACAGATCAGCCCCGTATTGGGCGGCCGAGGACGGCGACTGGGACAAAAGAGAGGATTGCCGTCTCTGCGTCAAAGCCCGTGCCCGATCAGCGCGCTATCCCTCCGGGAGCGCCTCTGAAAGACTCGTTGCCACAAATCCTCGATCCGTCGCCTGAATCTTGCCGACGGCGTGGACCGGATCGTGCTCGAACACCACCAGCCAGGCCTCCGCCGCCGCCTGGGCGAGAAGCCTCTCTTTCTCACGAACGGTTTCGAGTGGCTCCACGTCATACGCCATGATCCACAGAAGCGGCACGTGAGCGGCTGTCGGGAGTAGATCGCCCGCGTAGAACAGTGTCGTGTCGCCATCCGACAGGATGGGCAGCTGCTGCCCACGCGTGTGCCCGTCGACGATCGCCAGCTCGAGATGCGGAAATGGCGATTCGGTGCCGTCGAGCAGGTGAAGCCGCCCGGATGCTTCGAGCGGTCTCAGGTTCTCCGCCAGAAACGACGCCTGTTCTCGAGGGCTGGCATGGGCCCACTCCCAGTGACGCCGCTGCACATGGTGCGTCGCGTTGGCGAAGGTCAGCTCGAGGGCCCCGGTTTCGGAACGCCGCGTGGCTCCCCCGCCGTGATCGAAGTGGAGGTGCGTGAGCAGAACATCGGTCACGTCGTCAGGCGATACCCCGAGCGAAGCAAGGGACCCGAGGAGCGTGTGCGTCCGGTCCACAGCATAGATGCGGTCGAACTTGGCGTTGGTCTTGTCACCCAGCCCGGTGTCGACGAGAAGGGTCCGCCCGTGCCCCCGAAGCAACAGACACCGCATGGCGAGTGGAATGCGGTTCGACGCATCAGGAGTGATGTGGCGCTCCCAGAGAGGCCGAGGCACGATGCCGAACATGGCCCCACCATCGAGGCCCAACATGCCTGCGTGGACGAGATCAATCTGATAGCCTGCGAGAGTCATGGAACGGTGGGCTCGAAGAGGCTTCGGCGTCGAGTCGGCAGCGCCCCTCGAGCTGGTGTGCTCTCCAGCTAGATCTCCGGAAGGCCGTCGGCATGGCCGTCGCCCTGCGCGAGGTTGCGGATCTTGTGCGCCTTCTGGACGCGAACCAGAAGGGTCTTGAGGTGCTTCGAGAGGTAGTGCAATCGCTCCTCCTCGCGCGTCATCTCGAGCACCTCCTGCTTGTCCGCCAGATCCAATCCGGCGTTGCGCCCGACGATGAACGAGATGGCGTGTGACGCGTCGTAGATCTCGGGCCGAGGGGTGCCTCCCGCCAGCTCGAGCAGCTTCATGTGCCGCGTAATGACGGTCTGGCGCACGGCCTCATCGCTCACGTCCGGCTCTGGCTCGTCGATCCACGTGACCTCGGCCGTGAGGTACGACAGATCTCGATTGACCCCTTCAAGTTGGAACCGATCCTCACCAACGGCCACGATGTCCAGGCGACCGTCCTCATAGCGCTGCACCACGCGGTGGATCCGTGCTGTGCAGCCAATCGTGGCGAGCCCTTCCTCATGAGCGTAGACGATGCCGAAGGGACCATCCTCATCGAGACACACCTTCACCATCTCACGATACCGCGGCTCAAAGATGTGAAGCGGCACCGGCTCTCCGGGAAAGAGAACCAACCCCAGAGGGAACAGAGGGAGCGCATCAGGCACAGGCATGCCCCCCCTACCCTTCACCTCCGTGGATGTTCTACACCCCTCCTCACGCGTCACACGGCTGGGTAGCTTGCCCAACGTCATCCCGTAGCTGTGCGCGTCTTCGCCTTTGCCCTGCTCGTCTTGTGGAGCGCCCCCAGTGGGGCTCAGCCCCTTCATTTCGGCTCCGCGGATGCCCTGGACGAGCTGGGGACCGGCCGACCAACCCGTGACCGTGTTGAGATAGCGGCGTTCGGGGGGGCCGCGTACGTCCCGGCTTCTTGGCGTGGGGCACTCCGAGCAGAGGTCGAGGCTTTGTCTGGACGGGTAAGCCTCGGGTTGGCGCAGACCCTTCACCCTGCTGCGGGTGGACTCTATGAGCCCGAGGCCGATGAAGCGTACGATCTCGTCCGGGCCATCCGCTACCTCCGCCTCAACCCCACCGCCAGCTCGAGGCGATATGCTCGGCTTGGCCCAACACAAGCCATGACGCTCGGAACGGGAGCGCTGGCGCGTGGATACAGCACCACATCAGCCTGGGACGAACGCGCGCTTGGCGTGGAAGCCGCGATCGAGCAGGGGCCCGCCACTGCCGGCGTGTTCACCGACGACGTTCGGTTAAACGGGGTAATTGGCGGCCAGGTCGAAGCTCAAACTGGCATCAACCTCGGGCGGCTTCGTGGGCTTCGCGTTGGCGTCGCAGGGGTTCATGACCTCGGCCTGCCGCAGGCTCAGGGGGACTCCTCTCTGACAGGCCTCGAAGCGTGGGTGTCTGCCGAGTGGATCGGGGACGAGACCTTCTCGGTCTCCCCATTCGTCACCACCGCCAGCTATCTCGGACGAGGGCGCACCGTAGGAGTGGGCGTGGATGCCGGAGCGTACAACCTCAGCAATGCGTTTCGGGCCGCGCTCCAGGTCGCCGTCTACGCCTCCGGGTCGGGCTTTGCCCCAGGCCACGTCGGGCCGTTCTACGCGGTCAGCAACTCCCGTGAGCGCATCGTCACCACCGACTCGTTCTACGACGAGGACCCGGGCCTGGATCTTGCAGGCACCCCGCTCGACAGCGTCCGCTCCGGCGTCGACATCGTTGCCAACCTTCGGCTTCTTGCCTTTGGTCGGTTCGAAATCGCACAGTACGTGCGCCGCCACATCGGCGAGGATCGGTTGAGCGCCTACGGGCTGCGGCTTGGTGCGGAGTTACCCGGAGATGCCGAGATCGCGTTCGATGTGGAGCGCCAGGGGTTCCGAGGACTCCTCAACCTGTTTGGGAATCTTGGCGAAGAGAATGCACTACGGCTGGATGTCCGCGTGCCTCTCGCCAGCCCGTTCGTGCTGCTGGTGCAATCCCGGTACGGCTACCGCACGCTTTCCGTAGACGAGGTTGGTCAGGAGGCTCTCCCCGACCGTCGCTTCCTCATCGAGCGCCGCTTCGAACCGATGGTCGGTCTCCAGATTCAGCCCTTCTGAAGGGGGATCTGTTGTCCCCTGTGGACTCAGGCAATCGCCCCCAGGACCACCTCGACATCCATCAGAAGGGTCTCCAGCAATTCCACCAGCGGCGCCTCTCGCAGGGGAACCGAAATCTGATGCGTGAATCCGTGCCGCTGCAGGGTCGCGGCATCCAGAG